>NZ_QWLA01000133.1 GCF_003574095.1 Calidithermus roseus
CCCCAAGAGCCCGGCCAGCTTCACATCGCCGAAGCCCATCACTACCACCTCCCCCTCGTCCTCGTCCTCCTCGCCCTCGGGTTGGAAGGCCCAGTAAAGGCCGCCGGTCAGGGCCAGCCCGCCCGCCGCGATCAGGAGCCCGCGCAGGCTTTCGAAAGGCCAGTCCGGGAGCAGGTAGGCCACGACGGGCCCCAGCGCGGCCAGCCCCAGCGTGAGGCCGTCGGGCAGGGCCCACACCCGCCTGGTGCGGGCGTTGAGGGCCCAGTTGACAAAGCCCGCCACCAGCCCCGCCGCCGGGCCAAACCAGGCCCCCACCATCGCCGCGAGGTGCAGGGTGTGCAGGCCCACGGGGAACTCCCGCCTGCCGTCGCGCCCACGCCGCACGATCAGCGAACCATAGCTGCCGATGAGGGCGACGACACCCGCGCAGATCAGGGCCGCATCGAGGGCCTGGTTGAAGGGTCGGGGGAAGGCCAATAGGGCCGCCGCCAAAAGACCCAGAAAGAGCCCGCCGAAGTTAATGCCGTCTGGCACAGTGTAGGTGTCGATGTCGATGAAGGAGAGCACCACCAAGATGGCGATGAAGGCCCAGACCAGGACCAGCTCAGGCAGCTCCGGGCGCAGCCAGGCCGCTGCTGCGAAGAGCAGCCCGGTGAGGGCCTCGACCGCCGGGTAACGGGCCGAAATCCGCGCCCCGCAGTGCTTGCAGCGTCCGCGCTGGAGCACCCAGGAGAAGATGGGCACGAGTTCGGCAGGCCCCAGGCGAGTTCCGCAGGAGGGGCAGCTCGAGGGCGGGAACACTACCGACTTGCGCGCGGGGAGGCGGTAGATCACCACGTTGAGAAAGGAGCCGATCACCGCCCCCAGCATGAAGGCGAACACGATGAGCAGGGCCGAAGTCACGGGCGTATTTTACGCGGCACGCCACCTCGAGCCGGTGCAAAGCCAAAGAGAAGCGGCTTTTGAGTGCCTCCAACGACGGATAATTCCGTCCGAGGTGCCCGCACTTACACCCGCCGCGGGGTGACTTAGGATAGGCTTTGTGCTGCTCTCTTCTCCCCTGCTCGAGGTCCCCCACGGCTTCACCACCCGCGAGGGCGGGGTTTCCCAGGGGCCTTATGCCAGCCTTAATCTCTCCCCTTCCACCGGCGACCACCCCGAGCACGTGCGGGAGAACCAGCGCCGGGTGCTGGAGCACTTTGGGCATCCGCCCGTCGCCGCGCTCGATCAGGTTCACGGGAGCGTGGTGCACGCGGTCGAGGGGCCGGGTGTGTGGCAGGGGGACGGGTTGCTGACGGATACGCCGGGACTCTTGCTGCGGGTGGGGGTGGCCGATTGCTACCCGGTGCTGCTCTACGACCCCATGCGGCAGGTGGTGGGGGCGCTGCACGCAGGCTGGCGGGGGACCGTGGCGGGCATCCTTCCGGCGGCGCTGGAGATTTTGCAAGAGCGTTATGGCAGCCGCCCACGGGACATCCGGGTAGCCTTGGGTCCAGGGGCAGGGCCAGGGTTTCAGGTGGGGCCGGAGGTGGCCGAAGCTTTCGCCCAGGCGGGCCTCGAAACCTTCCGTCCCGACCCCAGCGCCCCAGGCCGCTTCTGCCTCGACTTGGCCTCGGCCTTGCGGCAGCAGGCCCTGAGCCTGGGCATCCGAAGCGAGCACTTCTGGACCCTGGGAGCCGACACCCTTCACGACCCCCGCTTTTTCTCCCACCGCCGCGAGCAGGGGATCACCGGGCGCATGTGGGGCCTGATCCAGCTGCCCGCAAATAGCCTGCGGCGAAGTACTACCCTCATGCCCCTCGAGCCAGGCTCCCCACCGCCCTGAAACCCGCCTTGAAGCGCTCGTAGGCTGCGGCATAGGCGGGCTCGGAGTAGGCAGGGATGGCCTGGGCCTCGGGTGCGGTGGCTTCCAGCATCTCCGCGACGCTCTGGTAGACCCCAGCCCCGACCAGGCCGAGCAGGGCCGCCCCTCGAGCCGGGCCCTCCTCGATGGGGGTGCGGGCCAGGGGGGCCCCCAGCACCGCCGAGAGGATGGAGAGCCACACCTCGGAGCGGGCCCCGCCGCCGATGGCCAGCAGTTGGCGTATGGTGGCCAGGGGCTTCATGACCTCGAGCACGTCCTTGAGGCTGAAGGCCACGCCCTCGAGCAGGGCGCGGGTGAGGTGCCCTCGGGTATGGGCCAGGCTCAGGCCCAGCCAGGCCCCGCGCAAGTCCGGGTCGAGGTGGGGGCTGCGCTCCCCGGCCAAGTAGGGCATGAACAGCAGCCCTTCGCTTCCGGCGGCCACGGCGGCGGCTTCCTGCATCAGCGCGTCGAAGGCCACGCCGGGGGCCAGCCGGTCGCGGTACCACTGCAGGCTTCCGGCGGCGGCCAGGGTCACCCCCAGGAGGTGGTAGCCGCCGTCGGCGTGGCAGAAGAGGTGGATGCGGCCCTGGGGGTCGGGGGTGGGGCGCTCGAGAGGCAAAAAGATCACGCCCGACGTTCCCAGCGAAACGCTGCCCACACCGGGACGGGCGCTGGAGAGCCCCAGTCCGATGGCGGCGGCGGCGTTGTCGCCCGCCCCGGCGACCACCGGCAAACCCTCGGGCAGACCCGTAACCCGCGCCCAATCGGCCCGGAGGCCACCCACCACGCCGTGCGAGGGGATCACCTCGGGAAATAGCTCGCTCCTCAGACCCAAAGCCGCGAGCACCTCGGCGTCCCAGTCCTGCGCGGCCAGGTTCAGCCCCCCGATGCCCGAGGCGTCGGAGGGCTCGGTGGCGGCGTTGCCGGTGAGGGCGAAGGCCAGGTAGTCCTTGGGCAGGAGCACCCGCCGGGTGCGGGCGAAGTTCTCCCCCTCGGCCCGGCGCAGCCAGATGAGCTTGGGGAGCTGAAACCCCGTCACCGCCGGGTTGCCGGTGCGACGGATGAGCTCAGGCCGCGGAACCGCCGCCTCGATCTCGGCGCAGGCTTCGGCGGTGCGCTGGTCGTTCCACAGCGGAGCAGGCCGGATGACCTCGCCCCAGGCGTCGAGGAAAACCGCCCCGTGCATCTGCCCGGAGAGCCCCAGGGCAACGGGGGTATAGCCCGCGGCCTCGAGCTTCCCGGCCAGTTCGCCGAGGGCCTGCCGGGTGGCCTCGAGCCAGTCCGAGGGCTTCTGCTCGGTCCAGCCGGGCCGGGGGGTGAGCAAAGGGTAGGACGCGCTGGCCTCGGCCACGCTGTGGCCTTCGGGGGTGAGGGCCAGGGCCTTGAGGCCGCTGGTCCCCAGATCGATGCCGATACTGACGGGTTTCATAGGACTCCTGTGGGGTCAATAGCCGGTAGCCGAACGCCGGGCGTAGGTCGTGCGTCATACGTCCTACGTCGTACGCAAGACGCCGGACGCCTTGTTCCCCCCTTAACAAGGGGGGCTGGGGGGATATTCCCTCCCGCCGCCGGAGAGAGATTCACCACGCGCCCCCACCACCCCCTACCACCCATCCGCCCTGATCCTCATCCGCACCTCGCCCGAGAGGCTTTCGCCCGGCTCCAGCACCCGCACGCCGGTATTGGGCCAGCCCCGGTCCATCAGGTTGAAGCCGTCGGTAGCGTGGGAGACGGGCTCGAGGGCTACGGTGCCGTCAGGGGCGGTGAAGAGCACGAGGTGCGAGAAGATGGGGTCGGCCTCGAGTTCCACCCGCACACCGCTGTGGGGCCACTCGAGCCTCAGCGCACCCTCCCAACCGCCGAACACGTGATCGAGCGCCAGGTCGCCCAGGGGCCTAGGGCTGGAGAAGTCGAGGGCCGGGGGGATGGGGAC
>NZ_QWLA01000134.1 GCF_003574095.1 Calidithermus roseus
GGCGGGGAAGAGGTCGCTCCAGCGGAAGGTCTGCACGGGTTCGAATTTGGTGTCCGGGTCGCCCTCGCCCACGGCTCCCTTGACCCAGAGGGTGATGCGCTCACCGTCGAAGCTCAGCCTCAAGGTGGTGGGCAGGCCGTGGCACCAGCGCACGCCGAGGTTGGTGCGGCGCGTCACCGGGGCGTAGTCCGGGCGCCGGGCGACCTGCCACTCGACCTCGGAGGCATCGGACTGGGAGTTGTCCATGAAGCCGCGCAACAGGATGTAGTTCTCCCTGTCCTGCCACAAGAACAGCCCTGCCCGCAGGCGGTTGTTCTTCGAGGGGCTGTCCTCGTCGAAGCCCGAGCAGATCCGCTGCCCACTCCCCCGCACCGCATCCTCCTTGCGCAGCACGCCCTGCCCGGCGGGGATGATGGTGGCCTCGAGGCTGGCGAAATTGCGGTACTGGCTGGGCCAAGGCAGGCCGTAGAGCAGCAGGTTGGTACGGCTGCTGTCCTGCGCCCTGGGGAAGACGGTGACGTGCCCTGCCCCGTCGACCACCAGGTATTCGTTTTCGTTGCGGCTGGCCTTCCTCTCCCAGGTCAGGCCGCCCACCGGGGTCTTGCGGCCCGCCAGGTTGGCGTAGCCGCCGCTGAAGTCGTCGGAGGCCACCACCACGCTGCCGGTGTCCTCGAGGGGCGCTTCCTGCTCGGGCAACAGGAGTGCGCTGGGCAGGGTGATGGTGCGCGGGTGGGCTTCGAAGTAGCTCACCGCCGTGCTGTTTGCGGTGCCGGGGGCGATGCGGAAGCCCACCCCCGTGAAGTTCGCGCTGTTGTTGTTGTCGGCGTTGCTGAAGTTGGTGGTGGGCGCCTCAACGCTCAGCACCTCCTTCTCGTTCATCAGCACGCGGATGCGCCCCCCCGCGCTGAAGCGCGTGTCCTTGAGGCCGCTGTCGATGAGCTGGAGATAAACGGTGGCGTTCTTGGGTAGCAGCCGCTCGGGATTGTTGTCGTCGATGATCAGAGTAGAGGTCGCACCACTCACTCGCGTGAACTTGAGATTCGTGCTCGAGATGAATAGCTCGTAGTAATCGGTATACGCCCCGCTGCCATCCTTCCTGGCCCGGAAGATGATCCCCACACCCTGCGGGTCGTTGCCGGTGGTGACGGTGAGGCCCAGCACCTGTGAGGGCGCGCCGGGGTCGAGGATGGCCATGGCGCCGCTGGCGTCGGCGGTAACCCCATTGGGGGTGGGGGCGAAGCTGCCCGTCGTCGTCCAGGTTCCGCCTTTCTCCGCCGTTCCCGGCGTGCTGCTGATCAGGCGGTCGGCGGCGTGGGCGGTGGCGTACCAGTTCTGCCACTCAGGGATGTCACGCACCTGAAAGTGATGGATGCGGTGGGGATCGATCTGGTTGGCGCTGTGAACTCCAGGGTAGAGCTCGGGGGAGGTCAGGCTCTGGTCCAAGCCGATCACGCTGGCCTGGGGGGGAGCGGCATAGTAGCCGCCCGCCAGGCCATCCACCACGTACACCGCGCCACGCTCGCGCAGGATCACGTAACCGTCGAGCTGGGTCTGGAACTGCGGCAGACCGCTTTCCATGGCCCCGGTCTTGGAGCCAAAGTCGAAGGTGCCGCTCTGCTGGCCGAAGTTGCGCAGGAGGATGGCGTTTGAGCCCACCATGGGGGTGGTGGGGTCGGGCGAGTCGAAGCCGCCAAAGACCAGACTGTTCTCCTCCTGCACGTCGCCCGCGGTCAGGCGGAAGTGAATGACCTTCCCGTTCTGGCGTGGCACGGCGGGGTAGGCCATACCCATGCGCCCGAAAGAGGGCTCGAACAGCGGTGGCATCCGCAAGGAGCAATTGTCGATGCTCATGCGGCCAGTGGTCGGCCCCTCCTGCTCGACGTCGGTCACCAGGCGGGGGGTGCCCTCGGGGCTGGTGGTGCCCGTAACCCCGGCCATCGGGCGCGAATCACCGAAAGAATCCTGGGGGAAGCTGGCGCTGGGGTACTTGACGCAGGCCGCCCGATTTCCCCCCCCACCCCCGCCAGTACCAGGGCAGGCCGCCAGGGCCAGCACCAATGGAGCGAGCAGCATGAATCGCTTCATATGTTAGGTTGAGGGTACTGCAAGTTCCGGCCAATTCGGATAAGAACGTTACAGCGTTATGGCTCCAGGTCACGCCACCTCGAGCACCGTAAGCTCCGCGCAAGCGGAGGCCTTTGCCCGGCCAGCCATGGAATCGTTAAGGGGCGCAAACCCGACCATAACGGCAGGGTTAACGGCTATCGATGGTCGGTAGCCTAAAACACAAGCCGATCCTCACCTCAGCCTCGTCGATCCCCAAGCGGTGAAGCTGTCTAAGCGGGTGCCGCTGTCCTCCTCGGAGAAGAGCAGGCCCACCATGTTGATCTTGAGGGGGGGTTGGTCGGGGAAGGCGTCGCTCCAGCGGAAGGACTGCACAGCTTCCTCACGAGGGCTGCCCGGAGCCCTGACCCACGCCACCACCCAGTCCCCGTCGAAGCTCACCCGCAGGTGGAAGGGGTTGCCGTGGCACAGGCGCGGTCCCAGGTTGACCCGGCGGATCACGTCCAGCACGCCCTCCACCGGAGCCTGCCACTCGAGCTCGGAGGCGTTGGACTGCGAATCGTCCATGAAGGCCCGGAGGATGAGGTAGTGCTGGGCGTCCTGCCAGAAGAAAAACCCCGCCCGCAGGCGCTCTTCCCGATTGGCCTCGGTGTAGCCGGTGCAATTGCCCTCGAGGTCATAGCGGCCTTCGTGGCCGGGCGGGGTGAGGGTAGCCTCGAGGCTGGCGAAGTGGCGGTAGCTCTGGGGCCAGCGCAGGCCGTAGAGCAGGTAGTCGCTGCGCTTTTCCCGCGGCGCAGGCTGCACCTGGCCGTTGCCCAGCAGCACCACCTTCTCACTCTGCGCCCGTGGGGCCCACTTCTCCCAGACCAGGCCCCCCACCGGGGTATGGCGGGCCTCGAGCGGGCCCGCGGCCCCGTCGAAGCGGTCCGAAGCCACCACCACGTTGCCTCGCTCCTCGAAGAAGGGCTCGGGTAGCCGGAGTTCGGCGGGCAGGGCGATGGTGCGGGGGTGAGCCTCGAAACGGCTCAGCACCGTGCCCCAGGCCACCCCCTCCCCGATCTCGAAGCCCACCCCGCTGGCGTCGGCATTGGCGTTGTCGAACTCCGGGGCGGCCTTGGGATCATCGCCCAGCACGAAGGCCACCCTGCCGTCGAGGTAGAGCCGGATTTTGCCCCCCTTGTCGAAGGGCCCGTTCCGAGGGCCGGTGTCGAGCACCTGGAGGTAGTGGGTGGCGTTCTTGCCCAGCAGGAACTCGGGGGCTTGGGTCTGCTGCAAGGGAGTAGCCTGCCCCCCCTTCACCCGCACCACCTGGGCGATCTCGCTCGAGACCACGAAGGCGTAGTAGTCCTGCATCGAACGGGCCCGGAAGATCAGGGCAACCCCCTGGGGGCGGGGCCCGGTCCTGAGCGTGAGGCCCAGCACCTGTGAGGGCGCTCCCGGATCGAGCAGGGCCATACCCCCCTTGGCGTCGCTGTGGACTCCCTCTACCCCCCGCCTGAGG
>NZ_QWLA01000135.1 GCF_003574095.1 Calidithermus roseus
CGCCGGGGCTCGCTGGTCGGTCAGCGGGGCCCACGCCAAGGCCTTTGGCCGCTCCCAGCTATTCTCTCTCCGTCCAATCGTCTCTTTCGACACCGTGCGCCATGTCGCTTTCCCAGCAGCTTAGCCCTTTAGGGTTGATTCGGGGACGCACCCGTTGGAAAGTTGGAAAGTTGGAAAGGCCAAGCACCCCCCACCTCTCGATGCCGCTCCACATCTCGCATTTTGCCCCAAGCACATGACAGGGTGCGCAACCCACCCCAGACCGATAGGATTGGAGCATGGTAACGAGCAGCGATCAAGGTTCCATCCGAATCCTCACCCTCTCCGACCCCCAGCGGCGCAACCCCCTCTCCCCCGCTATGGTCACCGGCCTGCTGGATGCCCTGGAGCAGGCCGAGAAGGACAGCAGCGTGCGAGCGGTCGTGCTCACCGGCGCGGGCCAGGCTTTCAGCGCCGGGGCCGACCTCGAGTTCCTCAAGAGCGTCACCCAGATGGGCGCAGAGGCCAACCTGGCCCACTCCCGCGAGCTAATGCGACTGTTCCACCGCCTGTACACCTTCCCCAAGCCCACTGTGGCCGCCGTCAACGGCCCCGCCGTGGCCGGGGGCGCGGGGCTGGCCACCGCCTGCGACGTGGTGGTGATGAGCGAGCAGGCCCGCATCGGCTACACCGAGGTCAAGATCGGCTTCGTGGCCGCGCTGGTGGGTGTGATCCTCATCCGCTCGGTGGGCGAGAAGCACGCGCGCGAACTGCTGCTCACCGGTAAGCTGGTCAGCGCCCAGGAAGCCTTTCGCATGGGCCTGGTCAACAAGGTGGTGCCCACGGAGCAGGTGCTCGAGGAGGCCCTGGCCTTCGCCCGTGAAATCACCGCCAACGCGCCCGCCTCGGTCTCACTGACCAAGGAACTGCTCAACGCGCTGCCGGGGATGGGCCTGGAGGACGGCCTGCGCCTGGCCTCCATCGCCAACGCCTGGGTGCGCGAGACCGGCGACCTGGCCGAGGGCATCGCGGCCTTCTTCGAAAAGCGGGCGCCGCGGTTTGGCTAATGTTGATGATCGATAGCCGATGACCGAGCGCCGAGTTGTAGGAGTTTGGCTACTCGAGCTCCCCCGTGTCGGGCGGAATTGAGGCTTGGTAGATTTGGGGTATGCCCGAAGAGAGCAAGCCTGCCGACGCCAAACCCGCGCCCCAGGACAACCTCGTCATCAGCCGCCATAGCGTCCGCATCGGCGAGCAGGAGGTGAGCTACACCGTCACCTGCGGGAGCATCGTGCTGAAGGAAGAGAGCGAGAAGGAGGGCACCAGCGAGGGCGAAAAGCCCAAGGCCAGCGTGTTCTTCATCGCCTACACCCGCGACGACGTGCCCGACAAAAGCCGCCGCCCCATCACCTTCTCCTTCAACGGGGGGCCGGGCTCCTCGTCGGTGTGGCTGCACCTGGGTGTACTGGGCCCCCGGCGGGTGCTGATGGACGACATCGGCAATCCCACCCCGCCGCCCTACCGCCTGGTGGACAACGAATACTCCCTGCTCGACGTGAGCGACCTGGTGTTCATCGACCCGGTGGGCACGGGCTACAGCCGCATGGTGCCCGGCGAGAAGACCAAGGAGTACCACGGCTACAAGCGCGACATCGAGAGCGTGGGCGAGTTCATCCGGCTCTACACCAGCCGCTACGGGCGCTGGACGAGCCCCAAGTTCCTCATCGGGGAGTCCTACGGCACCACCCGCGCCGCCGGGCTCAGTGGCTACCTGCAGGAGCGCCACGGCATGTACCTCAACGGGATCATGCTCATCAGCAGCATCCTCGACTTCGCCACCGCCCGCTTCGCCCCCGGCCACGACCTGCCCCACGTGCTCTTCCTGCCCACCTACGCCGCTACCGCCTGGTACCACAAGAAGTTGCCGCCAGATCTGCAGAAGAAGCCCCTGCGGGCTTTTTTGGACGAGGTGGAACAGTTCGCCGGCGGCGAGTACCTGAGGGCGCTGTTCAAGGGCAGCGAACTCCCCGAGGCCGAGCGCCAGGGAGTGCTCGAGAAGCTTTCGCGCTACAGCGGGCTCTCGCGGGAGTACCTCGAGCAGACCAACCTGCGCATCAACATCTACCGCTTCTGCAAGGAGTTGCTGCGCTCGGAGCGCAAGACGGTGGGTCGGCTGGATTCCCGCTTCACCGGGCACGACCGCGACGCGGCGGGCGAGAACAGCGAGTACGACCCCAGCTACGCCACCATCCAAGGGCCCTTCACCGTCACTTTCAACCAGTACGTGCGCGAGGAGTTGGGTTTCGAGAGCGACTTGCCCTACGAGGTGCTCACCGGGCTTTACCAGGACTGGAGCTACAAGGAGTACGAAAACCAGTACCTCAACGTAGCCGAGACCCTGCGCAAGGCCATAAACCTCAACCCCTACCTCAAGGTCTTCGTGGGCTCGGGCTACTACGACCTGGCCACGCCCTACTTCGCCACCGACTATACTTTCGCTCACCTGAGCTTAGAACCCCACCTCCAGGCCAATATCCAGACCCGCTACTACGAGGCGGGCCACATGATGTACGTGCACCGGCCCAGCCTCGAGCAGATGAAGCAGGACCTGGCGGCCTTCGTGGCGGGAGCGATGCCGGGCGAGGCCGCGCCCAAGCCAGCCTCCCGCAGGCGCCGTAAAGCCTGAGCTACACTAAAGGCATGCTCAGGGCCGTGCCCAAGCCGATGTCCCCCGAGGAGTACCTCGAGTGGGAGGCCAAGCAGGAAGTGCGCCACGAGTACGTGGAGGGTTACGTCTATGCCATGGCCGGGGCCTCCAACCGGCACAATCGCGTATGCCTGAACATCGCGGCTTTCTGCCTGGCCCATGCCGGGGATGGCTGCTGGGTCTATCAGGAAAACGTCAAGCTCCGCCTGGAGAACCTCTTCTACTACCCCGACGTGATGGTGGTCTGTGGTGGCGAGCCTCCACACACCTACTACGAGACCGATCCCTGCATCTTGGTCGAGGTACTCTCCCCCAGCACTGCCCTGAACGACGTGCGGGAGAAGGTGCTCGAATACCGGCGCATTCAGAGCCTACGAAGCTATTTGATCGTCGATCCCGAGTCCTTGTTCGTGCGGCATTTCTGGCGAGACGAAGCGGGCACCTGGCAGCAGCAGGACATAACCGGCAGCGGAGAAATCCCGCTTCCCTGCCTGGGGGTTAGCCTGTCTCTGGCCCAGATTTACCGTGGGATTTACTAGTCCAGGGGTTGTGCAGCTTGATGCCCGTGGCTTCAAAGTCGGCCACGTTGCGGGTGACGAGCACCAGAGCGTGTGTCAAGGCGGTGGCTGCGTTTACCTGCGCGCTCGAGCCGTACCATCAAGCTGGCCCATTAATGACCTTGGTATCCACGTCGAAAAACCGGTCGCCGAGGTCGGGCAGCAGGGTTTGATCTAGCCATTCCACAAGGGCTCGCTTGTGCCGGGATTCCTCGAGCCGTTCGATGCCCCGCCGCAATCAGTGAGCGCTCAAAACTTCCCCAGCCACCCGCTCCCCCT
>NZ_QWLA01000136.1 GCF_003574095.1 Calidithermus roseus
GTGGAGCGGGAGACGAGACTCGAACTCGCGACCCCAACCTTGGCAAGGTTGTGCTCTACCAACTGAGCTACTCCCGCACGGGCAGCGCTCCACTACAGGACAACATGTCACACGCTACTCGCCGCACTGGTGCACTGGCCACACTCACTTACACTTATAGCCTATACCACAAAAAAGTAAAGAAAAAAGTAAAGCCTCTGCGCTGCCCTACTCTCCCAGGCCCCTTCGAGCCAAGTACCATCGGCGCAGGTGCGTTTCACTGCCGTGTTCGGAATGGGTACGGGTGGGACCACACCGCTATGAGCACAGAGGCATCTGTTGTTGTGCCTTTGATTGTGGGTTGTAAAGGTTGGGACCTCGTTGAAAGCAAGGCAGTCGAGAGATCACTTGATGCTTGAAGCTTGGAAGGTCGCTTGATGTATGAGTGCTAAAGAGGTCAAGACCTCGGACCATTCGCACTGGTCAGCTTCGGGCATCGCTGCCCTTCCACCTCCAGCCGATTCACCTGCTGGTCTTGCAGGGTCCTTACCGGATTACTCCGTGGGAAGTCTCATCTTGGGGCAAGTTTCCCGCTTAGATGCTTTCAGCGGTTATCTCTACCGTACTTGGCTACCCAGCATTTGCCCTTGGAAGAACAGCTGGAAAACCAGCGGTACGTCCACTCCGGTCCTCTCGTACTAGGAGCAGCCCCCCTCAAACTTCCTTCGCCCGTGACGGATAGAGACCGAACTGTCTCACGACGTTCTGAACCCAGCTCGCGTGCCACTTTAATGGGCGAACAGCCCAACCCTTGGGACCTTCTTCAGCCCCAGGATGTGACGAGCCGACATCGAGGTGCCAAACGATTCCGCCGCTATGGACGCTCGGGAATCATCAGCCTGTTATCCCCAGGGTAACTTTTATCCGTTGATCGATGGCCCTTCCACACGGTACCACCGGTTCACTAGGCCCAGCTTTCGCTCCTGTTCGGCTTGCCTGCCTCACAGTCAGGCTCCCTTTTACCCTTGCGCTCACCGCGTGGTTTCCGTCCACGCTGAGGGAACCTTTGGGCGCCTCCGTTACGCTTTAGGAGGCGACCGCCCCAGTCAAACTGCCCATCAAGCACTGTCCCCCTCCCGGGGTTAGGCTCCCGAACACATCAGGGTGGTATTTCACCGTCGCCTCCCCCCAGCCCGAAAGCCAGGGCTCATAGGCTCCCACCTATCCTACGCAGATCTGTCCAGAAGCCAATGCCAGACTACAGTAAAGCTCCATGGGGTCTTTTCGTCCTGCCACGGGTAGGCTGCATCTTCACAGCCAGTTCAATTTCACCGAGTCCCTCGTTGAGACAGCGCGCTGATCGTTACGCTTTTCGTGCAGGTCGGAACTTACCCGACAAGGAATTTCGCTACCTTAGGACCGTTATAGTTACGGCCGCCGTTCACCGGGGCTTCGGATCAGGGCTCTCACCCCTCCCCTTGACCTTCCGGCACCGGGCAAGCGTCGCTCCCTATACTTCCACTTTCGTGTTCGCAGAGAGCTGAGTTTTTGGTAAACAGTCGCCAGCGCCTCTTCACTGCGGCCCCCTCCATTGGGGGCACCCCTTCTCCCGAAGTTACGGGGCTAGATTGCAAAGTTCCTTAACGAGGGTTCTCTCGCGCGCCTTGGTGCATTCACACCCACCCACCTGTGTCGGTTTACGGTACGGGCACTCTTCGGTTTTGCTTAGAAGCTTTTCTCGGCTCCCTGGCTTCAGCGGGTTGTCAGCTTGCGCCTTCCCCACCACGCACCGGTCTCGGACTACGGATTTGCCTGTAGTCCCCGTTGCGCTTCTGGCCGGGCTCATCCATGGCTCCGGTCCGCCTAGCCTAAAGCGTCCCTCCTTCGCACCTAGAGTGGGACTGGAATATTAACCAGTTCTCCGTCGACTACGCCTCTCGGCCTCGCCTTAGGTCCCGCCTAACCCTACGCTGACGACCATAACGTAGGAAACCTTGGGTTTACGGCGATGGGGATTCTCACCCCATTTATCGTTACTCATGCCGGCATTCGCACTTCCCTTACCTCCACCACCCCTCTCGGTATGGCTTCATCGGCATCGGGAACGCTCCCCTACCACTGTACTTCCGTACAGTCCGCAGCTTCGGTGTCAGGCTTAAGCCCCGATCATTTTCGGCGCAAGGTCACTCGACCAGTGAGCTATTACGCACTCTCTCAAGGGTGGCTGCTTCTAAGCCAACCTCCTGGCTGTCTAGGCAACCTCACATCCTTATCCACTTAGCCTGAACTTGGGGACCTTAGCTGGCGATCTCGGTTGTTCCCGCGCTTGGACATGGATGTTAGCACTCATGCCCTCACTCCCGGACTCCCCTTGCGACCCTTCAGAGTTTGACAGGGTTTGGTAGGCTGGTAGGCCCCCTAGCCCAATCAGTGCTTTACAGGCCGCAATCAGCATCCGAGGCTGACCCTAAAGTCATTTCGGGGAGAACTAGCTATCTCCTGGATCGGTTAGCTTTTCACTCCTAATCCCAGCTCATCCGAGGGATTTGCATCTCCAACCGGTTCGGCCCTCCACGCAGTGTCACCCGCGCTTCAGCCTGGCCAGGACTAGCTCTCCAGGTTTCGAGTCTACGCCAGCGCACTCCTCGCCCTCTTCGGACTCGCTTTCGCTACGCCTCCAGCTCTCGCCTTAAGCTCGCACGCTAACGTAAGTCGCCGGCTCATGCTTCAATAGGCACACCGCAACGCCTTCGTAGCGCCGCGATTGCTTGTAAGCACACGGTTTCAGGTTCTATTTCACTCCCCTCCCGGGGTTCTTTTCACCTTTCCCTCACGGTACTGCTTCGCTATCGGTCACCCGGAATATTTAGCCTTACGCGGTGGGCCGCGCAGATTCGCCCAGTCTTCCACGAAAACCAGGCTACTCGGGTACGCCCTCCTAGTCTCCACTTTTCGCCTACGGGACTTTCACCCTCTTCGGTCTGCCTTCCCAGACAGCTCGGCTAAGCTTCAACTTCGTTCTTGGGCGCCCCACAACCCCCATGTGCACGCACATGGGTTTGGGCTCCTTCCCTTTCGCTCGCCGCTACTCAGGAAATCGCTTTCGCTTTCTTCTCCTGCCGGTACTTAGATGTTTCAGTTCCCGGCGTTCCCCCCGCTCGCGCGGTACCCCCTGTTCCCAGAGGGTGGGTTCCCCCATTCGGATATCTCGGGATCAACGCTCACTACCAGCTCCCCCGAGCTTTTCGCAGGTAATCACGTCCTTCTTCGGTTCGGGTGCCAGGGCATCCACCGTGTGCCCTTCCTATCTTGACCTCTTCCCTTACATTCCTAACACCGTGCCCTCAACCTCCACCAAGCCCTCAATCCCTTAGACCTCCCGTATCTCTACGGCCCAGCCTAACAGCCTTGAGAACTCGGCTTCCGTCGATAAGCACCAGCGCTCATCGCACTCTCTCGACTCCCTCGCTTTCAAGGTCCTCGCACCGTCCTCAAGACAGCGCAACGAGTAGATTACCCCCCGCCTCTCGC
>NZ_QWLA01000137.1 GCF_003574095.1 Calidithermus roseus
TCTCGGAGGTGGCGGGGCCGCCGGGGCCGAGGCTGTTGTGGTGGGCGGTGCGGCGGGGGCTGGGGCAGGGGCTCTCCCCCACCGAGGTGGCCCGACGGGTGGCCATGCCCACCCTGCCCGCCATCCTGCGGGAGGAGGCGTAGGGAATTGCCGGGGTGGACAGACCCGATGGATCTCTCCTGAAGGGGGTCGTCCTCAATCAGGCGCCCTTCCGGTCGGCAGCGCGGACGGCGTGGGCAATGTCCTTCACCGGCAGGAAGAGGCGGCTCGGCATCCCCGGAAGGGGGCGGAAGCCGTGAGCCTCGTAGAACTTCCGGGCCTGCTCGTCCAGGGCATCCACGATCACCGCCCGGGCCCCGACCTGTTGTGCGATGGAGAGGCAGTGCCTCAGGGCCCGGTCAAGAAGGAAGGCCCCAAGGCCCTGCCCGTGGTAGGCCTGGTCAAGGGCCAGGCGGCCCAGCAGCAGGCACGGCACCAGCGGGTAGGGGACGCCCTTGGCCTGCTCCGGCGGCAGCCGGGAGAGGTCGACGCCGGTGGCCGCGAGGCTGTAGTAGCCGATGACCCGCGACGGGTCGCGGGTAGGGTCGACCAGCACGAAGGTGCGGGCCAAATCCCGCTTGTGGTCCTGGCCCGCCTGGGTTTTGAGGTACTCATCGAGCGGGGGCTTACCACAGGAGAAAGCCGCCCGGTCGTGCTTGCCGAGCGGCTCGATGATCAGGTCCTCCAGCCGCATCCTCATCCCCGGCGGCGGTCAAGACCCCTCCCCCGCCCTGCGCGGGGGGATGCCCCGGTGGCGGCGGAACAGCTCGGTGAGCCGTTCGTTGGGGGTGGCGGGCCCTGAAAGGGCTGCGGCGAAGTTCTCGGCGGCCTCGAGGCTCAGCCGGATCACCTGCTGGGCCTCGACGGTGCGCCGGGCGGCCTCGAGGACGTGCTGGCGCATGAACTGGCTCACGGTCACCCCGCTCATCATGGCGGCTCGCCGCACGAGGAGCCTGCTCTCCTCGTCGAGCCGCATCGGGATGGGCTTGTTGCTCAGCCGGGCGGCCGATGCCTTCTTCGTAGTCGTTTTCGGCATAACGTATACAGCCTCCTTCTGAAGTTCGGAACAGCCGCATTGAAATGGTATGTCAATTCGTGATACAAAGCAAGCCTGCGCAGTTCGGTCTGGGACGGCCGGTGAGCCGGACGGCCTTCGTCGAGGCGCTGCACGCCCTCTTCGCCCTGGCCGAGGCCGCCCGCCGCCTGGCCATGCCCACCCTCCCCGCCATCCTCCGGGGGAGGTCTAGGCCCCCCCCCAGGGGACCCTGGCCTCCGCCAGCGCCAGCCACTCCCCGCGCCAGGCCAGAGGCGCGAGCCCGCGCTCAGCCCGCGCCGCGTTGAGCGCCTGCAGGCCCGGTTCGGGCTCGGCCAGGAGCAGGAAGTCCAGGAGGGTCAGGGCCGCACCCTCTGCCAGGTGCCCCTCGCGCCACAGGCGGGTGCAGGCCTCCAGCAGGTCCAGCCGCCGCAGCGCCTCGTGGGCCTCCAGCAGGGCCAGTCGGCGCTCCTCCCAGTCCGTCCACCGGGTGTACGGGAGCCACGCTCCCGTCCCGATAGGGGATCGTCCCCGCCGCCGAGTGCGGGGCTCACGGCGCTCGTGCTCACAGAGGGCGGCGAGGAGTTCCTCGCGCACCTCGGCCAGGCTGAGGGTCGTGCGGGGTTCGATGTCGTCGCTTCTTCGTCCCATCGGGGTCCTCCACCTTATAGAAAAGAGGGGGTGTGGGGGAGCTATAAAACCCAGCGGCTTTAGCCCTGGTCGCCTCGCCACGGCGAGGCGAGGACTCCCCCACGTGCCCCGCAGGGGCATGTGGCATAGTGGGCGGCTGGTATGTGATAAAATGCCCCTCGGGAATAGCAATTCCCGAGGTTCTTGCCGCCCCGCCTTGGCGGGGCGGATGCGGGGCATCCGCGAAAGGAGTTCTGTGAGGTACTGGTAGTCTGCCGAATACCCCACCCGGCCCCGGCTGCGCACGGCCGCCTTGAACGCCTCGACCCACTCGGGGTGGAGCGTTGCACGTAGGGCATCGACTCTCTCCATCAGGTCCATCGCTTGCCTCCACACCGCCCCGCCGAAGGGGCTGAAGACTGCGCGGGGAGGCATATCCCTCCCCGCACTCCGCTGGCCTGGGGGGCGTCAGCCCCCCACAGGGCGCCAGGGTCTCCGAGGAAGCCCTGAGCTACTCCGGCCGCAGCGGGATGAAGGCCCGGCACATGGCATCGCCTCAAGCCCCGTAGCGCATGCGGAAGAGCGGGGGGCTATCGAGGAGCATCTTCAGGCGGGAGTGCGTCCTTCGCGCAGCAGCCGTTTGATCAGCCTCGAGGCCTCCGCGAGGGTCCTGGGTTCCTGCCCCTGGTGCCCGAGGGCTTTGAGGTAGCGCAGCTGCTTGGGGGTGGGGGGTTTCTCTCCGCCCTTCAGGGGCAGGGGGCGGCCCTGCTGGGCCTCCAGCTCCTCCTTGGCCAGGAGGGCCTGTTGGCTGGCTTCCCGGTCAACCTGCTCGTTTTCCGGGTGGCCGCTGTGTCCCCGGACCCAGACCACCTTCAGCCGGTGCCGCCGGGCCTCGTGGGCCAGGGCTTTCCACAGGTCGGCGTTTTGGATCGGGAAGCCCTTTCGTTCCCAGCCCGCCAGCCACTCCTTGAGGCCCCGCACCACGTACTGGCTGTCCGAGACCAGCCGCACCCGGCTGGGCTGCGCGAGGGCCCGCAGCCCCTCCAGCGCCGCCTGCAGCTCCATGCGGTTGTTGGTCGTCCAGTGCTGCCTTCCCACGAGCAGGGTGCGCTCGCCGCCCTGCAGCAGCAGGGCGGCCCATCCGCCGGGGCCGGGGTTTCCCCAGCAGGCCCCGTCGACGTACAGCACGGTTTCGCCGTCCATACCTCCAGCTTAGCCACCCTTTCAGGACGGGCCGGGGTGCTCCTCCAGCTTTCGCAGCGCCTGCCGCAGGAGCGCGCGCTCCCGCACCCCCTGCGGCGGAATCGGGGGCAGGTCGAGTTCGCTGGCGTCTTCGATATCGAACTGGATTCCCGGCTGCTCTTCGTCGTCCTCGTCCTCTTCGGAGGGGTCCGGGGCTTTCCCCGAGAAGAAGGAGAAGTCCGGGGGCAAAAGCGCCCCGTGGCGCAGGTAGTTGCGGAAATCCTCGATCTGCGGCTGGGTCTCCACCGCTTCCATCACCCGGGCGAAGCTTCCCTGCCACAGCCGCCCCTCCCCGTCGAGCAGCAGCGCGGTGGCCGGGTAGATCCCCTGGGACAGCCCCTCGAGCAGCCCCGCCCGGCGCAGCAGCACCGCGGCCTCTCGGGGGATGGGCTCCCGTCCGCTGGGGTCGTGCATCACCCCCCACCGCTCGTGGGGCCAGGCCGACAGGGCCACCACGTAGGGGGACATGCGCAGCAGCTCCCACAGCTCCTCCAGGGGGGGCAGGGGCAGGGGGAGGAGCGC
>NZ_QWLA01000138.1 GCF_003574095.1 Calidithermus roseus
GCGGGTCATCGCGGTGTCCCAGAACCTTCACCAGATCGTCTACAATGCAATAGGCCACTAGAACCGTCCAGTTCATAGTGGCCTTTATTGTTCTTCGTGGTTGGGATAGGTGGCAACTTGAGTTAACTCCAAAAGCTCCGTTCTCATTCATCAGCTTTAGATCTGTATTGGTCACGCAAAAATCTGGGTTTCAGATTGAACCATAGCCTGATATCAAGAGAGATATCCTCCGGCAGCGAAACCGTGGCCTCCCTCCGGCTCGAGGGCCTCACATCTGGCCGGGTGCGCACCGCCAGTTCGTAGACCGACTTGCGCTCGGTGGCGATGTGGAGGGTCGAGTAAGGGATGCGCTCGAGCCCCCTCAGCGCCAGGGCGATCTCCGGGGCGATCACCTCCACGTAGTCCTGGCTGGTGTAGAGGTCGGTGAAGGCGGTGGGGTAGGGCCAGGGCGAGGGGCGGAAGGAGGTGCGGATGACCAGGTGTTGGGGCAAGACGCGCACGACCTCCTCGGCGACGAGCTTGGAGAGGGCGTAGTAGTTGCGCACCGGGCCTACGGGGTCGTCCTCGCGGTAGTTGCCGCGGTCACCCCAGAAGACGTAGTCGGTGGAGATGTGGACCAGGAAGACGCCGGTGCCCTGTAGGGCCCGCACGACGTTGCGGGTTCCCCCGACGTTGACGGCCCAGCACTCCTCACGCTCCTGCTCGGCCCTGGCCACGTCGGTGTAGGCGGCTGCGTGGAGGAAGACTTTGGGCTGGTGGCGCTCGAGCGCGCGCTGCACGCTCTCGAGGTCGGTGACGTCGAGCTCGCTGCGGGGCGGGGCCACAATTTCGGGCATCAGGGCACGCAGGGCCGTGCCCAGGCGGCCACTGCCTCCGGTCATGAGGATCGGGCCCGTCATAGCTTGACCTGGCTGCGGTCGCCCAGCACCAGTTGCAGGGTGTGGCGGCGGGTGCTGCCCTGGCCGTCCACGACCACGCCGTGGCCGAGGATGCTGGCGTCGAGGCGGTAGGCGAGCTGGCGCACCTCGGCCTGGTCCATGAGGATGGAGTACTCCAGCTCGCTGCCGATGACCTTGGCCCCCTTGCCGATGGCGCTGTAGGGGCCGATGAAGCTGTCCTCGACCAGGCTGCCCGCCCCGATGAAGGCGGGGCCGCGCACGGTCGAGCGCACGATGCGGGCACCCGGCTCGACCACCACCTCGCCCACCACCTCGGAGTGGTCGAGCTCGCCCTCGATGCGGCGGGCGATCTGGGAGAGCACCAGGCGGTTGGCGTCGAGGAGGTCCTCGGGCTTGCCGGTGTCCTTCCAGTAGCCGCGCACCTGGTGGGCCACCACCTTCTGCCCGCGCTCGACCAGGCCCTGGATGGCCTCGGTGATCTCGTACTCCCCGCGCCAGGAGGGCTCGAGCGTGGCGATGACGTCGTGGATGGCGGGGCTGAAGAGGTAGACGCCCACCAGCGCCAGGTTGGAGGGGGGCTCCTTGGGCTTCTCCACCAGGCGCACCACCCGGCCCTGCGCGTCGAGCACCACCACCCCGAAGGCGCGGGGGTCTTCGACCTCGGTCAGGAGCACGATGGCCTGGGGCTGGGTCTGCTCGTACTCCTCGACCAGGTGCCGGATGCCCCCGGAGAGCAGGTTGTCGCCCAGGTAGAGCACGAAGGGGCTCTGGCCCAGGTAGTCCCGCGCGGTCTTGACGGCGTGGGCAATGCCCAGCGGGGCTTCCTGCACGATGAAGGTGAGGTTGACGCCCCAGCGGGAGCCGTCGCCCAAGGCCTCGCGCACCTCGTCGCCGGTCTCGGGGCTGAGGATCACCCCGATGTCGCGGATGCCCGCTTCCACCAGGTCCTCCAGGGCATAGAAGAGGTTGGGCTTGCCGGCGATGGGGATGAGCTGCTTGGCCCGGGTGTGGGTCAGGGGGCGCAGCCGCGTGCCCTTTCCACCAGAGAGAATAAGTCCTTTCATATCGCTGCCTCACGTCACATTGGCCGTACCGCAACCCATATCGGGCGGCGATGGCCCGGCCTGCAAGCCTCGGGTCAGTCTTTCCAGCTTTCAACCTCTTTGTAGTGCACGAGCGCCGAGTAGTTGACCTGTGCCCCCTGCACGGCGGTGGAGAACTTGACGTCCACGAGCAGCACGTTCTCGTCGAGGTCGGCGATGAAACGGTTGATGCGCTCCTGGAACACGTCGGGGTCGTTGGCGAATATCAGGCGAAACCGAATACCCTCCATACCACCTCTTAGGATAGTCAATCGCGCGCGGCTTTGAGTTCATCGGGCACATCGCCGATCACCCCGCACACGCCCCACTCGAACAATTCCCGTACCCGACGGGTCTCGTTGACGGTCCAGGCCACCACGAAGTAGCCCCGCTCGATAAAGCCCTCCACCCTTTCACGGCTCAGCAGGCTGTGGTGGGGGTGCACGCCCTGCACTCCCAGGCAGGGGAGCAGCTCGAGCAGTTCCTCCTGCGCGCAGAGCAGGGCCAATGGCACGTCCAGCCCCTCCCGCCGCAGGCGGATCAGGGCCAGGGGGTCGAAGCTGGAGACCCAGGCGCGGCTGCGCCCGCTCCAGGAGCCGAGTTGCTGGACCAGGGCCCTCTCCCGCCCATCGCTGAGGGGGGGCTGGCTCTTGAGCTCGAGGTTAAGCCAGGCCTTGGGGTGAGCTTCGAAGAGCTCGAAGACCTCCTCCAGCCGGGGTATCCAGGGGGCCCTCTGCCTTATCTCGACCCAGTCCAGCTCGGCGAGGGGAACCCCCTCCAACTCGAAGTCGTGGTGGATCACCAGCACCCCATCGCGGCTGCGCTGGATGTCGAGCTCCACCCCGTCGAGGCCGTTCTGGAGGGCTAGGGTGAAGGACTCGAGGGTGTTTTCTCGTGCCAGACGTGGCGCACCCCGATGACCCAGCAATAAGCGTGTTTCCATAGAGATAGTGTATATTGACACATATGGGCAAATACGATGCGCGTCTTGCAGAACTGGTGCGGGACGAGGTGATTGCCCGCCTGGAAGGATCGGGTGGTGTCATCGCCATCACCCGCAGGGACCTGTGGTTCCTCAGCGATGAGGGGGGCAGCAGCACGCCTTTGGGCTCGATCAAGCGCATATCGCGCGGAGAGGGCAACACCGTCGCGGTGCTGGGGGCCCAGGGCACTTTGATGGAAATCCCCCTGACCGCCTTCAAGGTGGACGAGCTCCGGAGCTTCCTCGAGTCGCTCAAGGAGCACGTGGTGCGCGCCCGCAGCAACCAGACCCAGTCCTCCCCGCCTCCGGTGGCCGCGCCGCAACCCCAACCCCAGCCGCAACCCGCCCACACC
>NZ_QWLA01000139.1 GCF_003574095.1 Calidithermus roseus
TCTGCTCGGGGCCGCTGCCCAACTGGTAGGTCAGCTTGGTCACGCCGGCGTCGTCGCTGGCAGAGCCGCTGACGGTGAGGGTGGGGCTGCTGGTGGTGCTGCCGTTGGCCGGCTGGCTGAGGCTGACTTGGGGGGAAAACCCGTCTGCCTGATTGCAGGCCGCCAGCAGGAGAACCCATCCCACCAGCGGACCGCAAAAGATGATCTTCTGTACTATTTTTGATATGAACCGCATGGGGCCTCCGCGAGGCAACAGCCAAGACACATAATTCCCCCAGGATTTACTCAGGGCTTTAGAATCCTCTAAAGGTTTGTTTACCTACTCCCCACACCCTGCCTTCTTTGGGCTGCGAAACGCCGGCGCCTACGGTTCGATCTGAGCTGCATTCATGGTTGTTCGTATGGGTTCTATCTTGTGGGAAGATGGCCTTGAGGGAACGCCTTTGGCGTAGGGTCTTCAGCGGATACCAGGGCTCGAGCGGTTTTCCATGAGGACGACGGGACCGGTGCCGAAACAGGCCTCGGGCTCGGGGCAGACGTGACCGAAGATGTCGTAATCCCCGTCGTTGCCGATGTCGGCCACTCGGGTTTGGTGCAGCCCCTCGCGGGCGAGGACGTGGGCCTCCCACTCCTCCCCACCTCCCCGGTTGAGCCAGACGAACAGGCGCTTGTCGCCGCGGAACTCCGAGCCCACCACGTCCAGCCTTCCATCCCCATCCATGTCCACTACGTCCAGGCTGTGGACGCTGTCCACGCTGGGCTCGATCACGTACTCACTCCA
Organism: Calidithermus roseus; assembly: GCF_003574095.1. Lineage (GTDB taxonomy): Bacteria > Deinococcota > Deinococci > Deinococcales > Thermaceae > Calidithermus > Calidithermus roseus. The sequence goes on from NZ_QWLA01000139.1 coordinate 782, forward strand.
GCGCGCGGTGGGATCGAGGGGATTGGCAAACCAGGAGACCCGGCCCTTCTCCTCCGAGGGTGAGGCCAGCACGTCCAGCCGCCCGTCGCCGTTTATGTCCGCCAGCACCACCGTGGCATAGGGCACCCAGTCGGTGTAGGTGTGCTCGCTCCACCTGCTTCTGGCGATGTCACCGCCGGGATTTTTCATCCAGACACTGCCCGTGACCAGGTCCAGCCAGCCGTCGCGGTCGAGGTCACCCACGTCCAGCCCGTTGCGGCTGCGCCGGGGATCGATTTCGAAGGAGCGCCAGGAATCCTTGGAGTTCTGCAGGAATACCGTGATCACAGTGTCGGTCTCCCCGCGCATGATCACGTCGAGTTTGCCGTCTTTGTTCAGGTCAGCCACCACGATGTCGTGAGTCCCGGCATTGCCCAGGACGTGCCGCTTCCAGGAGGTGCCCCTGGCGTTGAGGTTTTCGTAGAGTGCCACCCCCACGATCACGTCCAGGTCGCCGTCCTTGTCAATGTCCACCACCGCGCTGCCACTCTGGCTTTGGGCTGTGGGGTCGATGGTGCGCTTGATCCAGAAGGGAGCCTGATACCACACCAGCGGCCCGTTGCCCCCACCGATGATCAGGTCGGGTAGCCCATCGCCGTTGAGATCACCGATGCTTTTGATCCAGGCCGACCCCGGGCTGGCCTTGTCGATCTGCACCCGGCGAAAGCTGAGGGGAGTGCCCTGTGCCCCCAGCAGCAAGCCCACCCCCAGGCACCAGAGCAGAAGTTTGGCTTTCCATCGCGCGATGCTCACGACTCCTCCTTGAAAACGAGGCGATGCCGGACGCCTCGAGCCCTTCTTTCAAAGGCGAGGCTATCACATGGAGCCGTCATGGGTCGTACGCAAAACGCCGAACATCCAACGCCATGCCTGTTGTAGGGGCCGGACCCTGTGCCTGTGCCCAAGAGGTGTAGGGGCGAGCCATTGGCTCGCCCCTACAAACGGCGCTTAGCGTTTAGTGTTCGGTCATGAACTATCGACCATCGATCACCGGCATCAGTTCTTGTCGGTCAGGCCGTTCTCGATGTTCATGAAAGCCTGGGGTGCGTCGCCGCAGCCCTCATAGAACATGAAGAAGGCGTCGCGGGTGAAGCACTCGGCGTTGGCCGGGTTGGAGGTGGAGAAGCTGAAGCCAGGCTTGAGGTATTGCCGCACCGCGCCGGGATCCGAGGCCGAGAGCAGCTTCTTGCCGTAGATGTCGGTGTAGAACTCGCCGGTGGCGGCGGCCTGGCTGGCGTTGACGCCCAGGCCGGGGGCGAAGGCAAACAGGCGCATTTCTCCGGTGTTCTGGCCGATGCGCATGAGGTCGGTGGCGCTGGAGCAGGTGTTGGACTTGCAGGCGGTGATGGGGTTGACGGTGTCGAAGGTGAGGCCGGCGGTGTTGAGCCCGATGATCAGACCGCTTCCGTCGGAGCGCCAAGGTTCGTAGCCGTTGAGGTCGGGATAGACCTTGAGCTTGCGCTCGCCGGTGGTGTCGGTGACCTGGCTTGGAGTGGGAACGCCGGGGGGGCAGGTGGCGGTGAGAGGCCCGTCGGTGTTGTTGTCGGTGGCTGGGCCGAAGTCGGCCTGCAGGTTGAGGTCGGCCATGATCTCGCCCGTGGACTTGCTGGCTATCACCACCTGCAGGGTGTGGAACTGGCGGCAGATGCGTCCAGCTCCGCCGGTGCCGAAGTGGTGCACGAAGAGGATACGGTAGCCATCCCGCTCCCACACGTAGTTCTTGAAGCCGGAATTGGGCTCGGGCAGTGTGCCGTTGCTGTGGAGGGGGTCCCTGCTGCTGATGTAGCCGTAAGCGGGCTTGAAGCCGGGCTTCAAGAGGCTGGGGTCGGAACCGTGGTCGTGGCCGAAGTAGCACCAGTAGACGGGGTCTACCTGGGGGTGCCGTCCTTCTCGCCGAAGAGCACCAGGTAGGTGTAGAGGTTCTGGGCCTGGCTCGCTCCGGGGTCGTAGACCGAGCCCAGCTGGACGGTCTGGCCGGCGAGGAAGTTCTTGGTGTACACGGGGCGGTCGGCGTTGTTGATGCGCACCGTACCCTGCTGGCTCCAGTTGTTCTTCAGCCAGTTGGGCACCTTGCTGGGGTCGGCCCGCCAGACCACCGCCAGCCGCGCGTCGCGGTTGAGGGTGATGTTGATGAAGGTGGCCTTGTCGTACTGCCAGACCGAACCGTGCTTGCCGCCGTTGGGCGGGAGCAGCACGTCCCAGCCCTGGAAGCTGCCGGCGTTGTTGATGGTCCAGCTTCCCTGGGCGTCGGTGAGGGTGTTATTGGTGGTGAACTGGCGGGGGCGGTAGAACATGTCCTCCACTGCGGGCTGGTCGCCTTCGGGGCTGTTCTGCAGCCACTGGTAGCTACGCAGCAGCGTGGGGTTGGTACCCCCGGTGG
>NZ_QWLA01000014.1 GCF_003574095.1 Calidithermus roseus
CCGGTCTGCTGCTGCTGCACCTACCGCCCTACACCCCGGAGCTCTCCCCGGCGGAGCCGGTGGTGCCTCTGCTGCGGGAAGCGGTGGCCAATGAGAGCTTCCCCAGCTTGGAGGCTTTGCAAGAGCGCCTGGTAGAGCGCTGTGTCTATCTCCAGGAGCACCCCGAGGTCATCCGGGGGGTGGCGGGGTTCAGGTGGATCCCCAATGGATGACTATCTATCTAAGGTTGGTATTACCATTGCCCCCAGTGGTTCATGTGCTATAACAGTCACTGGAGGGTTACCTCCTCTCGGAGGCGAAGAAGCCTGTCCTGCATCTGGGCGCCTGGGACAGGCCGAGCCAGTGGCGCAACCGGCCGAGAGACAACCACCTCGTACGCGCTTTGCCACGCCGTGGGCGTTTCTCGCCGGTCAGGCTCCCAGCCTGGCCCTAGGCGTTGTTTAGGGCGTTCGGAGGCGTTGAACCGTGTTTCCCAACGTGGGCACCAAGGGAACCGGGGAGCCAGTGGTGCAACCGGCCGAGCGCGAAGAAAGCGTTTCTGACGGACCCCGGCTTTCCCCCTTCACCTTTACAGCTGCTTTCTCGATCCTGCTTATGCTGGCAGGCTGCGGCCAGCCTGTCGCGCAGGCCAACTTCACCGTCGTACCCGCCCAGCTTCCGATGAGCGGGGGAGAGCTTTCCTTCTTCTGGCAAGCCGAGGGCGTCGCGGAGGTCACGATCTCGAGCGACCCCCAACTGCCCGGATTTCCCCTCACCACCCGTGATCGTTCCTTCTCGGTGAGGGTGCGGGGCAACCCTACCACTACCGCCAAAACCTACCGCTTCACCCTCGAGTTCGGCGGCGTGAGCAAGACCCAAACCATCACGGTCGAGCCCCAGGCTTCCGTGAGCTGCCCGAGCTCGAGCCAGCCTGCCGCCCACGCCGCTGCCCTTGCCGCCGTGGAGCCGCTCAAACCAACCGGCCTGGGCCGCTTCGACCGGCCCTATGCCACGGGCCGCCTGCTGGTGTTCAGCCGTAGCGAGAGCCGCCTGCAAAAGCTGGGCGCACTGAGCCTGCGGGGTGGTTGGGGCCTGGTGCAGGTGCCGCAGGGTCAGGAAATGGCTCGAGCCCGCAGCCTCCTCGAGCAGGGTCTGGCCGACTATGCCCAGCCTGAGTACCTCTACGAGGCCGCCGAGGCTGCCGTGCCTCCGGCCAACCGCCAGTACCCTTCCCAGGGCGACCTCTTCGCCCAGATGCGCCTCGAGCAGGCCTGGAAGAGCCTCAGCGCCGGGTGCTCGCGCCCGGTGGTCGCCGTGGCCGACACCGGCTTCTTCACCCGACGCGCCGACCTCGCGCCCAACCTCACGCCGCAGGCAAGCTGGCTGGACGTGGTGGGCTCGAGCCTCGAAGCACCCCAGCCTCGCCAGGGTGCGGTAGACCCCCACGACGGCAACTCCCACGGCACCGCCGTGGCCAGCGTCATCGCCGCTACGACCAATGACGGCTCCATGCTGGCTGGGGTGAGCTATAACCTGGTCCAGGTGTTGCCCATCAAGATCTTTGACGCCCAGGGCCGCACCGGTACGCTCCAGATCGCCCAGGCCCTCGAGTACGCCGCTGGGCAGACCCAGATCGGCGGCCAGACCTTCACCAACCCGACTCCGGCCCAGGTGGTCAACCTCTCGCTCTCCGGGCAGGCCTATGATCCCTACCTCGAGAGCGTGCTGGCTCGAGTCACGGCCCAGGGGTTGGTGGTGGTGGCTTCCAGCGGCAACGGCGACAGCGCCAGCGTGGGCTATCCGGCTTCCTCACCCTACGTCATCGCCGTGGGCGCGACCGATGATCAGGGTCGGCGGGCGGTGTGGGGCAGTGGTTTTGGCTCCAACTATGGCCCGGAACTCGACTTCGTGGCCCCCGGTACCGCCGTCCCCAGCTATGGCAGCCAGGGAACCGACACAGTGGGCAACGCCTACGGTACTTCGATGTCAGCGGCCTTCGTCAGCGCTACGGTGGCGCTGCACCTCTACCAGAACCAGCGTCAGTACGGCACTTTCTATCCCGAAGGAACCGGGAGTCAGGTGTTGCAAGCGGTGCAGGAGTGCTTGCGCAGCGCAGCCCAGTTCTCCACGCCCTCGCTCGAGCTAGGTCATGGCCTCATCGACGTGTCCAAGGTGGTAGACCCTGCCAACGCCGCGTGTAACTGACGTCGCAGCCTGGCTATCGGCCATCGACTTGCTGCAAAAACTCGATACTCGCCCGCGCGATCCGCTCCCATCCCTCGGCCTGGGGCAGGTCGGCGGGCTGGTCCCCTGCTTGGGCTCCATAAGCCCCGAAAGCGGCGTGGTTGAGCCCCTCGAGCACCTCTACACGGGTGCCCTTGGGCATGCGGGAGACCTCGAGGGCGCGTTTTTCCGCCGGGATCAGCCCGTCCTTGCTGCCGAAGAGGGCCAGGGTGGGCAGGGTGAACCCGGAGAGGTCGTGTTGCGGGTAGGAGGCCCAGAAAATCAGCCCGACCACCGATTGCCTGACCGCCGAGTCGTCTGAAAACGCGAAATTAGACGCGGCCACCCCGCCCATGGAGTGCCCGGCCAGCACCCACCTGAGCTGGGGGTAGCCCTCGAGCACCACCTTGGCCCGGTCCTGGTCGGTGATGGCCAGGTTGAAGGGCACCCACATCAGGGCCACGGGGTAGCCCGCCGCCGCTATTTGCCGCAGCACCGGGGCGTAGGCACGGTAGTCCACCCGCGCGCCGGGGTAGAAAGCCAGGCCGAGTTGGGCACTGTCGCCCGTGGGCCTCATCAGGTAGCCCCAGTCCTTGGCCTCGACCGACACCGCAGTGTCGCTGCTAAGGGCGCTGAGGGCCTGGGGGGTTGGGGGAATTGGCTTGAGGGCCCGCCAGATGTAAAACACTACGCTGGCGGCGAAGAAGAACATCAGGCCAAAGAAGATCAGCCAGAAGCGGTGGTTGGCTACCAGGGTTCGGGGTTTGACGCTCGTGCTTTTCATGCTCTCGCCCAGATTCTGCTTCACTTCGGCACTGGCGATGATTGTACCGCAAGCGTAAGAAAGGCGGGCTCGAGACCCGCCCTTTGGAAGTTCGCCTTCGACGTAGGACGTACGACCAAGTGCTCTCCGTCCCTCACATCACTTGCCTACCGGCGCCACTAGTGCCGCCCCGGCGGGCAGTTCCCCGGCGGCATATGCCTTGACCTTGGTGTAGGTGTTGCCGCTGAAGGTGCCGAGTTCGCCCGATCCGTCGCTCTTGTAGAAGAGCACCCCCGCCGACGTGTTCACCACCTGCTCCCAACCCTTCGCCAGTTGCCCCGAGATGTAGGTGCCGGTCTGGGTGAAGCTCCCGCCAGCGGCGAAAGTGCCCAGCGCGCCGATCCCGTCGCTCTTACGGTAGAAGAGCACCCCGCCGGGCGTGCGGAGGATGTGGCTCCAGTTTGTGCTGAAGCTGTAGTTGGAGTAAACGTAAGTCCACTTGCAGCTCGAGTCGTAGGTCCCGTAGCCTCCAATCCCGCTGGGCTGTTTGTAGAAGAACACTCCGTTGGCGTCGTTTACCCGCAGGATGAGATCCCAGTCGGTCGAGTAGCCGATCTGGGTCACGGGGTTGCTGAAGTCGTAGTCGTTGCCGTAGCTGCCGCAGAGGGTGGTCCCGGTGGTGGCTTTGTAGAAGACCAGTCGGTCGCTGAGGCTCACCATCTGGTTCTGTCCCGCCGGGAGCTCTCCTGGGGCGTAGCCGCGCAGCTTGCGGAAGCTCCCCGCCCCGTCGAAGCTGCCCAGGGCTCCCGAGCCGTCGGCTGCGCTGTAGAACAGCTCGTACAGCTCGTAGGGCTTGCCGAAGTGGGTGACTCTGGCGGGCAACTCTCCGGCGACGTAGCTTTTGAGTGGGGTGTACGCCCCGCCGCTATCCAGGCTTCCCAGCGCTCCTGAGCCGTCGCCCTTGTAGAACAGCACCCCTCCGGTGAGCACGGCGGGCACGATGCTGATGGTGGCGCTGGCGCTCAGGCCAGTGCCCTCGAGCACGGCGGTGAGGGTGGCAGTAGTCATGGTGGTCACGCTGGTGGGTGGGGTGTAGATGACGCTCGGGCCGCTGCTCGAGCTCAGGCTTCCAGGACCCTCGAGCGTCCAGTTCACCGTAGCCGTCGAGCCACTCACGATGGCGTCGAAGCTGCCGCCGGGGTCGCCGGCCACGAAGGCCCTCGAGGTGGGGTTGATGTTGATGGAGGGCGTGGGGGCCACCGTCACCGAGGCATCTTTGCTCACGCTTCCGGCACTGTTGCTCGCGGTGAGGGTGAAGGTCTGGCTGGCGGTCACGTTCAAGGTCTTGCTGCCTTTGTCGCTGGGGCTGACGTTGCCCACCCCGCTGATGCTCAGGCTGCTCGCACCGCTGACGTCCCACTCGAGCCTCACGCTTCCCCCGCCGCTGGGCAGGCTCGAGGGGGTGGCGGCGAAGCTATTGATTAGGGGAGGGTTGGCCGGAGTGCCCGTGTTGCAGGCCGCCAGCAGTCCTAGGAGAAAGATCCAGATACGGGTCATGGCTCACCTCCTGCCTAGCCAACGTAGGTGTAGCCGACGGTGATGCTCACGGTCTTGCTGCCGATGGCCTGACCGCTGTCGTCGAGGACGGTGAGGCGGATGGTGTAAGGCAGTTCGTAGTTGCGGCCTCCGACCAGCTTCACGCTCAGGCTCGAACCCCTACCCACCTCCACCTCGCCGCCGCCTTGGGCCTGGGCGCTCCACACCAGCCGCTCGCCAGGCACCGCCGCGCCGTTGGAGTAGGTGGCATAGCCCACCAGGGGCACGTCCACGAGGGGCTGGTTGATGTCCGGGCTCCAGTACTTGGCCCCGTTCTTCGGCTCCACGATCACGATTTCGCCGGGGGTGCGGGTGGGATCGATCACGCTGACGCTCACCGAGGTGGCGGCCTGCAGGCCGTACTCGCCGGTGGCCACCAGGGTCAGGGTGCGCGAGCCGGCGGCGTTGGGGGTCAGGGTGTACGCCCCACCGTCGCCCAGGTGGCTCCCACCCTCGAACCAGGCCAGGCGGGCCCGGCCATCGGGCAGGGTGTGCGCGTCGAAGCCCTCGCCCCGGAAGGTGAAGGGCTCACCCTTGAGCAGGGTGGTAGGGCTGCTGGGCACCAGGATGCGCACCTTGGGCAAGTCGGTGGGGTCGGGGGCGAGCTTGAAGGCGATGTGCTTGACGTCCTGCAGCACGCCGCCCTGGCGCAGGTTGAGCTCCAGCCGCGCCGGGGTGGGCCCGCCCACCGCCCCGACCACGCCCGCCAGGTTGCCAAATTCCAAGTCCACGGGCTCGAGATTGTAAGCGTCCACGTTGACGTTGGCAAACTTCTGAGCCTTCATGCTCCTGCCCACGTACAGCCTGGCCTCGACCTCGAAGCCCAGCCCCACATCGGTCACGTTGACCACGTTGAAGCTCGCTTCCATGCGGCTACTGCGGTAGATCAGGTAGCGGAACTCACTGTCTTGCACCAGGTTGTTGCCGTAGGGGAAGGTGGGGAGGGTGGTGGCTTCGTCATTGAAGTAGTGGCCGTTGGGGTAGCCTCCGTCCCACTTCCAGCGCGAGATCACCCGGTTGGAGAGGTTACGGAATATGAGCGAAGCCGGAAAGGGATAGCCCACACCCCCGAAGTAGATGGTCTCGCCGTGGGATAGCTCGATCGAGCCACGCCGCTCGCTTTCGGGCTTGGGGTCGTTGTAGAAGATCAGGGTGTAGAGGTCGGGTTTCGCCGCGTCGCCGGAGTCGGCGCAGCCTTTGGTGGGGTCGTTGGGGTCTTTGAGCGTGCAGTTGGCCTCGCGGAAGGCTTTCCAGCTCATGGAGGGGTGGGTGCCGTTCCAGTCCGTGTTGGGGCGGGCGTTGGAATCGGCGATGTAGACGCCATCCTTGGTCACCCCCGTGATCACGAAGGCGTGCCACTGGCGGTCCGAGCTGGTCCAGACCGGCTTGCGCCCCAGGAGGGTGGCCAGGGCCGCGTAGGCCTGGAAGGCGGTGAAGTTCCCGCTCGAGCCCTCGCTGGGGATGAGCTCGGCGTCCCAGCGCATGAAGCTGTAGGTGCTTTCGGGGATGCCTGCGGCCTGAAGGATCGATCCGACTCCGGAGCCGCTGTTCGGCGGCTGCTTGATCAGGCTGGCCAGGCCGTAGTTGCTGGCGAAGCCTCCGGGGGTCTTGGGGTTGGAGACCAGCGCGGGCTGGGGTTTGTGGAAGTTGAGCGCCATGGAGAGCGAGGTGGGGGTGCACCAGGGTAGACCGGCCTGGTAGTAGAAGGGCACCTGCAGGGACTGGGTTCCGCCCTCGCTGGGCTTGGGAGCGGGCACCACGTAGGCGGTGTACATACCGGCCCGCATCACACCGTAGGCGAGCTTGCTCGACAGGCCGGAGGCTTGGGCCCCTACGGGCGTGGCCGCGTGTACCCACAGCCGGGGTTCACCGGATTCGGGCTTGGCGAGGGTTTCCAGCACCACCGGGTTCCCCTCGGGGGTGTCCGCGTCGGTGGGCAACTCGAGGGTGGCCGCGGCTTTGAGGCTGGCCCCGCCCAGGTCCAGGCCCACCAGTGGCCCGGCAGGGCGCATCGGGTTGTCCTGGGGTTCGGCGGGCTTGGCCTTCACGTCCAGGGTGACCCTGGCATCCTGGCTCAGCACCCCCGGCGGGATGGTGATCCTGGCCCCACCCGCTTCGACTACCCCCCCTTCGGCGGCCTTGATGATGACCGAGTTCGACCCGCCCCCGGTGTTGTCCTGGGTGCAGGCGCCAAGCAAAGCAGCCAACAGCAATACACCAACAAACCAATACTTCATTCCAATCCTCCTTTGCCTGCTTTTATCTCCAAAATCCTGTGCCCCCAGAGAAATTCCCGCCCACACCTGCCGCAGAAGCGGGCATAGGGCGAGGTGATCCGGGCTCCGCAACTGGGGCAGGCCTCGAGCATGCGCACGCCGTCGTTGGTGCAGTAGTGTTCGGCGGAACGCACCGGGACGGCTCTGGCACAGCGCGGGCAGATGCGGTAAAAAACCCCTGCTTCGTCTTCCACACCTTTACCCCCTTCGGCCTACAGGGTGCTCCAGCCTTGGTCAGACGGCGGTCAGAAGTCGGTCGGGTTTTGCCGGTGGCTTGCAAAGTGAGGGAGCCGGTACATTCCGACTCCCCCCACAGCCAAGCGCTTCAGCCCAGGAAGCTCTGCCAGGACGGAGGCAAGCTCTCGCCCACCTCCTGCATCCGTTCCCTGGCTTCTTCGTAAAGCCGGTTTAGGCCCTTGTGGTTCTGTGCTCGGCGCAGGGCCTCGAGCGTCAGCCGCAGCGCCCCCGTGTCATAGGGCTCAGCTTCGAGCAGGATGCGCCCCAGCCGCACGGCTTCTTTGGGGTCGGTCTCGAGCAGTGCTTCGATCCCGAGGCGCAGGGTCAGGTGCACCGTCTCGCGCACGCCTTCGTTGAAGGAAGAGAGGGGGGAGAGGCCCTCGAGATAAGCCCCCCGCCACAGCCCGCTGTCCCCAGTACGCAGAAACTCCTCCACGTCCGAACTCACCGCCTCACCCAGCGCATAGCCGGTGGGGGTGGTGGTGATGGAGAGCGTACCCAAGGTGGAGCGTACGCTGTGGATGAGCTCCTTGAGGGAGGAAGCGGCTTTCCCCTCGTCTTCACCGGGATAGAGGGCATCCAGAAGTTCCAGGCGGCCCACCTCGCTCCGTCCGGCTAGGCGGGCCTCGAGCAACAGGGCCAGCAGCTCCCGGCGCTTGCGGCCCCGCACGGGCGCTCCGGCAAAGTGCAGCGGGCCCAGGACCCGCAGCTGTAGAGCGCCCGGAGGATGCCCTTCGATCCGCTTCTCCGGGTTGGAGGAGGTATCGGGCGTTGGGCTGGGCGCGGTTTCTGCCTTGAACAGCTCAGGAAAATACCGCTGGGCGAATTCTATGGGTTGTTTGAGCCCGAGCGCTCCTAGCCGCGCAATCCGCTCGGCAGCGCGCCGGGAGTTGCCGGTCAGCCGGTCCACTTCGAGCCCGATGGTATCGGCCTCGACCATCAGCTTCAGGTTGAGGGCGGCAGCTTCGGCCTGGCGGTAGACCTCGAGAGCCTCATCAGGTTGGCCTAAGCCTTCGAGAGCGTCGGCCAGGGCTAGATTGGCCGAGAGCCTGAACCAGGGTTGACCCAACTGCTCGGCGAGGGTGAGGGCTTCCTGGGCCAGCTCGAGCCCTCGCTCAGGTCGGCCCTGCCAGGTCTCGGCATGGGCGGCAGGTATAAGGCCGTTGATCAGGTTGCGGGGGCTGCGCAGCTTCCGGGCGGCTTCCAGGCTGGCGTAGGCGTGCTTGAGTGCGAGCACCTTGCCGTAGGGAGGCCGCCAGAGCCAGTACAGCCGGCTGAGGGTTTTCTCGCAGTCTACCAGCGACTCGGAGGGATCCATTTGCAAGAGGAGGTCGCGGCTTTCCAGCAAGGCCTCCTCAGCCCGCGGGTATTCGGCAAAACCCATGTACAGCTGGGCTACCAGCACCTTGGCGTGGGCGTAGCGTTTGAGCTCCCCGAGTTCGCTGTAAGCCCGGATGGCCTCCTCGAGGCTTGCCTGCATTTCGGCATAGCGTGTCAGCAGGCCCAGGGTGTAAGCGCGGTTGAAGGAAATGTGGGCGATGGGCTTGGGAAGGCCGCTTTCCCGCGCCAGCCCAAGGGCTTGGGCAAAATAGGCGTCGGCCTGAGAATAGTCGCCCATGTAGTAGCAGGCCCCGGCGCGGGTGCTGAAGAGCTTGGCCCTTTGTTCCAGCGTGAGCCCCGGCAACTCGAGCGCTCTCGTGGCGATCTCCAGGCCCGTCTTTGGGTCTCCGGTGGCGGAGTGGGCGAAGGAAGCTTGGTAGAGCACCTCGGGGTCGGGGATGGAGTGCAAGGATGGATTGTCCCGCCAGACCTCGAGTGCGCCCGTGAAGTCCCCCACTAAAGCCCGCAGGATCAGAAGTCGTGAGGCCCAGCCCGGCCCCTGGCGCTCGTCCGGGGGTAGGTAAGTCAGCACCGCGTCCACCTCGGCCATCCGGCCCCGGATCGTGAGCAACTCGGCCAGGAGGTGTACGGCCTCGGTCTGGCCGGGATTGGCAGCTACGGCTTGTTCGGCCAGGCGGATGGCTTCGCCGGGATCGAATGAGCGTAGGGCCCTGGCCGCTTCCAGCGAGGGGAGCGCTTTATCGGCAGCATACGCCACTGCCGCGGCGCGCAATCGAGCCGCCTTCACCGCCTCCCCACCGGCTTCGCTTCGGGCGGCTGCACGCTCGAGCCACTCCTGTGACTCCTGGGGTGATAGCCCTGCGGCCTCGACAAGCCTTACCAGCGCCTCCGCCTCCGGCAAAGCCCGCTCCAGCGTCTTCAAGGCTCTACGGGCCAGGTGCTGGGATTGGCCGGGCTCGAGGCTTTGCAGGGTTACTTCGCGGTAGAGCGGATGGACAAACTCCCCGTTTCGCAGCACCCCAGACCCCTCGAGGCGGCGTTTCTCATGTTCTAAGCTTTCCGGCGAAACCTCCGCGACCTGGGCCCAGAAAGCTTCCTCGACCCCCAAAGGCAATACGGCCTTGGCCGCGATGACGGCCTCCAGGCCGCCCCTGGCTGCTTCCTTCAAGGCTTGCTCGATGAGGGCCTCTACCGTCACCGGCGTTTCACCCTTGAGAGGTGTGCGCCAGTGCCATCGGCTGCCGTCGTTCCACAAGAATCCCTGGCGGGCCAGATGGCGGAGGTATTCCAGGGTGAAAAGCGGATTTCCCTGGGCCTGCTCGTAGATCCATAAAACAGCTTCACTGGGAAGGCTCGACTCCAATTCGGCCTCGAGCAGGCTTTTCGAATGCTCGAAGGAGAGGGGCTCTATCCGCAAAGCCCGGAAGGGCTCCGGTGGTAAGACCCGGCTCGTCACCAGCAGGGCTGTTCCCCTGCTGCGCGAGACCATGCGGGCCATCGTCTGCACCAGCTCGAGCCGCTGCGCCGGGGCCTCGTGCAGATCCTCCAGGTGCAGGACTACGGGAGCCCGCGCCGCCAGGAGGGCGCTCAGGGCCGAGGCCGCCTTCTCGTTTTCAAGATGCTCGCCGCGCTCCAGGCGCTCCAGCAGCGCCTGGGCCCAGAGTGGGAACGGGGTGGAGCGGGGTGACTCCCCAAGCTCGTGCACCAGGGCAGGCAGGGGAGTGGTAGCGTGCAGGCTGAAGCTGCGGCAGGACGTTTCCCACAGTAGCTCGCGCACGGTATAGGTTTTGCCGATGCCCGGCTCCCCCCACACTCCCAAAGCCAGCCCTGCTCGCCGGGAGAGCACCGGCTTGAGGCGCTCTCTCACCCTCGATAGCGCTGAGGGGCCTGGACTCGAGCCCTTAGCCATAAGCTAATAGGGCTATTGTAGTCGATCAGAGGCTTACGGACCGGCTGGGGGCTCGTGAAAGGGCGTTCCAGGCAAAGATTAAGCGCGCACCTCGTCTGCGCCGCGCTCAGTCGGCTACCGATTCCGGAACCGGAGGCTCGTTCGTGCCGAAGTCGAAATCCCTCGCCCGCAGGGCGTAGTACCCCGGTGCGACGCGCTCGAAAGGAGAGTACGCCCAGCGCACGCTGGCGGTGAGTTTTTGCAAGACGTTGTCGGGCAGGCTATCGGTCTCTTTCCAGAGCCCTTTCTCCACGATGCGCCGGGTAATTTCCCGGTGGTAAAGCGGACCCTCCGCTTCCCGCAGCACAATTTCGATGGCCTGAACCAGGGTCATAGCTCGAACTCGAGCCTAGCAAGCCAAAGAGTAAATCCCTGCGGCAAATAACCAGACTTCTACTGAGCGAGTTTAAATTGTGTGTCTATAGCTAATGGCGATAACCAGGCGTACAGCCAAACGCGAGACGCTAAACGCTAAACGCCCACTCGCCCGAGCGCATCAGCGGCTCGAGGGTACCGCTGTGGGTGAGGCCGTCGACGTCCATCTCGTTTGAGCCGATCATCCAGTCAACGTGGATGAGGCTCGAGTTCGCCCCCCGCGCGGCCAGCTCTTCTGGGCTGAGCCGGTCGCCGTCTACCATGCACTCGCTGTAGGCCTGCCCTAAGGCGATGTGACTGGCCGCGTTTTCGTCGAAGAGGGTGTTGTAGAAGAGGACGCCCATCTGGGCAATAGGGGAAGAGTGAGGCACCAGCGCGACCTCGCCCAGGCTCCGCGCGCCCTCGTCGCTCTCGAGCAGCTTGCGCAGGATCTCCTCGCCCTGGCGGGCGCTGGCCTCGACGATGCGGCCTCCTTCGAAGCGCACCCGGATGCCGTCGATGAGGCTGCCCTGGTGGGAAAGCGGCTTGCTCGAGCTGACGTAACCTTCGATGCGGTCTTTGTGGGGCGTGGTGAAGACCTCCTCGGTGGGGATGTTGGGGTTGCAGGCCACGCCGTTCTTGGCCGGGCTTCTGCCGCCGACCCACAGGTGCCCCTCGGCCAGGCCCACCCGCAAGTCGGTGCCGGGCCCCCTGAAGTGCAGGGCCTGGTAGCGCCTGGCATTGAGGAAGTCCACCCGCTCCTTGAGCCGTCGGTTATGGGCTTCCCAGGCCGCCACTGGGTCGTCCCCGTCTACCCTCGAGGCCCGGAAGATGGCCTCCCATAGCTTGGAGACGGCCACGTCCTCGGGATCGTCGGGGAAGACCGTCCTGGCCCAGGAGGGGGTGGCATAGGAGACAATGGTCCAGTTGACGTGGAAGCGGGTGATGAGCTCGAGCGCCGGCTGGTAGGCGATGGCCTGGGCCTTGCTCGCGCGGGCTACGTGCTCGGGGTTTTGCCCCCTGAGCAGTCCGGGATTCTGCCCGCTGATGGCCAGCCGGGCCGCACCGCTGCGGTAGGCCTCGGCCATGGCCTGGTAAAGCCAGGCGGGGGCCTTGTCAAAGCTGCTTTCGGGGGCGTACTGGAAACGGGCCAGGGTGGCCGCGTCATCGTTGAAGAGGGTGGTGACCAAAGAGGCCCCGGCTTTGTAGGCCTGCTCGGTGATCTTGCGGGTGAGCTCGAGGGCTTCGACGGGGGCGGTCATGACCAGTTCTTGTCCCGGCTGGAGGTTGAGGCCCACCCTCACCGCGATCTGGGCTAGACGATCGAGTTTGCTGGCGAAATCGTTACTGCTCATCGCCCCAACACTCTACCCGAAGCTTGACGATGCCCTGTGATGGCCGCTACCCTGAAGGCGAGCATGAAGGGCATAAGACCCCGCACCCCCCGCAGCTACAAGTGGCACCACCAGAAGTGGAGGCTTTGCCCCCACGCCCAACGCTGAACGCCGGGCGCGGGTCGTACTCCTGGGTCGTACGCAAGACGCCAGACGCGAAACGTAAAGTACCCAAAGCGATAACCCCGAACCGATGGCGTCTGGTCGTCGGCGTTGGGCTTTTAGCTATCGGCTATCAGCTATCAGCATCGACCTTTAACGAGGTGCCCATGCAGCTCCCCAGCTACCCCCTGCCCGACCCTCGAGGCCGCTATGGCGACTTTGGCGGGCGCTACGTGCCTGAGACCCTGATCCCGGCGCTCGAGGAACTCACCGCCGCCTACCTTCACTTCAAGCACGACCCCGACTTCCTCGAGGAGTACGAGTACTACCTGCGCGAGTACGTGGGCCGTCCTACGCCTTTGTACTTCGCCGAAAACCTGACCCGCCACCTCGGTGGAGCCCGGATCTACCTCAAGCGCGAGGACCTCAACCACACCGGAGCCCATAAGATCAACAACACCCTGGGCCAGGCCCTGATAGCTAAGCGCATGGGCAAGAAGAGGGTCATCGCCGAGACGGGAGCCGGGCAACACGGCGTTTCGGTGGCGACGGTGGCTGCCTTGATGGGCCTGGAGTGCGTGGTCTATCAGGGTGCCGAGGATGTGCGCCGCCAGGCGCTCAATGTCTTCCGTATGCGGCTGCTGGGGGCCGAGGTGCGGGCGGTGGAGAGCGGCACCAAGACCCTCAAGGACGCCACCAACGAGGCCATTCGCGACTGGGTGACCCACGTGCGGGAGAGCTTCTACATCATCGGCTCGGTGGTGGGGCCGCACCCTTACCCGGCCATGGCTCGCGATTTTCAGAGCATCGTGGGCGAGGAGATCAAACAGCAATTACTGGCCAAAGAGGGCCGCGCGACCCCCGACGCGGTGATCGCCTGCGTGGGGGGAGGCTCCAACGCCATCGGGGTCTTCGCGCCCTTCGCCTACCAGGAAGACCGTCCCCGCCTCATCGGCGTCGAGGCCGCTGGGCACGGGCTGACCTCGGGGATGCACGCCCTCTCCATCGGCGCGGGCCGCAAGGGCGTGCTGCACGGGGCGATGATGTACCTGCTTTACGACGAAGACGGCCAGATCCAGCCTGCTCACTCGGTATCTGCTGGCCTGGACTACCCCGGTGTGGGCCCCGAGCATTCCTACTACGCCGAGCAAGGCATCGCCGAATACGTGGGCATCACCGACGACGAGGCCCTGGAGGGCTTCAAGCTACTCTCGCGCCTGGAAGGCATCCTGCCCGCCCTCGAGAGCGCCCACGCCATCGCCTATGCCGCCAAGCTCGCTCCCGAGATGGATCCCGAGCAACTCATCGTCATCAACCTCTCGGGCCGGGGAGACAAGGACGTGGTGGAGGTGATGCGCATTCTGGAGGAGCGTCGAGGGTCCAGGCTCGAGGGGCAAGTGCCCCAGGAGGTAGCCTGATGACCACCCGCGAAGCCTTCGAACGCGCCGCCGCTGAGGGCCGGGCTGCGCTGATTCCCTACGTGATGGCCGGGTATCCCGACGCCGCAGGGGCCCTCGAGCTCGTACGGCGGGTGTTACCCTTTGCCGACGTGCTCGAGATCGGCCTGCCCTACTCCGACCCCCTGGGCGACGGCCCGGTGATCCAGCGGGCCTCTGAACGAGCCCTGCGCCAGGGCACCCGCCTGAAGGACGTGCTCGAGTTCGTACGTCAGGTGCGCGCCCTCACCGACAAGCCGCTATTCGTGATGACCTACATCAACCCCGTGATCGCCACGGGACCTGAGCGCTTTTTCGAAGCCTTCCGCAACGCCGGGGCCACCGGGCTGATCCTGCCCGACCTTCCCCCGGACGAAGACCCCGCACTGGTCGCTAAAGCCCACGCGGCGGGCCTCGAGACCACCTTCCTCCTGGCCCCTACCTCCACCGACGCCCGCATAGGGGTCGTCGCCCCCTTCTGCACCGGCTTCGTTTACACCGTCTCCGTCACCGGCGTCACCGGAGCCCGCGACCGCCTGCCGGAGGGCCTCCCGGAATTGGTCCAGCGCATCAAGCAGCACACCGGCGTGCCGGTGGCCATCGGCTTTGGCATCTCGAGCCGCTCCACCGCTGCCCAGGCCGCGAGGGCCGCTGACGGAGCGGTAATCGCCAGCGCCCTCATTCGCGCCCACGAGGAGGGAAGACCCATAGAGCCCGTGCTGGAGGAGGTGCGGCTGGGGCTCTTCAGGCAGGTGAGTGCTTAGCCATCGGCCCCCAACCAGTACAATCCAAGCCATGAAGCGCATCGTCCAGGCGGAGTGCCTGAGCTATACCCAAACCCTCCCGGACGCGTCTTTCCCCCTGATCTACCTGGACCCGCCCTTCAACACCGGCAAGCCTCAAAAGCGCAACCGCATGCGGGTGGTGCAGGATGAAAATGGCTCACGCAGCGGCTTTGGCGGCAAGAAGTACCGCAGCGAGCCGCTGGAGTCTCCGGTCTATCCCGATTCCTTCGAGGACTTCCTGGGCTTCCTCGAGCCCCGCCTGCGCGAGGCCTACCGCCTGCTCACCCCCACCGGCTCGCTCTTCGTCCACCTCGACTACCGTGAGGTCCACTATGTCAAGGTGCTCCTGGACGACATCTTTGGCCGAAAGCACTTCATCAATGAGATCATCTGGGCCTACGACTACGGGGGCCGCCCGCGCAACCGCTGGCCCGCCAAGCACGACACGATTCTCTGGTATGCCAGAGACCCCGACTCCTACACCTTCAACCGCGAGGCCATCGACCGCATCCCTTACATGACCCCCAGGATGGTCGGTCCCGAGAAGGCAGCCAGGGGCAAAACCCCCACCGACGTGTGGTGGCAGACCATCGTGCCCACGGGCGGCAGGGAGAAGACTGGCTATCCCACACAGAAACCGCTCAAGCTGCTCGAGCGCGTCATTAGGGTTCACTCCAACCCCGGCGAGGTCGTGCTCGACTTCTTCGCAGGGTCAGGGACGACCGGCGAGGCTGCCGCGCGGCATGGGCGGGGTTTCGTGCTGGTGGACCAGAACCCCGATGCCCTCGAGGTCATGCGGCGTAGACTCGCTCCCTATGAGCCTGAGATAATCAACTTCGATGCGCTCCCCGCTCCACCTGAAGCTCGGCGAGCTTGAGCTGTTCGTGCTCAACGACGGGGAGATCTGGCTCGACGGGGGCTCTACCTTCGGGGTGGTTCCCCGTGTCATCTGGAGCAAGCTTACCCAGCCTGACGAGCAAAACCGAATTCGCCTGAGCATGAATCCCCTTCTGGTGCGGATCGCCGGGCAGTGGGTGCTCGTCGAAACCGGCATTGACCGCAAGCCCGGCTTCAAGCACCGTGAACTCTACAGGCTCAGCGAGGAGAACCCCCTTCTGGCCCAGCTCGCGTTGCTCGGCGTCAGGCCTGAGGACATCGCCTGGGTGATCAACACCCATCTGCACTTCGACCACGCCGGGCTCAACACCCGCTGGCAGGGAGGCCGCCTGCTTCCCACCTTTCCCAAAGCCCGCTACGTCGTGCAGCAGCAGGAACTAGAGGACGCCATCCACCCTCACGAGCGCAGCCGAGCCAGCTACTTGCCCGAGAACATCGAGCCCGTGCTCGAGGCCGGGCTCTTCGAGGTCGTGGAAGGGGAGACTGAGCTGTTGCCGGGCCTGCGCCTGCTTCCCGTGCCGGGCCACACCCTGGGCATGCAGGCGGTCGAGCTCGAGTCCGAGGGCCGGCGGCTGGCCTTCACCGCCGACCTGATCCCCACCCTCATGCAGACCCCGCTGCTCTACATCATGGCCTTCGACCTGTACCCCATGACCACGCTGGAAACCCGCAAGAAGATGTACGCGCGCTGGCTCGAGGGCGATTACCTGTTGTGCTTCACCCACGAGCCGGGTCATCCATTGGGGAGGCTGATCCAAACCGAGAGAGGCTACCGGGCAGAACCTGTTCCAGGACTGGATTCTCGCCCATCTTCTTGACAAAGGGAAACAATTGGGCTAGCTTTGTGACACGCGTTAGTAACACGAGTTAGTACCCATAGTGGTGCTATCTATTGTCTCTTTGTCCTTGGGAGGTAAGTATGGAGCAGGCCCCGGAACCAGGAGCGATACAAAGGCCCAGAAGGCTGCCCCCAGCCTTGCGGCAGTTTTTCAGCCGTGAGGCCATGACCGGCTGGCTCTTCATCCTCCCCGCCTTCATCGGTTTCGTGCTGTTTTATCTGCTGCCTTCGATCCGCGCTTTCTCCATCAGCTTCACCGACTGGAACCTGCTGCGCCCCCCCAGGCCGGTGGGGCTGGAAAACTACCAGGCCCTGGTGGCCGACCCCAATTTCTGGCACGCGCTGAAGGTCACCGGGCTCTACGTGCTGCTCAACATCCCCCTGCAGACCGTGCTCGCGCTGCTGCTGGCGGTCTTGATGGATCGCCTGGTGCGCTCGATCTTCGTGCGGGCGGTCATCATCCTGCCCTACCTGCTTTCCAACGTGGTGGTGGCGATGATCTTCCTGTGGCTGCTCCACCCCATCCTGGGGTACATCAACGTTTTCCTGGGCCTCCTAGGGCTCGAGCGCCAGCCCTTCTTCGGCTCGCCCGACCAGGCCCTGGCGACGGTTGCCGGAGTCAACATCTGGCGGCACATGGGCTTTACGGCCTTGCTGTTCTACGCCGGGCTGCAGTCCATTCCGCGCTCGCTCTACGAAGCCGCCTCGATCGACGGGGCCAGCGAGTGGCGCATGTTCTGGCGCATCACCC
Source organism: Calidithermus roseus (assembly GCF_003574095.1). GTDB lineage: Bacteria > Deinococcota > Deinococci > Deinococcales > Thermaceae > Calidithermus > Calidithermus roseus. Next base: position 16,921 of record NZ_QWLA01000014.1, read on the forward strand.
TCCCGCTTTTGCGGCCGGTGACGGTCTTCGTGCTGGTCACCAGCGTCATCGGCTCCTTCCAGATCTTCGACACCGTGGCGGTGGCGACCGGCGGCGGCCCCACCTACGCCACGCGGGTGATCGTCTGGTACATCTACGAGAACGCTTTCCAGTTTTTCAAAATGGGCTACGCCTCGGCCATGTCGATGGTGCTCTTCCTGATCCTGGTGGTCTTCACCCTGCTCCAGATGCGCCTCTTCCGGGCGGGCCACTCCGATCTGGCATAGGAGGTTTTGCATGAATCCGGTTGAGACGAATCCTATCAGGGTGCGCAATCGCGTGGTATACCAACTGACTCCAGGGCGAATTGTGGCCTGGGTGCTGCTGGCGGTGCTGATTTTCATCACCCTTTTTCCGCTATGGATCGTCATCAAGACCGCGATCACTCACCCTAAGGAACTCTTCGAGCAGGCCACCCTCCTGTTCCCCTCTGACCCCACCCTCCTCAACTTCCGGCGGGCTTTGGGGATGGTGAGCCTCGAGGAGAACCTGGCGGTGGGCGGTGTGGCCAATATCAACTTCCTCACCGCCATGCGCAACTCGGTGCTCTTCACCCTCACCATCGTCGTCTCCCAGACCTTCTTCAGCGCCATGGCCGCCTATGCCTTTGCCCGGCTGCGCTTCCCTGGCCGCGACTTGATCTTTTTCCTCTTCCTGGCCGCGACCATGATCCCCGGCGCCGTGCTGTTCATCCCCAACTTCATCCTGGTCAAGAACCTGGGCTGGCTCAACACCTTCCAGGGGATGGTGGCGCCCTTCGTGCTGATGACCCCCTTTGCGGTGTTCTTCTTGCGGCAGTTCTTCTTGGCCGTGCCCAAGGAACTCGAGGAAGCTGCCTACCTCGACGGGGCCTCGCCTTTTTACGTCTTCTGGCGCATCATCCTGCCCATCAGCAAAACCCCTCTGGTCACCCTGGCGATTCTCACCACCATCAACACCTGGAACGAGTTCTTCTGGCCCTGGATCGTCAGCAAGGACAACAACATGCAAGTCCTCACCGTGGCGCTGAAGATGTTCCAGTCCCAGACCCCGCAGGGCTCGCCGGACTGGACGGGCCTGATGGCCGCCACCTTCCTGGCCATCATCCCGGTGTTCATCCTGCTGGTGGTATTGGGGCGGCAGGTGGTGGAGTCGTTGCAGTTCAGCGGTTTGAAATAGCCATCTTCTTCTCGTGTGGGAAAGCTCGAGCTAACCGAAAGGGGTGAGGTAGACGGTCAGCGGGAAAAGCGAAGGGTTTTTCGGCTATCGGCAATAGGAATCCTTGCAAGAGGAGGGACTCATGCACCAAGTTTTTCGCAGGACGGCCATCGCAGCAGTCGCGGCTTTAGCTGCCCAGGCTTTCGCCCAGACCGAGATCACCTACTGGTTGTGGGACTCCAACCAACAGCCAGCCTACCAGGCCTGCGCCAACGCCTTCCAGCAGCAGAACCCCGACATCAAGGTAAACGTCGTGCAAAAGGGCTGGGATGACTACTGGACGGGGCTCACCACCGGCTTTGTCTCCGGTACCGCTCCCGATGTTTTCACCAACCACCTGGCCAAGTACCCCGAGTTCGCCAGTAACGGCCAGATCGTGGACATCGCTCCCCTGATCAAGCGCGACGGGGTCAAGACCAACATCTATTACCCTGGGCTGTACGAGTTGTGGGGCCGCGGCGGTAAGCAGTACGGTCTGCCCAAGGACTGGGACACCATCGCCATCGTCTACAACAAGAAACTGCTCAAGGAGGCCGGAATCAGCGAGGCCACCCTCCGCACCTGGACCTGGAACCCCAAAGACGGAGGTACTTTCGAGAGGGTAATTGCCCAGCTCACCAAGGACAAGAACGGCAATAACGGGCTTTCGAAGAATTTCGACCCCAAGAACGTGGTGCAGTACGGCTTCACCACCAACGGCTCCGGCGGCGGCTACGGCCAGACCGAGTGGAGCTGGCTGGCGGTGTCTAACGGCTTCAAGTTCAACGACGGCCCCTGGGACACCAAGTACTACTACGACAGCCCCAAGCTGGCCGAGACCATCCAGTGGCTGGCCGACCTCAGCCTCAAGAAAGGCTACGCCGTTCCCGTCACCGACGTGACCCGTCTGGGGTCTGAGGCCCTGTTCACCTCGGGCAAGGTGGCCATGCTGCCCCACGGCTCGTGGATGATCAAGTGGTTCAAGGACAACGCCAAGTTCGACGTGGGCTTCGCCCTGCTGCCGGCAGGCCCCAACGGGCGCAAGAGCATGTTCAACGGTCTGGCCGATTCCATCTGGACGGGCAGCAAGAAACAGGAGCAGGCCTGGAAGTGGGTCAAGTTCCTCGGTTCGCCCGCCTGCCAGAACATCGTGGGATCCTATGGCGTGGTCTTCCCGGCGATCAAGTCGGGCGTGGACGCCGCGCTGCAGGTATACAAGAAGAACGGCCTGGACGTGACCGCCTTCACCACCATTGCCAACACCAAGGGCGCGACCTTCCTCTTCCCCATCACCGACTATGCTTCCGAGATCACCAGCATCATGAACGCCGCGATGGACTCGGTGTTCCTGGGCAAGGCCAGGGCTGCCGACGCCCTCAAGGAAGCCAACGCCAAGGTCAACGCGGTCTTTAAGCGATAGCCAGCGCACGGTCCTCGAGGTGCTTGCATGAAGCTGCGAATGCTGCTTGCCGGAACTGCCCTGATGATCGCGCTCGGGGTGGGGACCGGGGCACCTCGAGGGGCCGCACCGGGTGGGTCAGGCCCCGAGGGGGCGGAAGTTCCGCTCGGCGTCGGGGCTCGAGCACTCCAGCCTTCCACCTGCGCACGGAGCTTTCTGGCCCACGACCTTCCTCACGCCGCCCAGGGCCGCCAGCAACCCGCGCGTGGCTACGACGGCAACGGCTCGGGGGTGGCACTCGGCGACCTGAACGAAGATGGGCTCATCGACATCGCCTTCGCCAACCAGGGCGGGGAGGCGGTGGTGCTGTGGAATCAGGGCGGGTTGAAGTTTCGCAAGACCACGCTCGATGCCCTCAGCACGCGGGCCGTGGCCGCCGTGGACGTCAACGCCGACGGCTGGCTCGACCTGACCTTCACCCACAACCTCGGGACACCTAGCTACTGGCAGAACCTGCGGGGCAGGGGCTTCGCCCCTGCCGAGCTGCCGGGGGTGCGCTACCGGGCCTACTCGATGCTGTGGGATGACCTCGACGGCGACGGGCGGCTCGAGCTGGTCACCGCTTCGTACGACGCGATCCTCGAGGCCGAGTTGCGCCACGGCTTTTTGTTCTCCGAAGGAGCCGGGACCGTTCTTTACCGGCCCACTCCCGAAGGGTTTGAGGCCCGGCGCCTGGCTCGCAACGCGCAGGCCCTGGGCCTGAGTGCTTTCGACGCCAGCAACGATGGAAAGCGTGATTTGATCGTGGGCAACGACTTCGACCTGCCCGACATGGTCTTCGAACAAGGCACTTGGGAGCAAATCCGCCCCTTCCCCCGCACCAGCCAGCACACCATGGGCTTCTCCGTGGCCGACATCGACAACGATGGCCGCCCGGAGCTTTTCTCCACCGACATGAAGCCCGACTTCCGCGACTTGAAGGCACTGGCGGCCTGGATTCCACTGATGCAGAAGGGCTACAGCCGGCTCACCCGCTCTGCCGTAGGACGACCGGAGAACATGCTGCAGGTGCGCTCGAGCCAGGGCTATCGCAACCGGGCCTACGAGCTGGGCTTGGATGCGACGGGCTGGAGCTGGTCGGGCAAGTTCGGCGACCTCGACAACGACGGCTACGAGGATCTCTACGTGGTAAACGGCATGATCGACGCGGATCTGTTCGGGTACCTGCCGGGCGGCGAGTTGGTCGAGGAGAATCGGGTCTTCCGCAACCGCGGTGGCCAGCGTTTCGAGCGCAAACCCGACTGGAACCTCGCTTCCCGGCGCAGTGGGCGGGGGATGAGCCTGGCCGACCTCGACAACGACGGTGACCTGGACATCGTAGTCAGCAACCTGGGCAACCCGGCGCAGCTCTTCGAGAACCGGCTGTGCGGCGGTAGGTCGGTGGAGGTCGAGCTGCGCTGGGAGGGCAGTTTCAACACCCGAGCCCTGGGTGCCCAGGTGCTGCTATACACCGACAAGCACCGGCTCTGGCGGCAGGTGACGGCCATCAGTGGCTACCTCTCGGGCGACGCTCCCAGGCTCCACTTCGGCGTTGACCCGAGCGAGGAGGTGCGCAGGCTCGAGGTCATCTGGCCCGACGGCAAGCGTTCGGAGGTTGTGGCCCGGGCCGGAACCCTCTTCACCCTCACCCGCAAGGAGCGCCCGTGACCCAGAGCCGAGGGAGCCTGCTCGAGCTGCTCGACTTTCGCAACCGCAGGGCCCTGGTCCTGCTGGCCGCCGCGGTTGGCCTTATCCTGGCCGGAGCTGCGGTCTACGGGGCAGGGATGCCGGTGTGGGGAGGTAGCCTGATCTTCCTGGGTACCCTGGCCGTGCCCGTCGGCTTGAAGTGGTGGGACGACTTCAGGCGGCTCGGGGTGGCGGCCTTCGTGCTCAGCGCCTTGCTGATGCTGCAAGGGTTGCACTTCCTCGAGCACGCCACCCAGATGGTGCAGTACTACCTGCTCGACCGTCCTCCGGCGCTTTCACAGGGCTTCATTTCCTCACTCAACATCGAGTGGGTGCACTTCATCTGGAACACGGTGGTCTGGGTGCTGACGGTGTACCTGCTGCGGCGGGGGATGGCCGGTGGGTGGGGCTGGGCGCTCTTGCTGTGGATGACGGGGCACACCCTCGAGCACGCTTACCTGCTGGCGCGCTACTTGCAGCTGACACAGGAACTCGCGGCTTTGGGCCTGCCCGGCTTCGGCGTGAGCCAGGCCCTGCCGGGCATCCTGGGGCGCGACGGCTGGCTGGCAGAAAGCAGCATTTGCGGGCAAATCCCTGGGCTGACCACGGCCCCGCGGGTAACCATCCACTTCTTCTGGAACCTCGGTGAGACTGCATTGCTGCTCTTCGCGGCTCACTTCAACCTGTCCCGTCTGGTCCAAGCAAGGGGGTAAGACGCTTATGCCAAAGCCAAAGATCACTTTTATCGGCGCGGGGAGCACGGTTTTTGCCAAGAACCTCATGGGCGACATCCTGAGCTTCCCCGAACTCTCCGAATCCACCTTGGTGCTCTACGACATCAACCCCGAGCGGCTGAAAACCTCGGAGGTCGTGGCTCACCGGCTGGCCCAGAGCCTCGGAGCCAGGCCCCAGATCATCGCCACCACCGACCGCGAGGCCGCGCTCGAGGGGGCCCACTACGCCATCAACATGGTCCAGGTCGGCGGGTACAAGCCCGCCACCGTCCTCGACTTCGAGATCCCCAAGAAGTACGGCCTGCGCCAGACCATCGCCGACACCCTGGGCATCGGCGGGATCATGCGGGCCCTGCGCACCATCCCCGTGCTGCTGGAGATGGCCCGCGACATGGAGCGGCTATGCCCGGAGGTGCTGCACCTCAACTACGTCAACCCCATGGCCATGAACACCTGGGCTTTGCTCAAGGCCACCCGGATCAAGACGGTGGGGCTGTGTCACAGCGTGCAGGGCACCGCCGAGCAACTTGCCCGTGACATCGGGGTGCCAGTGGAGGAAATCAACTACCTCTGCGCCGGGATCAACCACATGGCCTTCTACCTCAAGTTCGAGCGGGGCGGGGAAGACCTCTACCCGCGCATCTGGGAGTACCTCGAGAGCGGGCAGTCCCCCCAACGGCTGGTGGAGGGTGCCCCCCTGGCCGACAAGGTGCGCTACGAGATGTTTCGCCGCCTGGGCTACTTCGTCACCGAGTCCAGCGAGCACTTCAGCGAGTACACGCCCTACTTCATCAAGCGGGACCGCCCCGACCTCATCGAGAAGTTCGGCATCCCCCTCGACGAGTACATCCGCCGCTGCGAGGTGCAGATCGCGGGGTGGGAGCACCTGCGGGCCGAACTCGAGCACAGCACCCAACCCCTCCCCGTCCACCGCAGCCACGAGTACGGCTCGCTGATCATCCACAGCCAGGAGACCGGCACCCCCCGCGTCGTCTACGGCAACGTGCTCAACCACGGCCTCATCGACAACCTTCCCCACGGCTGCTGCGTGGAAGTGCCCTGCCTGGTGGACAAAAACGGCATCCAGCCCACCCGCATCGGCAGCCTGCCACCGCATCTGGCGGCCCTCATGCGCACGAATATCAATGTGCAGGAACTCACCGTCGAAGCTGTGCTCACCGGCAAGCGCGAGCACGTCTACCACGCGGCGATGCTCGACCCCCACACCGCTGCCGAACTCGACCTCGAGCAGATCTGGAACCTGGTGGATGAGTTGCTGGCCGCCCACGGTGACTGGATTCCCGAGCCGCTGCGCTCGAGGGAGGCCGTTGTGAGAAGCTAGGAATGCTCCTGGGGGGAGACTTCCCGGAGAAATCGTGCCCAGGCTGTTCTCAAAGCGAGGATATGCTGATTCCGACGTCCTCCTGGCCTTGTCAATAGATTCAAACTCCGTAAGGAACGCTCTATAATGATTGAGGAGCCTGAAGGGCAGCATGACTGGAAAGCCCAGAGTCACCAGCTACCAAGTCGCCAAACGCGCCGGGGTCTCCAGGACCACGGTGTCCCTGGTGCTCAATGGGGTTCCCGGCATCAGCATCAGCGAGGAGACCCGCCGGCGGGTGTTGCAGGCGGCGGAGGAGCTGGGCTACGTGCCCAATGCTGCTGCCCGCAGCCTGGTCAGCGGCCAGACCCTCACCATCGGCCTGGTGGTCTCCCACGCCGAGCATCTCCAGGTCGATGCCTATATCCCCCAACTGCTCTACAGCCTCAGCCACACCAGCCACCAGCACGGCTACCGGGTGCTGCTGGAGACGGTGGAGGACGTCTCCAGGCCCGACGCCTACCTGGAGTTGGTGCGCGGCCAGCGCATCGATGGCCTGATCGTGGTCAACATCCGCTCCGACGACAGCCAGTTGCCCGAACTCATCCGGCGCAACTTCCCGGTGGTGCTGATCGGCTTTCGCCTGTGGCCGGGGCTGGAGTCGAAGATCTACTCGGTGGAAACCGACGACCAGGAGGCGAGCGAGCGGGCGACGCGGCACCTCATCGCCCTGGGCCATACCCGCATCGCCCACATCACCTTCTCGCCCGAGAACTACTACGCCACCCAGAGCCGCCACCGGGGGTATCGCCACGCCCTCGAGGCGGCGGGGCTGGAGTATGACCCGGCGCTGGTCCAGTTCGGCAACTACTCCGCCGCCAGCGGATACGAGGCCATGCAGCGGTTGCTGCGCCGCAAACCCTACCCCACCGCCCTTTTCGCCGGAAACGACACCATCGCCCTGGGGGCTATGGCCGCCATCCACGAGAAGGGCCTGCGGATTCCCCAGGACATCGCCGTCGTGGGCTACGACGACATCCCCACCGCGCTTTACATGACCCCCCCACTCACCACGGTCCGGATTCCGGCTGTGGAGCAGGGCCGCCTGGCCGTGGAGATGCTCTCGAGCCTGATGCGGGGCAACCCCCCAGAGCACACCCACATCCGCCTGCCCACCCCCCTGATCGTCCGCGAGTCCTGTGGGGCTCGCGGTCGCCAGCGGCATGGGGAGCAGGAGGGTGTGGCGGGTTCGTGAAGAGCACCCTATATAGCGAGGGGGTGACCCAGCCACCCCCTCTCGATCTGGCCCGCCGTTCAGGCTTGTGCTGAGGGTTCCCCCCTGCGTTCGACTAGCGTCAGGATGTCGTACAGTGCCACGGTCTTGCCCTCCTGGTTGGTGATCTCCACCGCCCAGGTCACCACCCCGGTCAGGCGCTCGCCGGGCTTGGGATCCTTCTTGGTCTTGCTCTTCACCGTCAGGCGGGCCTGGATGGTGTCGCCGATGCCTACCGGCTCGATGAAGCGCAGCTTCTCGAGGCCGTAGTTGGCCAGCACCGGCCCCGGCGCCGGGCTCACGAAGAGCCCAGCAGCCGCCGAGATCAGGAAGTAGCCGTGGGCCACGCGCTTGCCGAAGATCGAGTCCCTGGCCCCGATCTCATCGACGTGGGCGTAGAAGTAGTCGCCGCTGACGTTGGCGAAGTTGACAATGTCGGCCTCGGTGACGGTGCGGCGGTGGGTGAGGAAGCTCTCGCCTATTTGCAGGTCCTCGAAGTACTTGCGGAAGGGGTGAATCCCGTCGCTCCTGGTCTCGGCCCCGCGCACGTACTCGTTGGAGATGAAGCTCAAGGTGGTGGGGTCGGCCTGGATGGCGCTGCGCTGCATGAAGTGCTTGATGCCGCGCACCCCGCCCATCTCCTCGCCCGCCCCGGCCCGGCCCGGCCCGCCGTGGATGAGCTGGGGCAGGGGAGAGCCATGCCCGGTGTTCTCCTTGGCGTTCTCGCGGTTGAGGATCAGGAGGCGCCCGTGCGAGCTGGCACAGCCGAAGAACAGCGTGCGGGCCTCGGTGCGGTCGTGGGTGACGATGGAACCGGCCAGGCTGCCCCGGCCCATCCTGGCGAGCTCTATGGCCTCGTCGAGGTTGCGGTAGGGGAGCAGCGTGGCCACCGGGCCAAAGGCCTCGACCTCGTGGGGCTCGCGGGCCTCGAGCGGCCGGTCACAGTACAACAGCCGCGGGCTGAGGAAGCCGCCCTTCTCGGGGTCGCCGCCCAGGAGCTCGAGGGGAGGCTCGAGCACTACCTCGCAGCTGCGGGAGAGTTCGCCCACACGCTCCTTGACCTCCTCGCGCTGGATGGTGCTCACCAGCGGGCCCATCCGCACGTCCTCGCGGCGGGGGTCGCCGATGGTGGTCCTGGCCAGGCGCTCTTTGAGGGCTTCGATCACTGCCTCCACCTTCTCGGCGGGCACGATCACCCGCCGGATGGCCGTGCACTTCTGCCCGGCCTTGACGGTCATCTCGTTGGCCACCTCACGCACGAAGAGGTCGAACTCGGGGTCGCCCGGCTCTACCGTAGCGCCCAGGATCGAGCAGTTGAGGCTGTCGGCCTCGAGGTTGAAGGGCACCGAGTGGGCGACTAGGTTGGGGTGGGTCTTGAGCTTGCGCCCGGTACTGGCCGAGCCGGTGAAAGTCACGAGGTCCTGCTCGCTGAGGTGGTCCAGCAGGTCGCCGGTACTGCCGCAGATGAGCTGGATGGCCCCCTCGGGCAGGATCCCCGACTCGATCATGGCCCGGAAGACGGCTTCGGTGAGGTAGGCGGTCTGGGTGGCGGGCTTGACGATGGCCGGAACCCCGGCGATGAGGCCGGGGGCTAGCTTCTCGAGCATCCCCCATACGGGGAAGTTGAAGGCGTTGATGTGCACCGCCACGCCCTCGCGGGGGACCAGGATGTGCCGCCCCAGGAAGCTGCCGGCCTTGGAGATCTGCTGTACGTCGTCCTCGACCAAAAACTTCTCGTTGGGCAACTCGCGCCGGGCTAGGCTGGAGTAGGAGAAGAAGGTCCCGATTCCGCCCTCGATGTCCACCCAGCCGTCGCGGCGGGTGGCGCCGGTCTTGAAGGAAAGCTCGTAGAAGCTTTCCTTGCGCTCCATGAGGTACTGCGCCAGGGCCCGCAGCATGGCGGCTCGCTCGTGGAAGGTGTAGCGGCGCAGGTTGGGGCCACCCACCTCGCGGGCGTAGTGCACCATCGCGCCGAAGTCCAGCCCCGTGCTGCTGACTGTGGCGATGGGCTCTCCGTAGACTGCGTCTGTGACCAGGGTCCCACTGTCGCTGGCCTTAAACCAGCTTCCTGCTGCGTAACTGCTGAGTTGCATCGATCCTCCCCGAGGTGCTAACTAACGATTGTTAGTCAGTATATCAGGCCTTGCCGATCCCTTGTCGCGGTTTATCGGATGTGCGCACGGCCTCCTCAGGCTATCGCCAATAATACAGTCAGATATCTTGACAAGACCACGCTCAATGCACTACTGTTGAAACCGGGAGGAGTCGCCGGGATGAGGGTTTCACACGCTCGTTCGCTGGAGACTCCTCCAGACATGTCCAGAGCCTTCACGATGAAGGGGGTGAGTAGACGATGACCGATCTAGCCCTGTTGATCCTCCGGCTGGTAACTGGGTCCTTGCTGGCTGCCCATGGGGCGCAGAAGCTCTTTGGTTGGTTCGGCGGGCACGGGCTGGCCGGCACCGCGGGCTGGCTCGAGTCGCTGGGATTTCGCCCAGGGCGGCTGTGGGCGCTGCTGGCGGGCGGATGCGAGTTCCTGGGAGGGCTCTTCCTGGCGCTGGGGCTGTTTAGCCCGGTGGGCTCGCTGCTGATTGCTGCCGCCATGCTCACCGCCATCGCCAAGGCGCACTGGCCCCGGCTTTGGGTTACCCAGGGCGGCTTCGAACTGCCCCTTACCAACCTGGCCGTGGCTGCTGCGGTGGGCATCGCCGGTCCGGGCGCCTACGCGCTGGACGCCCTGTGGAGCAGTGCCCTATCGCCGGAGCTGGCGCAGTGGGGATTGCTGCTGGTGCTGGTAGGGTGGGTCCTGGCCCTGCTGGCCTCGAGCCGCCGTCCGGTGCAGCCCGCTTGAGGTGGCCTCATGAGCACCGTGGCGACCTGTTCCTCCTGCGGGGCTAAGAACCGCCTGGGCACCCCGCCCGCCGGCCAGGTGCCGGTCTGCGGGGCCTGCAAGAAGCCCCTGCCCTGGCTGGTAGAGGCCGGCGAGGGTGGCCTCACGCCCGAGCTCCAGGCTGGCGTGCCGGTGTTGGTGGACTTCTGGGCCCAGTGGTGCGCGCCCTGCCGGGCGGTGGCCCCGGTGCTGGAGGAACTCGCGCGGGAGCTGGCGGGTAAGCTCAAGGTGGTCAAACTCGACGTGGAGCGCCATCCCCTCCCGGCCAGCGCTTATCAGGTGCACAGCATCCCCACCTTGATCCTCTTCAAGAACGGCCAGCCCGCCGAGCGCATCGTCGGGGCCGTGCCCAAAGCAGCCCTCCTGGCCCGGCTGTCTCCCCATCTGCAAAAGAACTGAGCTTTGGAGGTGAAGAAGCCATGCTAGAGCGCATCTGGCCTTTTACACGCCTTGGACGCGACAAGTTCCGCAAAGCCCTGGACGAGGCCTTGGAGAAGGCTTTTGAAGGAGCGGACTTCGAACCTAGCAGCGAGTTGGTAGAGGAAGAGGGGCGTTACCTGCTCCGCGCCGAACTGCCGGGCCTGGACAAGAAGGATGTCCAGGTGTACCTCGAGGGGCCTTTCCTTGTCATCGAGGCTGAGCGCAAGGAGGAGCAGCGCAAGCGCCACCTTTCCGAGATCTACTATGGCCGCATCTACCGCTCCATTCCCCTGCCCGCTGACGCCCGGCCCGAGGGGATCCAGGCCCGCTTGAGGCGGGGGGTGCTGGAGGTGGAAATCCCCCGCGCTCCCAGTCCCGGCCCATCCCGGCGCTCCATTGCCATCGAGGGCTGAAGCCAAAGTGGGCGAATCATGCAAAAGGGTCTTCAGCAGAGTGTTCTCCGGGGGTTTCGCTTCACCATCCAGCTCATTTTCAACCTGGCGATCCTGGCCTTGTTGCTAGGGCTTTTGATCGGGGTTGGGCGGACGCTGCTCGAGCTAGGCCTGACCCTCTCCGAGCCCAGCGTGCGCTTGGGCTTGAAGGATTTGGTCACCAACGTGCTCTCGCTGGTGGTGATGTTGGAGTTGGTGCGGGCTTTTGTGGAGTACTTCGAGTACGAGCGCATCCGGCTGGAGGTGCTCTTGGAGGTGGGCGTGGCCTTCGTGCTGCGGGAGATGCTGCTGGGCCTGTTTGGCGGCGACATCCAGGGCATGGAAGTACTGTTGTGGAGCAGTGGTCTGCTGGCTTTGGTGGCGGCTCGTGCCCTGGCCGCCCAGTGCTTGGGGAGGGGCAAGGATGCGCGTTGAGGAAGTGATTCTGCCCGGCGTAGGCCGGAAGTATACCATCAGCGTGCACTCCGGGGACCGGATAGTGGTGGTGGTGCACCACTCGGGCCAGCGAGAGTTGCAGTACTTCGAGAAGGGGGAACTCGAGGAGCCCGCCGCCACCCTCGACCTCACCGACGAGGAGGCCCGTGAGCTGGGGGCCATCCTGGCCGGGGTGCTTTTCGCTCCCGAGGCGGTGGGAGATACCCGGGCCAAGTTGGCGGCGGAGACCATGGAATGGGTGAAGGTTGCGCCTGGCTCGCCCGGAGCGGGGCAGCGGGTGGGAGACCTCGCCACTCCGGGGGCCCACCTGCTGGCGGTGCTGCGCGAGGGGGAGGCCCTGCTGCCCAACCCCCATCCCGACACCGTGCTGCAAGCGGGCGACACGCTGGTGGTGGCTGGCCCACGCGCAGCCGTGGAGCGTTTCTTGCGGAGGGTGAGCGCTTGATCCATCCCTCGGTGGAAGCCTTCGGCCTGGCCGCAGCTCTGCTGGCGCTGGGGGCCGCGTTGGTCCACCGCCTGCGTTTACCTCCCCTTCCGGCTTATCTGCTGGTGGGGCTGGCGCTGGGGGGCCGCCTGGAGGTGGAGGCGCTGGAGCCCCTGCCCTCGCTGGGGTTGCTGCTCTTGCTGTTCTCGGTGGGGCTGGAGTTCGGCCCCGATCGCCTGGGCCAGCTCTCGCATCGGGTGCTGCGGGCTGGGGTTTGGGACGCGCTGGCGCTGCCATTGGGGACTGGCTTAGGGCTGCTGGCGGGGCTGGAGTGGCGGGGGGCCTTGCTCCTGGGTGGCATCCTCTACGTTTCCTCCAGCGCGGTGATCGTCAAGCTGATCCTGGACCTGCGCCGGGCCACCTACCCAGAGAGCGAGGTGGTGCTGGGGGTGCTGGTCTTCGAGGACCTGGTGGTGGCGGCTTTGCTGGTGCTCCTGGGGCCAGAGGTTGGCTCAGGGTTGCTAGGGGGGGTGGGGCTGGCGCTGGCTTACTGGGTGGTGGCAAGGAGGCTGGGCCCCCTGCTGAGCCGGGCGGTGGAGGGCTTCTCGGACGAACTGGTGCTGCTGACAGGGGCAGCCATGGTTGGCGGGAGCGCGGCCTTGTTCCACGTGCTGGGAGCTTCGGAGGGCATTGGGGCCTTCCTGTGCGGAGTGGTGGCTGCCGGACTGGGCCTGCGCGAGCGGTTGGAGCGCCTCTTTGGCCCGGTACGGGATTTGGGGGTGGCGCTGTTCTTCCTCACGGTGGGGGCCCAGGCCCTTGGACTTTTGCAAGGTGCGGGGTGGTTGGCGGCAAGCCTGGCAGCGCTGGGCCTGTTGTTGAAGCTCCCGCTCAACCTGCGAGGGGCCAGGGAGGCCGGGCTCAGCCCAAAGCGGCAGCACTACGCTGCGCTCTACCTGATTCCGAGGGGTGAGTTCAACCTGATTTTGGGCGCGCTGGCGCTGGAGCAGGGCTATACTCTGGTGGCCCAGGTAGCGGTTATGCTGGTGCTGGCCTCCATCCCGCTGGGTAGCTTGCTGATGCGCTACGCCCCGGACTGGTTGGGCAGGTCACGGCGGCCTGGCTCGAGCGAGGTGCAGCGGGTCGGGCGGAGCGGGTGAGGGGCCTGGGCAGGTTGGTTTTTGCCGAGGAGGCGCGATGGACATCTTCTTCCAACTGTTCTGGCTCTTCTTCATTCTCTCCACCCTGACCCCCTACTTCAACCAGCAAATGCTCTTGCTGGGTCGCGCGCGCAAGATCACCGAACTCGAGCGCAGGCGCAAGAGCCGGGTCATCACCCTCATCCACCGCCAGGAGGCTTTCTCCTTCTTAGGCATTCCCTTTGCCCGCTACATCGACATTGACGACTCCGAGCAGGTCTTGCGGGCCATCCGCCTCACCGACAAAAGCGTGCCCATCGACCTTGTGCTGCACACCCCCGGCGGGCTGGTGCTGGCCGCCGAGCAGATCGCCGAGGCCCTCTTGAAGCACCCTGCTAAGGTCACGGTCTTCGTGCCCCACTACGCCATGTCCGGCGGAACCCTCATCGCTCTGGCTGCCGACGAGATCATCATGGACGACAACGCGGTGCTGGGGCCGGTGGACCCCCAGTTGGGGCAGTACCCTGCGGCCTCGGTGCTGAAGGTACTCGAGCAAAAGCCCATCGGCGAGATCGACGACCAGACTCTGATCCTCGCCGACGTGGCTCGCAAAGCCCTGCTTCAGGTCAAGGCCACGGTCAAGGGCTTGCTGCGAAAACACCTCGAGGAAGCCCAGGCCGAGGAGGTAGCCCGGATCCTCTCCCAGGGTACCTGGACCCACGACTACCCCATCAGCGTGGAGGAGGCCCGGTCGCTGGGGCTCAAAGTCTCCACCGAGATGCCCCTGGAGGTCTATGCGTTGATGGAGATGTATCCCCAGCCCAGGGGTGGCAAGCCCAGCGTGCAGTATGTGCCGCTACCCTACGAGGGCGAACCCCGGCCCTCCGGCCCCCGGCGCCAGGGATAGGCTCACTGACCCGCCAGGCCAGGCCTGAGGCTGCGACGCAGGGACAGCACGGCCAGGATCAGAGCCAGCACGGGCGGCCCGGCGATCAGGAAGCGAAAGGCGGTTTCTGGCTCGGGGCCGGGCTGCTGACCACTCACGTAGCCGAACAGGGGGGTGAGGGTGGCAAAAATCAGGCCCTGGAGCAGGCCGGATAACCGTCCCAATACTCCCACCAGCCCATAATGCACCCCCTCCTGCCGCATCCCGGTCTGCTCGGCCCGCTGATCGATCACCTGCGCCAGCACCACGTCTTGCAGTACCAGCATTCCGCTCACGGCGAACCCCACGGCTGCTGCCACCAACATGCCTGTAGCTAGGCTGGTCACCCCCCACAGCGGCAGGAGGGCCAGGGCAAACAGCCATAAGGCGGCCTGCAGGCTGAGTCCGCTCCCCATGCGCTGGATGAGGTGCGGCCAGACGAAAGCACTCAGCAGCGCTACCGCGAAGATCGTGCCAAACAGCAAGCTGGTGTGGTCTTCGGGCAGGCCCAGGGTGTACTTGGCGAAGAAGGGAATCCCGCTCATCAGCAGCCCCAGGGCGGTCTGGACCAGGGCCAGCGCCAGGAGCAGGGGCCGGAAGCTGGGGTTGCGCAGGCAACCCAGGATGCTCGACCACAAACCTGCTTGCGAGGGGGGAGGTGTCCAGGGTGGCTCCCGCAGCCTCGAGAAGTACAGCCGGAGGGTGAGTGCCGCCACGGCGGCCCAGGCCAGGCCCATCCCGGCGAAGCCCAATCGGTTGTAGAGCACGGGGGAGAGCGCCACCGCCAGTAGCAGTGCCACCAGCCCCATTGCCTTGCGTAGGCCGTTGGCCCTGGCTCGAGACCCTTCCTGGCGAAAGAGTGCCGGAAAAAGGGCGTTGTGGTTCACCCAGGCCATCGTCGCGAGGGTCTCGAACAGCAGGAGCAGCACCAGGAAATAAGCGAACAGCCCCACGCCCTCAAAGCCTTCCGGCACGATCCACAGCATCAGACCCACCAGCACGTAAAGCGGCAAAGACACCCGCAGCCAGGGCCAGCGCCGGCCTCTGGGGTTATTGGTGCGGTCGGAGAGATAGCCCAGTAGGGGGTCGTTGACGGTATCCCACAGGGTATTGATGCTTCGCGCCAGCAGCACCCAGGTCACCGCCAGCCCCAGCTGGTCGGTGTAGAAAAACAGCAGATAGGTCCCCACCACATGGGTGGGCAGGGCCAGGCCAAACTCCCCCAGTGCGTAGGTGAGTGGTTGGGTAGGAGGAATCTCCTTTCTCATGCTCCGGCCCTGGGATTGAGGGGCTTCAGGGTGATTGTACGGGGGTTTGGAGTTCCTGGCTATGGGCTACGAGGCCGCTTTACCTGTAGGCTAGACCAGGGATGGATGGGCTCCTGCTGGCGCTGGCCTACCTCATCGGCTCGCTAAACCTGGCCATCGTGGTCGGTCGGCTCAGACACCTCGACATTCGCCGGCGGGACATCGCTGGAGCCTCCGGGGTTTTTCGCCAGCTCGGGCCGGCGTGGGGAATCGGGGTAGGTCTGGCCGACATTGGCCGAGGGGTACTGGTCGCCCTGCTGGCGCAAACGGCAAGTCCAGAGATGCGGCCCTGGATGGGGGTGGCCTTGACCACAGGCCACATCTGGCCGCTGTTCTTCGGCTTCCGCGGTGGGGGTGGCCTGGCCCCAGCCTTCGGCTACGTGCTCTACCTGCTGCCCGGCCCGGCCCTGGTTGGCCTGGTATTAGCCTTGGCAATTGGAGCCCTGCACAAGCTCACCCACGAACGGCTTTGGCCCCAGGTGGGCTGGCTGCCCTTTGGGGCCATCTTCGGGTTCGCATACGTGCTTGCTCTTACCTGGGGAGAGCCCGGCTTCGCGCAGGTCTTGCTGGTCATCGTCCCGCTGGTCATCCGCGTGCTACTGGTGTTGAGCGGGCGCTGGTGGGAGTAATTCTGGAGCGTGGTTTGGCTGAGCCAGGGCGGTGAGCGCTCCAAATCAATCAATGTCGTCCCGACAGAGTGTCAGCGCCGTACCTTCCCCGAGGAAACTCCACCAGCCAAGCACCCGCTCGCGCCCGTTGCGCTCGAGGCTGAAGAAAAAGCCTCTGGGCTCCTTCTGGAGCATCGTATAGCTCCAACCCTCGTCTTCTACCTCCCCAACGAAAGCTTGCTCGATGAGCGTGGCGTACTCCTGCTGTCCCACCCAGGTCAGGTTCTCCAACTCAGTGCACGTGAAGACCAGATAGCTGTTCTCGTAGGGAACCACGGTCATCACCGGAGTACCCTGGTAAACGGAGTTCAACTCGCCCAGCATCGGCAGACCCAGAAGCCTCGAGCCCCCCGCTTGGGCCAAGCCGAGCAGAACTCCGACCAGTGTTATAGCCACTCCAATGCCCCATTTCACGATGGACCTCCGCCACCAAATACAGGTGGATACCGCGCGGATGAGGTCGGTGCAAGCCAGGCCGCCGGAATTTGAATATCTTAGCCCTGTGTGCGGCGTAACTCAATAGCTCATGGCCTCATACGGGTGTACATCCGGGGGAAGGGGATCGCCTCGCGGATGTGCTCGATGCCGCAAATCCAGCGCACGGTGCGCTCGAGGCCGATCCCGAAGCCCGAGTGGGGCACCGTGCCGAAGAGCCGCAGGTCCATGTACCAGTCGAAGACTTCCTCGGGCAGGCCGTGCTCGCGGATCTTCTGCAGCAGCAACTCGGGGTCGTGGATGCGCTGGCTGCCGCCGATGATCTCGCCCACCCCCTCCGGCGCGAGCATATCGGCGTTCTTGACCAGCCGGGGGTCTTCGTCGTCGGGTTGCATGTAGAAGGCCTTTACGGCAGCGGGGTACTTCTCGACGAAGATCGGGCGGTCGAACTGGCTGCTCAGGGCCGCTTCGTGGGGAGCGCCGAAGTCGTCGCCCCACTGCATGGGCTCGAGCCCCTGTTCGGGCTTCTCCTTGGCGATCTGGTTGACCATCTCCACGGCCTTGGAGTAGTGGATACGGGGGTAACCCCCCTGCGCGCTCTTCTCCAGCACGGCGGTGTCGCGCTCGAGCATCTGTAGCTCGAGCTTCTTCTCCTCCAGCACCCGCCCCACCAGGTAGGACACCAGCTCCTCCTGGAGTTGCATGTTCTCCTCGTGGGTCATGAAGGCCACCTCGGGCTCGATCATCCAGAACTCCAGCAGGTGGCGGCGGGTCTTGCTTCGCTCGGCGCGGAAGGTGGGGCCGAAGGTGTAGACCTTGCCGAAGGCCATGGCCCCGGCCTCGGCGTAAAGCTGGCCCGATTGCGAGAGATAAGCCTTTTCCCCATCAAAGAGGTCTACCTCGAAGAGGTCGGTGGTGCCCTCGACGGCGTTGGGGGTGAGGATGGGGGAGTCCAGGCGGATGAAACCGCGGGCGTGGAAGAAGTCGTGGATGGCCCGCTCGAGCTCGTCGCGCACCCGCAGCACCGCCCAGGCTTTGCGGTGGCGCAGGTGCAAGTGGCGGTGGTCCATCAAAAAGTCCACGCCGTGCTCTTTGGGGGTGATGGGGTATTCCTTGCTGGGCAGGCTGATGATCTTCAGGCTCCTGACCGAAAGCTCGAAGCCGCCCGGAGCACGGGAGTCGGAGCGCACCAGCCCCGTCACCTCGATGGCCGCCTCCTGGGGGAGGTGGTCGGCCTGCTCGAACTGCTCGTCGGGGAGTTCGCCCTTGAACACGGTGGCCTGGATGAAACCGGTTCCGTCGCGCAGGGTGAGGAAGTGGATCTTGCCCTTGCTGCGTCGGCCCGTGACCCAGCCGCGGATCAGGGCCTCCTGCCCTTCGTACTTGCTGATTTCCTCGATGAAGGCGCGTTGCATACCTTCAAGAGTCTAAACCAAGCCAGGAGCAGAAGGCTCTCAGCCCTCAGCTACCGTGCCAAGCACCAGAGGGTGAGGTGCTGCCTCACCCTCATCCCGGTGCGCTTGGAGTTATCGGCTTTGGGCGCCTTGCGTTTGGCGTTCAGCTATCGGCCTGGCTCAGTGCGTCAGCACCTGCCGCACCGCCTCGAGCACCCGCTTGGCGTCGGGGCGGTAGAAGTTCTCCACCGCGCTGAAGGGCGGGTAGGGCGCGTCCCAGCCGGCCACGCGGACGATGGGGGCCTCGAGGTAGTCCAGGGCCTCCTCGGCTAGGCGGGCTGCGATCTCCGCGCCGAAGCCCCCGGTGCGCATGGCCTCGTAGACCACCACGGCCCGGCCCGTCTTGGCCACCGACTCCACCAGGGTCGGGGTGTCGAGCGGGACCAGGGTCTCCACGTCGATGACCTCGAGCTCCACCCCCTCGCGCGCGGCCACCTCGGCGGCCTTCTGGCAGACCTCGACCATGCCGCCGTAGGCGATCAGCGTCGCGGCGCTCCCCTCGCGCACCACGCGGGCCTTGCCGATGGGCAGGGTGTAGTAGCCCTCGGGCACCTCGGCCTTGACGCCGCGGTAGAGCTTGATGGCCTCGAGGAAGAACACCGGGTCGGGGTCCTCGATGGCCGACAGCAGCAGCCCCTTAGCCCGCTCGGGGCTGCTGGGGATGATCACCTTGACGCCGGGGACGTGGCAGAGGATGGCCTCGGGACTGTCGGCGTGCTGCTCGGGCGTTTTGACCCCACCGCCGTAGGGAGCGCGGATCACCAGCGGGATGGTGAAGCGGCCCCGCGTGCGGTGGCGCATGCGCCCGAGGTGCGAGAGGATCTGGTCGAGGGCGGGGTAGAGGAAGCCGGCGAACTGGATCTCGGCCACCGGGCGCAGGCCGGCCATGGCCATGCCGATGGCGAAGCCCACGATCCCGCTCTCGGCCAGCGGGGTGTCGAAGACGCGCTTGTCGCCGTACTTGGGTTGCAGGCCGTCGGAGGCCCGGAAGACCCCGCCCATCTTGCCCACGTCCTCGCCGAAGAGCACCACCCGGGGGTCGCGCTCGAGGGCTAAGTCCAGCGCCTCATTCACCGCCTGGACCAGGTTGATGATGCGGGTGCCGCGCTCGGCGATCATGCCTCACCTCCGTGCAGGTAGTTCCACGCCGCCTGCTGGTCGGGCTGCATCTCGGCGTAGACCTGCTCGACGATCTCCCAGGGCCTGGGTTCGGAAGCCTTGTCGGCCTCTTCCACCGCCGCCACGAACTCGGCCTCGAGTTCCTCGCTCAAAGCCCGTTCCTTCTCCTCGTCCCACAGGCCCAGGTGCAGCAGGCAACCCCGCATCCGGTCGATGGGGTCGCGCTTTTTCCAGGCCTCGGCCTCGTCTTCGGTGCGGTAGCGCCCCGGATCGTCGGAGGAGGTGTGGGGAGCCACCCGGTAGGTCAGGGCTTCGATGAGGGTGGGGCCTTCCCCGGCCCTGGCCCGGGCGGCGGCCTTGCGGGCCACCGTCCAGACCGCCACCAAGTCGTTGCCGTCTACTGTCACGCCGGGTATGCCGTAGCCCTGGGCCTTCAGCGCGATGCGCTGGACTTTCATCTGCTTCTGGGTCGGCACGCTGATGGCCCAGCCGTTGTTCTGCACCACCACCAGCAGTGGCGCGTCGAAGACCGAGGCGAAGTTGAGCCCTTCGTGGAAATCGCCCTCGGAAGTCCCGCCATCCCCGATGAACACTGCCGCCACCGCGTCCTTCCCCTGCAGCCGCAGGGCGTGGGCCACTCCCGCGGCCTGGGGCACCTGGGTGGCGATGGGGATGTAGAACTGCACCATGTTCACCTCGGGCGGCGCGCCCCAGCCAGCGGGGTCGGCCCGCCAGCTCAGGATGAGCTTACTCAGAGGCATTCCGAAGGTGATGGCCGCCGCTGTCTCGCGGTAGCTCGGCAGCAGCCAATCGCGCGAGGGCTCCAAACACAGCGCCACTCCCACCTGCGCCGCTTCCTGGCCACGAAAAGGCGGGTACACCCCCAGTCTTCCTTGCCGTTGCAGCACCAGCGCGCGTTCGTCGAAATGCCGCGCTCGCCGGAGGGCGCGATAGCCCGCCAGCAGTTCCTCCTCACTCAGAGGTATGTCCCGTAAGGGTTTTCCATCATCGTCAAGGTAGCGAACTGTATCCACGCCGATCAGTTTACCCCAGCACCCGTTAGGGCTTCGACCAACTGCTCCATGCTGCGTGGGCTTGCTCGCGCGGCGCAGGCTGGTGGTCGGCGCACTCTAGCCGCAGGCCCCCGTCCCCGAACGCGGCGTCCACGAAGGCGCAGTGATGCGGACGGGCGGGGTCAGGGTGAGCGTGGGGGCGGAAGAAGGTGCAGGTGACGCACATCTGTGCGGGTGCAATGTGGCCCATTTCCTGCAGGGAACGGATCATCTTGACCAGGCTCCGCAGAAAGATGCGCTGCTCTTCGGGCTCGAGGCTCTCCAACGCTGCCAGGAGGAAGTCGGGCCACAGTGCAGTGCGTTCGGCCTCCGCCCTCCCGTCGGGCGTCAGGTTTAGGCTCACTGAGCGGGCGTCGCCCACTCCCCGATTCTTGACCACCAGCCCCTTGGCAATGAGCGCCTTCACTGCCTCGCTGGTGGTGGCTGGGGTGATGCCCAGCAACTCGGCGATCTCCCCCAGCCGCCGGCTGCCTTTATGCCCTAACAGGGCCAGAATCTGGCCCTGGGTGGGGGTCAGCCCCTGCTGGTTGGCACCCTTCCAGGCCTGGGCCTTGAGGGCCAGGCTGATCTTGGACAAGCCCGTGATCACTCGACTGCCAATGGCTTCCTCGGAGAAAGCGTTCTCGCTCATGGGGGCTTGGCGGCTTAAAAGTCACCGTCCTTTACGTAAGGGTAGCACCACAGGAGGGCTTGCAAGACTACCGTCTTGAACCAGGCCTGGTGCATCCGCTCGATCTGCTCTTGGGAGTGTCCCTTTTTGGCCAGGAAGGGACGGATTGTCGCGGTGATGGGATAGATGAAGGCCACGATGTAGCGCATGGGCACCTGGGGAGCGGTGCCGAAACCGTCGGTCTGGTTCTTCTTGCTCCGGTGGTGGCGCAGGCCGATCTCGTGCTGGTAGGCCAGCCACTGGGCGTCATAGGGTCGCTGGCAGGTGTCGAGGATCCACTGCCCGAAGCGCTTGCGCACGGCTGCTAGGTACTCTGCGCTGGGGTTGCCGTCCGGGCCGCCAAAATAGAAGACCAGGTGGGGATGGGAAGCTACGAAGCCGTACCACACGTCCAGGATCTCCTCTACCTGATCGGCCAGCACCTCCCCGGCCTGACGCAGGGCGGTGTGGTCATCATCGGTGAAGAGCAGACTGGCCTTGAGCTTCTCGAGGTCCTCCAGGCTCAGCGGCGAGGGGTTGAGGGCAGGACTGCCGTAGGTATAGCCGGGGATGCTTTGCACAGTCACCTCCTAAAATTTAGGACTCCTAATTAATAATTAAATGCAATCGAGCCTGTCAAGTCTCGGACGGGGGACTTGACAGGTGCATAAAAGAATCACGAGCTAGGTTTATCGTGAAATAATACACATAGAACCTGAGTGCTCAGCCTCGTATCTTCAGGAAACGCTCGAGCCGCTCCAGCGCCTGCGCGATGTCCTCGGGGGTTTTGCAGAAGGCGAAGCGGACGAGCCCCTCGGGGGGCGGGCTCGAGGCGTAGAAGGCGCTTCCGGGGATGATGGCAACCCTGGCCTGCTGCACCAGGGTCTCGGCGCTCAGACCCGGCATCCGGGCGGTCAGGAAATAGGTGCCCACAGGCTCGAAGACCTCCAGGCCCATGGCCTGCAGCCCCTGCGCGAGCAGGTCCTTGCGCTGGCGGTAGCTCTCCCGAAGCTGCGGGTAGAAGCCCTCGGCACGGGCGATGGGCAGGGCCTGGGCGACGGCAGCCTGCAGGGGGGCTGCCGAGCAGAAGCTCGACCACTGGCGCATCCCGGTGACGGCGGGGGCTAGGCCGGGCGGGGTGACGATCCAGCCGATGCGCCAGCCGGTGGCTTCGAGCCGCTTCCCCGCCGAGCCCACCGTGAACACCCGCTCGGGGGCCAGCGCGCGCAGGGGCGTGGGTGGCGCCTCGAAGTACAGCTCGTCGTATACCTCGTCGCTGATGATCCAGAGGTCGTGCTCGCGGGCCAGGGTCACGATGGCCTCGAGCTCTTCCCGCGAGAAGATCGACCCCGTGGGGTTATAGGGGCTGTTGACCAGCAGCGCCCTGCTGCGTGGGGTGATGGCGCGCTCGAGGGCTTCCAGGTCGAGTTCCCAGCGATCTGTGAGGCGCATGGGCACCAGCACGGGCCTAGCGCCCACCATCAGGGTTTGGGGCAGGTAGGCGTCGAAGTAGGGCTCGAGCATCACCACCTCGTCGCCCACGCCGTAGAGGGAGTCGGCCAGTGAGGACAGCGCCTCGGTGGCTCCGGCGGTGACCACGATGTCCTCGGGTGAGACCCCCAAATCCTCGGCCAGGGCCTCGCGCAGGCTGGGCAGGCCGAAGGGCGGGGTGTACTGATCCACCGTCCCCACTGCCTTGCGGGCGGCCTCGAGCAAGAACGCGGGTGGCGGGTTGGAAGGGAAGCCCTGCCCCAGGTTGATCGCGCCGTGCTGGAGGGCCAGGCGGCTCATCCGGGAGAAGATGCTCTCGGTGGTGATCTTAGTGCGGGGGTGGAGCTCGGCGGGCATAGGTCAAGATACCGCGTCCTTCAGCGGTTGTCGCCCTCGCCCTTGATCTGGCCGCGCTCGAGCCGACTGAAGAGCTTGTCGAGGTTGGCCTCGGCGATCTCCTGTAGGCTCAAACCCAGCTCGGTGGCGATCTGGGCCAAGTACCACAGCACGTCTCCCAACTCCTGCTTCAGCGCTTCGCGGTCGATCTCGCCGATCTGCCCACCCTTGTCGCGGAAGAGCTTCTTGACCTTGCCCGCGACTTCGCCTGCCTCGTTGGCCAGGCCCAGGGTGGGGTAGACGATGGGGTGGTCGGTGTGGACCAGGTTCCAGGTCTTGCGCGACTCGCGCTGGTAGTGCTCGAAGCTCTCCACCTTCATGCCCTGCCTCCGGGCGCGGCTTGCAGCAAGGCGATGAAGCTCTCGACCTGCAGGCTAGCTCCGCCCACCAGCCCCCCGTCGATGTTGGGCTGGGCGAACAAGGCCGCCGCGTTGTCGGGTTTGACCGAGCCACCGTAGAGGATGCGCACCCCGTTGGCAAAGGCCAGGTCGAAGCGGCGGGCGAACCAGGCGCGGATTTCGCGGTGCATGGCCTCGGCGTCCTCCGGGGTGGCGGTCCTGCCGGTGCCGATGGCCCAGACCGGTTCGTAGGCGATCACCAGTTGGTCATGCTCCTCGATCTCCACCCCCTCGAGACTCCCCTCGAGCTGGCTGAGGGTGTACTCCACCGCCCCACCGGCCTCGCGCACCTCCAGCGGCTCCCCCACGCAGAGGATGGGGATGATGCCGTGCTCCAAGAGCCGCCTGGCTTTCTCGGCCACCAGCGCGTCACTCTCGCGGTGATAGCTGCGACGCTCGGAGTGCCCGATCACGGTGTACTTGCAGCCTACGTCGGCCAGCATCCGCACCGAGACCTCCCCGGTATAGGCCCCTTCTACGTGAGCCGAGACGTCCTGGGCGCCGTAGGCCACCACCGTATCCGAGAGCGTCTCCTGGGCGGCGGGAAGGGAGGGGAAGGAGACCATGAGGGCGGCTTCGGCGGGGGTGGTGGGGTAGCGCTCGAGCAGCTCCTTGAACCAGGCTCTGGCTTCGGAGGGGGTCTTGTACATCTTCCAGTTGCCCGCAACCAGGGTTTTGCGCATAAGAGACTCCATAGGCCATTGGGCTATCGGCGTTCTTACGACAGCGCCTCGATGCCGGGCAGGGTGCCGAGCTCGAGCAATTCCAAGCTGGCCCCGCCTCCCGTCGAGACGTGGCTGAATTTGTCGGCCACGCCCAGTTTGTTGGCTGCTGCCACCGAATCCCCTCCGCCGATCACCGTGAAGGCCCCCTTCAGCTCGGCGATGGCCTGACCCACGGCCAGGGTGCCCTTGGCGAAGTCGTCCACCTCGAAGACCCCCATGGGACCGTTCCACAGTACGGTCTTAGCACCCTGCAACGCCGCCGCGAAGGCCCTGGCGCTCTCGGGGCCGATGTCCAGGCCCATCCAGCCCTCGGGGATCTGATCTGCCAGGACGACCTGCGTCTGGGCCCCCGCCTCGATCTTCTGCGCAGCCACCACGTCGCTGGGCAGCAGGAGTTTTACCTCCAGTTCCTGCGCACGCTTCAGCAGGCCACGGGCCAGCTCGAGCTTATCGTCCTCGACCAGGCTGGCCCCCACCTTACCCCCCTGAGCCTTGATGAAGGTGAAGGCCATGGCCCCGCCGATCACCATGCCGCTCACGCGCGGCAGTAGGTTCTCGATCACCCCGATCTTGTCGGAGACCTTGGCCCCGCCCAGCACCACCCAGTAGGGCTTTTCGGGATTTTCGATGACCCGCTTGATGCTGGAAACCTCCTTCTCCATCAAGAACCCGGCGTAGCTGGGCAGGAATTGGGCTACCCCCGTCACCGAAGCGTGCGCGCGGTGTGCCGAGCCGAAGGCGTCCAGCACGAAGGCGTCGCCCAGCCGGGCGTACTTGCGCGCGAGGGCTTCATCGTTCTTCTCCTCGCCCGCCTCGAAGCGCACGTTGTCCAGCAGGGCCACCGAGCCTGCGGGCAGCGCCCTGACCCGCTCGAGCACGGCCTCCGAAGCCGGGGTCAGCTCGGGGCTGCCGCCGATGAAGATCACGGGTCGGCCCAGGTGCTTCTGAAGAACCGGCGCCACCGGGGCCAGGCTGCTGGCCTCCTCGAAACCCCCCTTGGGCCGGCCCAGGTGGCTGAAGAGCACCAGCGTGGCACCTTGCTCGAGCAGGTGCTTTAGGGTGGGGATGGCCGCCGAGACGCGGGTCTCGTCCTTAACCTTGCCTTCCTTCACGGGCACGTTGAAGTCCACCCGCACCAATACCCGCTTACCGGATGCGTCGAAGTCCTTGAGGGTACGCATGGTTCACCTCATGGAATATGTCGATAGTCGATGGTCGATAGTCGATAGCTGATAGCCGATAGTCGATAGCCGATAGCCAATGGCTGATGGCCGATAGCCACTCGCGTTTGGCGTTTTGCCCCTCGCGTCGCTACAGCTTGCTGCCGATGTACTGCGTCAGGTCGGCCACGCGGCAGGAATAGCCCCACTCGTTGTCGTACCAGCTCACCACCTTGGCCAGGTTGCCCACTACCAGCGTGTCGAGGGCGCTGAAAATCGAGGAGTGGGGGTCGCCCTTGAGGTCGGAGGACACCAATGGCTCCTCGGTGTAGGCCAGGATGCCCTTCATGGGCCCCTCGGCGTACTCCTTCATCGCGGCGTTGATCTCCTCCTTGCTCGCCTCGCGCGAGAGCACGGCGGTGAAGTCCACCACGCTCACCGTGCTGGTGGGCACGCGGAAGGCCATCCCGCCGAACTTGCCCTTGAGTTCGGGGATCACCAGCCCCACGGCTTTGGCCGCCCCGGTCTCGCTGGGCACGATGTTGAGCGCGGCGGCGCGGGCGTCGCGGGGGTCGTCCTTGGCCGCGTCGACGAGGCTTTGGCTGGCGGTGTAGGCGTGGACGGTGGTCAGGAGGCCCCGCTCGATGCCGAAGCGGTTGTTGAGCACCTTGGCCACCGGAGCCAGGCCATTGGTGGTGCAGCTGGCGTTGGAGATGACGTGGTGCTTGGCGGGGTCGTACATGTGCTCGTTGACGCCCATCACCACCGTGAGCATGTCGCCCTTGCCCGGCGCGCTGATGATGACTTTCTTGGCCCCGGCCTTGAGGTGGGCCTCGGCGGCCTCGAGCTTGGTGAAGCGCCCCGTGGATTCGATGACGATGTCTACGCCGATGTCGCCCCAGGGCAGGGCGGCTGGGTCTTTCTCCTCGTAGACCCGGATGGTCTTGCCGTTGACGATGATGTTGTTCTCGTCGTAGCTGACGCTTCCGGGGAATTTGCCGTAGTTGGAGTCGTACTTGAGCAAGTGAGCCAGGATGGAGTTGTCGGTGAGGTCGTTGAGGGCGACCACTTCTACCCCGCGCTCCTCGAGAATGCGAAACACCTGGCGACCGATACGCCCAAACCCGTTGATTCCTACGCGCATAGTTCCTCCCTGTGTGGGGTTCTGCTTCACAGCAGCGCTCACACTATACCCCACTTTTTCAATCCGGCTGCTCCTGAACCGCGTCCAAGCAGCGCGCCTGCAATAGATTACTCCGCTCGAGGCCCGGCTCGAGCGGAGTGAGGCCCTAATTTGGCTGCTTAGCGCGTCCGCCCCGCCAGCAGGTCTTCCACCTGCTTCTGAGCCTTGTCCAGCGCAGCCTTGGGCGTGGCCTGACCCAGCACGGCTTCCTTGATGGCCTGACCCAGGATATCGAAGCGGATCTGCTCCCACTCGGCGATGGCTGGCTCGTAGCGGGCGAAGCGGCTTTGGGTGAGGATGGTGCCGAACCAGGGGTTCTCCTTGACGTAGCGGGTCACCGTGGGATCGGCTCCTGCGCCCAGGTGGACCGGCACGTAGCCGGTGGCCACACCGAAAACCGCCTGAGCCCTGGGGGTGATCACGAACTTGAGGAACTCGGCGGCCAGGGCGCGCTCCTTGGCGTCGGCCTGTTTGAAGACGATGAGGTTGGTGCCCTGCACCAGCGCGTAGCCGGGCTGCTTGCTGGTCTTGCCGGGCAGGGTCGCGGTACCTAGGTCGAACCTGGCCGCGCTCTTGTAGAAGCTATAACCAGCGGAGGTATCGGTGGAGAAGCCGAAGGTCCCTGAGCCGAAGTTCTGGTTGATGAAGCCCTGGGTGATGGGCTTGGCCCAGCCGTCCTTGACCCCCTGGACCAGGAATTCCAGCGTCTCCACGCCCACCTTCGAGTTGAGCACCAGCTTGCCGTTTTGCAGGTAGTTGCCGCCACGGGTGAAGAACCAGTAGGCGTAGGTCGAGGCGTCGGGCACGAAGAAGTAGACCGGGGTCTTCTCGCCCTCCGAAAGGCGCTTGGCCGTGGCCACGAACTCGTCGATGGAAGTGGGCACCTTCGCGCCGTACTTCTTCAAGAGGTCGTTGTTGTAGTACATGATCTGGACGCTCTTGTTGAAGGGCACGCCGTAGACTTGACCCTTGATCTTGGTGGCGTTGACGAATAGCGGGTTGAGGCCCTTGAGGTCGAGGCCCAGGCTCGAGACCGGCAGCACGGCGTCGGCCTCGAGGTAAAGGGCGATGTTGTTCTCGAAAGCCTGGGCCATGGCCGGAACCTTGCCTGCTGCGAAGGCCGCTTTGAGCTTGGTGGAGAGGTCGCGGTAATTGCCCTGGGGAACGGGTTTGACGCAGACTGTGCCCCCTTTGCCCCGGTTGAACTCCACGATGAGGTTCTCCAGCGCCGCTTTGGGCGCACCCCCGGTAAAGCCATGCCAGAGTTCGGCCACCACCTCGGCCTTGGCGCACTGCTCCTTGATCACGTCCTCGGCTTTGGGCTGAGCCACGGCTAAGCCAACGATTCCCAGCGACAGCCACAGCGTGAAACTCCGTTTCATGCTTCCTCCTCGGTTTACAGCCCTACATTCGGTAGTGCTTGTCAGGATTATGTCACGGCGAAGACCAAAAGCCGAATGCCCAACGCCGGTTGCACCAGGCAGAGGGCCCCTGCCCTCAGCCATCGGTCTAACCAGGGCTTTCTTGGCTTTCATAACCACTTCGTTTCTCGTGCCAGAACCACCAGCCGATGACTTCGGCCAGGACCCAGGCCAAAAGCGCGGCGGCGAGGACTATCCCCCACAAGGGCAGCGGGAGCATGACGGTCCCGAAGGCCTGAACGGTCGTGGGCCAGACTCCCACCAACACCTGAACCCCGATCCCCAGCAGCACCACCAGGTGGAGCGCCGGGTTCAGGGGTGGGGAGACCTCGGTGCGCCTCGAGGGGTAGCCGAAGAAGAGCTGCCCAATGGCCATGAAGTGGAAAGTCACGCTGCGGGCGGTCTCGAGTGGGTTTCCCATTCGCGGCACCAGCCCCAGCAAGCCCAGGCCCAGCAACGCTTTGACTGCCCCCGAGATCAGTACGAAGCGCAGCGAGGCCAGGTCCAGCAAGGGCGAGTTGGGCGGTTTGGGGGGGCGCCGCATCACTGCAGGGTTCTGGTCCAGCGCCAGCGCAAGCGCGGGCAGGCCGTCGGTCATGAGGTTGATCCACAGGATCTGCACCGCCGTGAGGGGGAGCAAAAGCGAGCCATCGGCTTCGCGCAGCCCCAGCACGAAGGCGATGAAGGCCCCCAACGCGACCAGCAGCACCTCCGAGAGGTTGGTGGAGAACAAAAAGCGCAAAAACTTCTGGATGTTCTCGTAGATGCTGCGCCCTTCCTCGATGGCCGCCACGATGGTGGCGAAGTTGTCGTCCAGCAGCACCAGGTCGGCCACCTCGCGGCTGACGTCCGAGCCGCGCTGCCCCATCGCCACCCCCACGTCCGAGCGCTTGAGGGCCGGGGCATCGTTGACCCCGTCGCCGGTCATGGCCACGATCTCCCCCTGCTCCTGCAGGGCCTGCACCAGGCGCAGCTTGTGTTCAGGCCGCACGCGGGCAAACACCCTGACCTGTTGCAGGGCTTGCTGCAGGGCTTCGGTGGTGTAGGCCTCGAGGTCCTCCCCACTCAGCACGCCTTCGCTGTGAATCCCGACCTGCCGGGCGATGGCGAGCGCGGTGGCGGGGTGATCTCCCGTGACCATCAGCACCCGGATCCCGGCCTGTTGGGCTGTGGCGATTGCCTCGGGGACCTCGGGCCGAGGGGGATCCCAAAACAGCACCAGGCCCAGAAATTCCAGGCCTTCCTCGACTTCCCCCTGTCCTGCGGCTATACCCAGTACCCGGTACCCCTCGCTGGCATAGGCAAGGGCTTTCTCGCTCCACGATCGTTGCTCTTCGGGGCTCAGCCGGCTTCGATTCAGCAAGACCTCGGGGGCTCCCTTGAAGTAGCTCACAGGCTTCCCCCCTTCCTCTACCGTGACCCGCATGTACTTCCAGGCGCTGTCGAAGGGGCGGCTCGAGCGGCGTGGAAGTTCCCTGAAGGCGCTCGTGTCCATCCCCTGAGCCTGGACGAAGCGCATGAGCCCCAGCTCCAACGGGTCTCCGGCCCCGGTGTCCTCGTCGGCATTGTTGGTGATGACCACGGCCTTGAGGGCTCGAGCAGGGTCGGGTGAGTCGAGGTGGCGCACTTCCATTTGGTTTTCGGTCAGGGTCCCGGTCTTATCGGTGACGATCACCGTGACCGAGCCCAGTGCCTCGACGGCGGCCAGGCGCCGCACCACGGCTTTGCGCTTGGCCATGCGCTCGACGCCGAGGGCCAGGGTGAGGGTGAGCACCGCCGGGAGCCCCTCTGGAACCGCGGCCACCGCCAGCGCTACGGCGAACACCACGACCTCGTCGAGCTGTTCCAGGCCCTCCACCAGCACGCCGGCTGCCGCAATTGCCCCGGCCAGGATCAGCACCCAGCGGGCGACCTGGCGGCCAAAGCGCTCGAGCTGCTGCTCGAGGGGGGTCTTGCCGGCCTCGATCTCGCCCAGCATCAAGGCTAGCCGACCCATGCTGCTGTGTGCGCCTGTGCGGCTGACTTCCAGAAGGGCCCTTCCCCGCACCAGCAGGGTACCGCTAAAGGCTTCCTGCCCCGACTCCTTTTCCTGTGGCAGCGACTCGCCGGTGAGCACCGACTCCTCCAGCATCACCCCCTGGGCCTCCCGTAGCACCCCGTCGGCGGGAACCCGGTCCCCGGCCTCCAGGCGTACCCAGTCTCCCGGCACGACCTCCCGGCTGGGCAGGCGTAGCCACTCTCCATCGCGCAGCACCCAGCTTTGTGGGGCCGCCAGTCCCTTCAAACGGGCCAGTGCCCCTTCCGAGCGGTACTCCTGATAGACCCCCAAGCCCGCGTTGAGCAGGAGGATCAGCCCAATGGCCAGCGCCTCGATGGGTAGGCCGTGCATACCCTCGTAGACCCACAGCCCTAAATCGAAGAGCAGCGCGAAGAGCAGGATGTAGATCAAAGGGCTTTGGAACTGGCGGAAAAACCGGGCCCAGATGGGCTCGAGCGGCTTCTCCGGGAGGGCGTTGGGGCCATACCTGCTCAGCCGCGCCTGGGCCTCCGGATGGGACAGCCCACGCTGGTTCATGGTTTCTACTCCTCGAGGGCCGGACACGAACCTTCCGCCCCGGATTCAGAATCCCATAGTGAGAATTTGGCTTTCGTTCATAGGTTGCTCCGGGGGCCTTACCGCACCAGCAGCACCGGACACTGCGCGTGGGATACCACCTTCTGGCTCTGGCTACCCAGCAGCAAGCCACGCAACTGTCCCAGCCCCCGCGTGCCCATCACGATCAAATCGGGTTGGCGGGCTTCGGCAACCCGCAGGATGACCTCCGCAGCGCTTCCCTCCAGGGCCTCGCTTTCCAGCTCGGGAACCTCACCAACGATCTCCTGGCCTCGCTGCAAAATTTCTCTCGCTGCCTCGGTACGCCGCAAAAGCACCTCCTGCAGATAGGGCTCGCCCAGGTAACCGGGAACCGGATCGTAGGCGTGGATAATGTGCAGCCTGGCTCCGTACTGCCGGGCTAGGTCCCCCGCCAGCCGAGCCGCTTTCTGCGCGTGCTCGGAACCGTCGAAGGCCAGAACGATGTTTTTGATCATCTTTACCTCCAGATCACCGATAGCCACCAGCGTGCCTCTTGCCTCCTCTACCGAACGCGCCCCGAAATGGATGGCTGGGGCGGGACACGAGCGGTCGTACTGAAGTCGCTCTCGGCAAGCTCCAGGCCGAATAGCCTGGCTTCCTGCTCGAGCCACCGCGCCAGCAACTGATCGTTGGCGGTATCCAGCTCCACCGCCTGACCCTCCAGGGTCAACCAGACCAGAGGGCCACAGCCATAGGCCAGGCAGATCAACTCGCGCCGCAAGTGTTCGGCAAAAGGGCTATGGCCCTCCACCAGGGCGTGGCTGTATACGGTAGTTCCGTCACGAAATCTCCAGTAGGCCATGCCATGACTCTCCCCCTTCCATCGGCTTGCTGGGCTCGCTTCGGAGCTTGCTCGAGGTGGACGGCAGCATCAACTTACGGTGTTCCCCAGCCCTCCGCCGAGCTACCGCCGCGCCGCTGAACTGGCATGCGCACTCACCCTCAAAGCCGGATTGATCATGTCGAGGCGGCGCTTTCCGACGTTTTCATTATGACTATGAACTTTGGGGCGAATTGTCCCTGGCAATTCCCGGTACAACGCGATCCCCGGTGCGCGTTGGGTGAAAAATTTCTACCCTATTTGATCCCGCTTCTCGCCACACCCTGAACGAACTGCTTCTGAGCCAGGAAATAGCCCAGGACGATGGGCAGGATGGACAGGGTAGAGGCGGCCATCAAGGCTCCGTAGTCGCTGCCTGCTTCCCCGATGAAAGCTTGCAGCCCGAGCTGGATGGTGCGCATCTCCGGGGAGTTCGTCACGATCAGGGGCCACAGCAGGGCATTGTAGGCCCCTAGAAAGGTGAAGATGCCGTAGGTGACCATGCCGGGGACCGAAAGCGGCAGGGCGATACGCCACAACTGGCTCCAGTACGTCGCCCCGTCGATGCGGGCGGCGTCGAAGAGGTCTTGGGGCAGCGAGAGGTAGAACTGCCGCAGCAGGAAGATGCCGAACACCGAGGCCAGCCAGGGCACGATCAGGGCGTAGTAGGTATCGAGCCACCCCAAGCGCGAGAGCAGGATGTAGTTGGGGATCAGCAGCACCTCGCCGGGGATCATCAAGGTGGCGATGATCAGGCTGAAGACGAACTCCTTGCCGGGGAAGGGGATGCGCGCGAGGGCGAAGGCCGCCATGGCCGCGATGAAGAGGCCCCCCAGCACCTGCGTGAGCGCGGTGAAGAAGCTGTTGAAGAAGTAGCGACCAAAGGGCGCGGCGTACCAGGCCTCGCGGAAGTTGTGGAGCACGTAGCCCAGCACCCCCGGCGCCAGGTTGCTCCAGGAGAGTTCCCAGTCCTCGCCCCGACTGCTGATGCTGTCGGGCTGGAGCTCGAGGCGGTACGTGGGGTAGCTCTTGGCGATGCGCAGGCGCACCGGCAGCAGCCGGAAGGACTCCTGCCCGCCGTTGGTGAGCGTGACCTCCCACCAGCCGTCCTCGAAGGCCGTTTCGATGCGGGTGTTGTCGGCCCTGGGGTCGGAGAAGGCCGCCGGGGGCGTGGGGATGGTGACCACCGGCTCGGGGCCCTTCTCCCCGGTGTACACCCGCAGCACCACGCTGCGCCCGGCCCGGTAACCGCCCCACCACATGGAGCCCCCCTGGGCTCCCAGCCGGGCCGCCGCGGCCCAGTTGGCCGGCTTGAGCCGCTCAGGAACCCACACCGGCACGGCCTGCTGGGCCTCCTGCGGGCTCTTGAGGCTGGTGGCGAGCATCCAGTAGAAGGGGAAGGCCATGATCGCCGAGCCCGCGATGAGCACGGTGTAGACGGTGATTTGTCCCAGCAGGGGTTTAAGCCTCATAAGTCACCCTCCGCTCGAGCACCCGCCGCTGCACCAGAGTCAGCACCAGGATCATGATGAACACCACTACCGCCAGCGCCGAGGCGTAGGAGAAGTTGGAGTCGCGGAAGCCCTTGTTGTAGAGGTAGAGCGCGAGGGTCAGCGTGTCTTGCAAGACCCCGCCGGTGGGAGTGAGGATGAGCACCTGGGTGAAGACCTGGAACGCCCCGATCAGGGAGAGGGTGAAGAGGAAAAAAGTAGTAGGGGAGAGCAGTGGCCAGGTGATGAAGCGCACCTTCTGCCACCAGCTCGCCCCGTCGAGTTCGGCGGCCTCGTAATACTCCTTGGGGATGTTCTGCAGCCCGGCCAGCAGCACCACGATCTGGTAGCCCAGAAAGTGCCAGATGCTCATGGCCATCACCGCCACGAAGGCCACGCTCGGTCCGGCCCAGAAACCGCTCAGGTTTATGCCCAGCGGCCTCAGTATTCGGGCGAAGATCCCCTCCGGCGTGCTCAGCCACTGGAAGCCAGGCGTTCCCAGCAGCCAGTTCAAGAAGCCGAACTCGGGGTTGTAGATCCAGTCCCACACCGCCGCTGCCGCGGTCAGCGCGGTGATGTAGGGCAGGAAGTACAGCGTGCGAAAGAGCCCCTGCAGCTTCACCTTCTCGTTGAGCAGGATGGCCATGAGGGTCGCCAGCCCGATCCCGATGGGCACGGTGAAGGCCACGAACCAGAAGGTATTGCCCATGGCCTTCCAGAACAGCGGGTCGCGCGTCAGCAGGATTTCGTAGTTCAACAGCCCCACGAAGCGGCTGTGCCCGATGAAGTTGAAGCGGTCGAGAAAGGAAAGCCACAAAGCGTAAAAGGCGGGAATCACCTGCCACACCAGCAGCAGGCCCACCGCGGGCCAGACCAACGCCCAGCCCCAAAACGCTCCCAGATCCTTCTCGCTGACGTGCCTCGCCCAGCCCCAGTAGCCCACGAATACGCCCAGCGGTATCAACAGCGATAGCCAGGGCAGGCCATACCCCGCCACAGTCCCCGCCAATCCAATGGCCAGCCCCAACCAGGCTAGAGGAAGCGGTTTGCCCTGGATTGCCCACAGCCCGGCTGCGAGGGCTGCAACCGCTGCCAGGGCATACGAACCCGCCCCGGCAAAGCGCAGCTCCCACAGCAGCCGAACCAGCACGGCCACCACGCCAAGGCCGAGATAGAGGGCTAAGCGCGTACCCATCGGGCCTGAATATACCGCATACCACAATACCCCCCGCCAGTCTTCAGCGGGGGGTACTTCCTGGTGGCCCTTTTTAGCTCGCTGTAGACAGTATGCTTCCACCCAGGAGGCTAAACCCTAGGACCAGGAAGGCCACCAGGGTCAGCACCACGGCCTGTTCGGTGAGCACCAGAGCCAAGATGCCCAGGGCCACGCTCGCGATTCCGGCCAGCACGTATCCGCCGACGGCCGAGGAAATCCGTTCCTGGGCCACCACTTTAGCGATCGGGCTGAGGTTGGTGACCTCGAGAGTCAGGGCCAGGAACCGGCTCACTGAACCCGCCGAGTAAGCGAGTGCGGCCCCCAGGATTATGGCCACCACCGCCGGGAGGGTTCCAGCACCCACCCCCAGGATGGCGAGGATGCCCAGGATCACCCCGCTGATGCCGGCGGCCTGGGCGCTGGCGTACTCCCCACCACCGTTGAGGCCGAGGTCCCGCAGGCGCTTGGCTTCCTCCTCGCTCAGACGGCCCGCCAGGTCCATCACCCGGCCCATCATCTCTCCGCCATAAGCCAGAAGGGCCAAGCCGGTCGCCGCGGCTGCGATCTGAACGAAGCTCGTGGCGAAAACGCCCGCGAGGCCCAAGATGGCCAGTACCACCGAAACCGCCCCAGACAAAAGCTCCAGCCGCGTGCTCGCTGTCTTGCCTACAAGCCTAACCATTGTTTCACCTCCTTTACTGTCGCCATTGGCGACGGCGTAACATCGTGAATTGCTGAACTATCTGGAGGCGCGACTACCAGCCACCGACAGTCTGGTGCGGGCTGGCAAGTGGATATATCAGCGGATATGCCAAAGCAATTATAGCTCAGTGGGTTCATGCGACCAGCCTTTGCATCTCAGGCGCTTTGCCTCTAGACTGAAGTGCTCATGGCTGGACTGGAGAACCGCCGCGCACGCCACGACTACGAGATCCTCGAGACCTACGAGGCAGGGTTGGTACTGCGGGGCACCGAGGTCAAGTCCATCCGGTCGGGCCAGGTGGACTTCACCGGTGCCTTCGCCCGCTTCGAGGACGGCGAACTCTTCATCGAAGGGCTCTACATCGCCCCCTACGAGAAGGGTTCCTACACCAACCACGACCCCCGCCGCCTGCGCAAGCTGCTGTTGCACAAAAGCGAGTTGCAAAAGCTGCGCTCGAGGGTCGAGCAGAAGGGTCTGACCCTGGTCCCGCTCAAGATCTATTTCAATGAGCGCGGCCTGGCCAAGATGCTCATAGGGCTTGGGCGCGGCAAGAAAGCCTTTCAGAAGAAGGACGACGATAAGCGCCGGGCCGTGCAGCGCGAGCTGGAGAGCTGGTGAGCTTGCAAGCAGTGTTCACAGCGGTTAGAACTGTAGCGATGTTCGGCTTGTTCGCCAGAGATGAACGCGGGCGCTGGCCGATGCTGGCCTTACTGGCCCTGTTGTTGCTGGCCTTCACCGCAGCCCAGGACCAGTCCTCCTTGGCCGTAGGCAACCGCACCGTGCCCGTGGCTTTCGCCGGCGGGGTTGCTTACGGCCCAGCTGAGCCCATCGCCCAGGCCCTGGGGCTGGGTTTCACCGCCTCCCGTACAGGCGTCTACGTCAGTCTGGGGGGGCGGGTGGAGTGGTTTGCCTATGCCAACAGCGCCGCCGAGGCCGGGAGCACCGGCAAGGCCTGGCGGCGGGAGGGTGAGCCCTGGCTTCCCATCCGCGGCCTGGCTGCCGTGTTCGACCTGGAGTATCGCCAGGTAGGCAGCATCTACGTGCTGGGTCTGCGTCCGGCCCGCCTGCTGGCGGTGCGCAAGAGCGCGAGCTCCGACCCCGGCCGGGTGATTTTGCGCTTTGACCGCGACGTGCAGGTGCGCCTGCTCGAGCAGAGTCCCCCCACCCTGGCCCTCATCGGTGTGGTGGAGGCCGGCGAGAGCGGGGGCCTCGAACTCAGCCCGGCTGATTACGGCCTGCGCCTGACCCTTCCTTCCGTTCCCGGCTCTCTGCGGATCTCCTATTCCAGCAACGCGGTGATGCTGGAGTGGGGTCAGGGCAAGTTCAGCCCCCAGGTCGTGCTCGATCCCGGCCACGGCGGCGGCGATACGGGAGTCGTGGTAGGGGGGGTGCGTGAGAAGGACATCGTCCTCAACCTCGCCCGTCGCCTGGCCGAAAACCTCCGCAGCCGTGACCTGAGCGTGACCCTGACCCGCTCGGATGACCGCAACCCCTCCCTGCGGGAACGGGCCGGCGAGGCCACCTTCGCCCAGGTCTTCGTCAGCCTGCACGCGACCAGTGGCAAGAACGTCACCCTCTACACCTACCCCGACGAGCGCGGCCTGGCCTTCCTGGACAAAGGGCGGCAACTCCTGCCCAAGACGCCGGGGCCCCGCCGGGACGTGCTGGGCCGCTTCGTGGCCGAACCCGGCGCCAGCTTGCGCCTATCCAGGGAGATCACCGGTGCCCTGGCCAGCCGGGCCCTGGTACCCCTCGAGGCCCAGGGCCCCTACTTCGTGCTCTCGCAGGCCGGAGGCGCGGCGGTGCTGCTCGAGGTGGGCATGGACGAAGCCAGCAACCCTGAACAGCGTGGGAAGATCGTGGAGGCACTGACCGAGGCCATCCTCAAGTACCTGGGGATCCCCCTGGAGGAACCTCGAACCCAGCCTATCGACGCGTCCCCCCCGCTTGGAGGCGGCACCCGATGAGACGTTTCCTGACCCTCTTCAACCTTTTGGGCCTGCTGGTACTAATCGGCGGAGCCTGGGTCTTCCTCTATACCCAGGGGGCTTTGCAGGTGCCGGTGGTCAGCCTCCCCAGCAAGGCCGACGAGCAGTTGGGCCAGCGCGCCGTGCGCCTGCATTTTGCCAATGCCAAGGCCGATGGCTTTGCCGTCGAGACCCGAACCATCCGGATTGCCGCGGGCGACGACCCCCTCGAGCTGGCCCTGGCCGAGTTGCTCAAGGGGCCCCAGGCCCAGGGAGCTTTCCCCATCGCCCCGGTTGGCTTGGGGGTGCCCGAGGTGTACCTGTACGGTGAGATGGCCGTGGTTAATCTGCCCGCCGAGTACGGCAAGCTCCGACAAGGCAGCGCCGCCGAGGTGATGCTCGTCTACGGCATGGCCTACACGCTGCTCGACTTTCCCCAGGTCAAGTCGGTGCGTTTTTTGCTCGAGGGTAAGGAAGTTGAATCGCTCGGGCACCTCAGCTTGCTCGAGCCCATCACCCGGTCTCAATAGGCCAGCTTATAAATTTTTCACGATCAGGTTTATCGTGAATCTATTCACTTACATACTGAGTAGGCAAACCCAGTCCTATACGGTACACTCAGCCCTCGATCGACGCGAGGCGGATGTTCTTAGACCATGCGGATAGAGCAGATCACCCTCCAGGGTTTCAAATCGTTCGGTGAGCGCACCCGGCTGGACTTCGGCCCCAACGTGACCGGGGTAGTGGGGCCCAATGGGTCGGGCAAGAGCAACCTGGTCGAGGCCCTGCGCTGGATTGTGGGGGCCCGGGCGCGGGAACTGCGGGGGGAGGAAGCCCAGGCCCTGCTGTTCCACGGCTCGGACGGCCACGCCCCCATGGGTTTTGCCGAGGTCGAGCTGGTGCTTTCCAGAGGCCGCGAGCGGCTGGTGATCTCCCGCCGGCTCGACCGCGATGGCAGCAGCGACGTGCGGCTTTCGGGCCAGAAGGCCACCTTCAAGGCCATCGAGCGGGCGCTGGCGGGTTCGGGGCTCGCGCGCGGAGGCTACGCCATCATCGGGCAGGGGGAGGTGGGCGAGGTGCTCCAGGCGGGGCCCGAGGTGTTGCTGGCCTACCTCGAGGAAGCCGCCGGCCTCAAGGCAGTGACCCTGGCCAGCCGCACCGCGCAGGAGCGGCTGGAAGCGGCCACGCGCGAGATGGAGGGCTTGGGGCGAAAGCACGCTGAGCTGAAGGAGAGCCTGCAGGCCAAAGCGGCCCAGGCCGAAGCCGCCCGCCAGGCCCGCGCGCTCGCCCGGCAGCTGCTCGCGCTCAAGCGCGGCCTGGTGCAAGCACGCATCCAGGAGTCCCAGGCCGAAGCTCGCAAGACCCAGGCCCGCATCGCCGAACTCGAAGCCGAGCGGGGGCAACTCGCCGAGCGCCTGGAACAGCTGCAGGGGGAAAAGACCCAGCTGCAAGGGGACCTCGAGCAGCTCAACAAGGCTCACGCCGAGGCCCTGCGCCAGGCCGAGGCCCTGCAGGGCGAGCGGCGGCTGATGAGCCAGGAGATCGCCCACCTGCGCGATCTGGAGGCCCGGCTGCGGCGCGAAGCCGAGGGGCTGAGTGCCCAGCTGGCTCGGTTGGATGCCCTCCCCGCGC
>NZ_QWLA01000140.1 GCF_003574095.1 Calidithermus roseus
GCCCTGAGTTCTTCCGGCTCCAGCGTGCGCCCGTGGTCGGCCAGCACCACGTTGCCCCGTGCCACGCTGATGCCCCTGAGTGGCTGCCCCTCGAGCACGCTGCAGAGGCACAGTGCGAAGGGCAGGGCGTCGGCTACGGCCCACTCCACCTCCAGCAGCGGCAGGGGCTGGGCGGGGTTGGCGGGGTCGGGCACCAGCGGGTCTTGGCCCGGCGTGACCCGGCTCAGCCGCACCACGTGGCGCTTCTGGCGGTCGGCGTCGGCCTCGAGCCCGCTCTTGGCCCCCTTCACCTCCTCGAAGAGCAGGTAGTCGCCCGCCTTCAGCCGCAGCTTTGCGCCGGGGTCTTGCAGGGTGGCCTGGGCGGCCCCTTTGGGCAAGCAGCAGTCTTCGTCGCCCCAGGTGTGCAGCTCGATGCGGTTGTGGGCCTCAAAGAGGGGCAGGTCGTGCAGGGTCTCGAAGGCCTCAGGCATCTGGCTCAGGGCTTCGGCGAGCCGGTCGGGAGGGAGCACGGTGCCGCTGGCCTCGAGCCGCGTCAGCAGCAGGCTGCCGGGGCGGTGGGTGCTGGGGTCGGGGCCGGGCAAGACCAGGCCGTCGGCGGCGGGGGCGACCTCGAGGCAGACCCAGGCCCGCGCGTTGCAGCCGTCGTGCATGGGGTAGTCCAGCAGCCGGGCGTGCCGCCGCAGCGAGATGCGCTGCCGCGCGGTGCCCAGGTAGGCTTCGGTGGCCACGGCGTCCTGGTAGTAGCTCAGGTGGTCGCCCACGTAGGCCAGCAACTCCACCAGTGCCACCTGCAGGTCGGCGGGCGAGCCCTCCTGCCAGCCGGGCATGAGCAGGGCCAGCCGATCGAGCATCAGGCGGCGGAAGCTGGCGTAGTCCTTGGCCAGGTAATCCAGCCGGGGCTCGCTCAGCGCCTCGGGCGGACACTCCTCCTCGGGGGCGCAGTCGAAGTCGCTGGGGCACTCGACCTTGAAGGAAAACTCCACCTCGGAGAGTTGGGCGTCGAAGCCGGAGGGCGGAGTGGGGATGGAGGGGCTTTGCACCAGCCGCAGGGTGTAGCTGGAGTAGTCGCCCTCCTGCTCGGTGCGGATCACCAGCACCTGCTGGGGGTCGGGCAGACTCGTGAAGTAGCGGCGCTCCTCGAGCGTCACCAGGCTGTTGGGCACCTGGGCGGCGTCGGCGGGGTTGGTGGAGAACTCCGAGGCCACGTAAGCCCAGCGCACCCGCACCCCCCGGATGCGCACGCCCCCCTCGAGGCGCACGTTGCCCTGGCGCAGGGGCGGGTTGATGGCCTTGAAGCAGCGCAAGAGCAGGGTGCGCTGCCGCTGGGCGGGGCTGGGAGCCTCCTCGTCGAGCACCTCGAGGTAGTCGATGCCGTTGTAGTCCACGCCGTCGAGGCCCGGCTGGGCCAGTCGCAGGGCGCGGGCGGGGTTCTTGCAGCGGTACTGGGTCATGACCGCCTCACGGGCTGCGCCGGAAGCGCTCCACCCGCCGCTCCTGGGTGCGCCGCACCACGTACTGCACGGTGACCTCGAGGGTGGCCTCCTGGCTTTGCACCCGCACCGCCTCGACCAGGATGTAATCGGCCAGCCACTGTTGCAGGGCTCCCTGCACCGCGAGCTGGGCGCTCGAGGCCAGCGGCTCGCTGTTGGGCTCGAAGATCAACCGCAGCAGCCCGCTGCCGAAGGTGGGCCGGTTGACCCGCTCCCCTGGGCTGGTGAAGAGCACCTGCTCGATCAGGTCGCGCACGTAGGTGTCGCCCTCGGTGGCGGCGGTGCGCCCCTTGCCTGCGATGCGATAGGGAAAATCCATCCTCACGCCGATCCCTCCCCTCTAGATCCCCCTGACCCGCGTCTGGGTCATCACCACGACGACCCCCGTGCCGTTGGGGGCGCAGATGGCCTGACTGTCCTGCAAGAGCGCCGGCACGCCCCCCACCCGCACCCGCGTGGCTGCCGTGACCCACTGGGCCGTGACGCAGGGCATGGGGTTGCCCGCCGGGGTGGTGAAGGGGCAACCCGCCACGCTGTGGGGGGCGCTCTGGGTCACCACCATCTGGCCCATCACCTTGACCCTGGGGTTGGGCGCGGTGGCCTGTGCCTGCCCGCCGTGCAGGCACAGCACGCTGGCCCCCTGGTGCAGCAGGAATCCGGGCACTAGATCACCTCCAACGCTCCGTTGTTGACCGAGACCTGCGGCCCACTGAGCTTGATCACCCCGCCCATGCCGTTGTTGATCTCGATGCCGGTGGGGCTGAGCACGATCTTCTGGCCGCTGGCGGTCTCGAGGGTGATCCCCCCGATCCCCGGCGTGTCGTCGAGCAAGATGCTGGTCCCGCCCGAGGTCTTGAGCAGCACCTTCTGGTCGGGCAGGGGCAGCAGGGTGGGGGGCATCTCGGCCACCGAGCCCCACCAGGTCCCGCTCCAGATGGGATACTCGGGGTCGCCGTGCTCGAACTCGATCCACACCCCCGCTCCCACCTTGGGCAGGGCGAAGAAGCCCATCCCGCTCCCGCCGAAGGGCGCGCAGGGCATGGCCCAGCCGCTCTCCTGCTCCCCCATCACGTCGGGCACCCGCGCCCGGATGCGCCCGAGTTGCAAGGGGTCGCGGTTATCGCTGACCACGCCGCGGTATTTGCCGTAGAAATTGGGCATAAGGGTCACCTGTTTAGAGGGTCGATAGCGGGTCGTACGTCCTGCGTCGTACGTCGTACGTAAGCCGCCAAACGCCGAACGCCAAACGCAAGACGCCTTGGCCCTCGACCCTCGACAGGCCAGGGGCCGCTAGGCTCGAGCCTAGCGCTGGACGGGTAATGCCTTATCGAAGGGGTCATGGGCGAACCTAGAGGGGAGGCAATAGGGGCAGCAGGGTGCCGATGCCCTCGCGGGAGAGGCCGAAGCTTTGGGTGTAGCTCGACTGCCGCAGGTCGATGCGGTGGGTGACCTGGCGCACGTAGTAGTAGCCGTCGTAGGAGAGGCCCACCCCGCGCAGCCCCACCAAGCGGCGGTTGCGCAGCACGTGCCCGTAGCGCACGGTGTCCAGGCTGCCGCGCACTTCGATGGGCTCGGGGGCCGACATGCTCTGCGAGAGGCCAGCCAGGGCGGCCTGGGCCGGGTTGCGGTTGGCGCTGTCGCGGGTCAGGGTGGTGCGCAGGGCGGGGG
>NZ_QWLA01000141.1 GCF_003574095.1 Calidithermus roseus
GTTGTATCCGTCGTATCCCCCTCCTCGCCGGGGGCGGGGGAGCTGGGCGGCGAGGAGGGGGATACGACGGATACAACTCCTCCGGCATCTCCAACGCCTCCCGAGCTCTCCCCACCTGGAGGGGGGCATGGCCGGGTGACCGCTGCTCTCTGGAACGGTCCTCGTAAATCGGCATGGGCCGAGTTTACGAAGTGAGTCCAGGGTGGGGCAAGGGTTTGAGGCTTAATATTCTCCAGAGGAAGTCCAGTAGGCTGAGGAAGGCTGAGTCAGGCAGCGGTATACCGTCGCTTCCTCCACCAATTGGCCTAGTCCGCATCCACCACCCTGGTGTTGAACAAGGTATTGGCTCCCCTTTTCCTCAGACGCCACAGGCTCTATCCTGGCAACAAATGAAAACAAAGGTGAGAATCCCGTTCTTTGGGCAGGGGCTTTTCT
Source organism: Calidithermus roseus (assembly GCF_003574095.1). Lineage (GTDB taxonomy): Bacteria > Deinococcota > Deinococci > Deinococcales > Thermaceae > Calidithermus > Calidithermus roseus. Next base: position 436 of record NZ_QWLA01000141.1, read on the forward strand.
CTAGCCTGAGCAAGTGGCTGGTGGCAGCGGGCCTGGTAGTGGCGCTGGGGGCGGCGTCCCCAGAGCAGCCCCCCACCCAGGCCACTCCCTCCTTCTTCGCACAAGCAGGCGACACCGAGCGGCTGCGCAACGCGCTGAACCAGCTGCGCAACTTGGCGGGGCAGCTCGAGGCCGACCGTCTCCTGCTGGCTGAGCTGCGCAAGGACTTCCCCGACGACATGGACGAGGCCCAGGCCTACCTCGAGCGCCTCAAGGAGCTGGCCCTCAAGTCCGACCCGGCGCGCCTGGGGCCGCTGGCGACGCGCATGGTGGAGAAGTCCTCACCCTACCTCAAGTGGCGCGACAAGGAGTACACCACCGCCGAGGAAGCGGCCCGGGAGTACGCCAGGAGCGGAGCCAGGGAGTTCCAGAATCTCTTCAACCAGTTCAACAACGCCGTCTTGCAGACGGTGGTCACCCACATCGATGCCCTGCTGAGCCAGCTCGAGTCGGTGCGGTAAACCCCCAACAACCCACACAACCCCCTCGCACCTAGTGGAGGTAATAAATGCCCAATCGTCTGCTTGGAGCTTTATTGAGTGCCGGGATTTTGGCCCTGGGCCTGGGGATGGCCCAGAGCATCGGGAGCTTCCCCCAGGAGGTGCGCGCCGGTAGCCTGCCGGGGCCTGTCGACTTTCTCAAGCCCCTCGGCCCCCACCTCTCCGGGCGGCTGTGGCTGCTGACGCAAGGCATGGAGCCCCGCCTCTCGGCAGCGCTGGTCGCCGAGCGTGAGGGCGAGGGCTTCCGCAGCGAGTACCAGCGGACCCTGGGCCTCTTCCGCTCCTTCACCAATCCCCTCCTGCAGGCCCCGGGCGCGGCGGCGCTGGTACCCTACCGCGAGCCCGGCCCCGCCTTCAGCCGGGGGGTGCTGGTGACGCGCGACCTGGGCGATATCCCCATCCAAACCGAGCCTCACCTGGCCGTCAACCCCAAAGACCCCGACCACCTGGTGATGGGCGTGATCGACTACAACATGGCCTCGCTGGTGAGCTACGTCAGCCAGGATGGCGGAGCCAGTTGGGAAGGGCCTTTCCAAGCCCCCTACCTGCTTGACGACCTGGGCAGCGGCGGCGACCCGGTACTGGCCTTCGACCGCCAGGGCCGTCTCTACATGACCGGCATTTCCATCGGCCTGGAGGAGTTCACGGTAGGGCCCTTCGCCCTGTTCTCGCTGGTCTCGAGCATGTCCGTCGCCCGCTCCGACGACGGGGGCTTCAGCTTCCCCAACACCTATTCCTCCGCCCGCAGCGACGTCATCACCGATAACCTCTCCACCGACCGCCAGGGCCGAGTGCGCGGGGAGCTTTCGGTGGGCTTCCTCGACAAGCCCTGGCTGGCCGTGGGTCCCAACCCCAAAGACCCTGCGAGGGACAACGTCTACGTGGTCTACACCGACTTCGAGACCGTCTACGAGCCGCTCTACATCGGCGAGGTCCTCGTCCTATCGGCCCGCGAGACCCGCACCACCATCCGGCTGGTGAAGTCCGAAGACGGAGGGGTGACCTGGAGCAAGCCCATCGCTGTGAGCCCCACCGTGCGCGAGACCTACGGCGAGGGCGACGGCAATCCCGGTGACGGGGAGGCGGTGGGCACCCGGCGGGTGGTGCAGGGGGGCAACGTGGCCGTAGGCCCCGACGGCTCGGTCTACGTGGCCTACTTCGACTCCACCAACGACGAGAGCTTCAAGGGGCTGGGCGAGATCTACCTGACCCGCTCCACCGACGGTGGCAACAGCTTCTCCAAGCCGGTGGTGGCCTCGAGCTTCAACGAGGTCCCCTTCCGTGCCCGCACCAACAACTTCCGCTTCTGGGCCAGCAACTTCCCCCAGATGGCCATCGGGCCGCAAGGGGACGTGTACATCGTCTACGCCGCGCGTCCCAGCGACAAGAGCGCCGACGACGCCGACATCTACCTGGTGCGCTCACAGGACGGGGGCAGGAGCTTTGGCCGGCCCAAGCGCCTCAACGCCGACGAGACCAGCCGGGTCCAGTTCTTCCCCGCCATCGCCGTCGACCCCAAAGGGGTGATCCACGTGATGTGGGGCGACACCCGCGACGACCGCTCACAACTGCGCTACCACATCTACTACACCCGCTCGGAGGACCGGGGCGAGAACTGGGGCTTTGAGGTCAAGGAACACAACCTCAAAAGCGGCGACGTGCGGGTCACCGACTTCCCCTCCAACCCCAACAAGGGCTTCCCCGGCGGGCAGTTCATCGGGGATTACTTCTCCATCCGAGCCACCGACGAGGACGTGTACATGCTGTGGGCCGACAGCCGCCTGGGCGAGTTCGGCGGCTTCAACCAGAAGATCGGCTTCGCCCGACTACGCTCGCTGCGCCAGCCTGAGATCTTCGCCTCGCCCTCGGCAGGCCCCGGCGGGCAGAGCGTGACCTTGCAGGGCTTCAACTTCCAGCCAGACTCCACCATCTTCGTGCTGCTGGGCGACGGAGTGATCGCCAGCACCCGCTCGAACCTCGAGGGCCGCTTCACCACTACCTTCTACATGCCCGTCACCGGCGAGGGGCCGCAGAACCTGCGCGTAGTGGATGCTTCGGGCAACCTCGCCAGCGGCTCCTTCTTCACCGAGTTCGGCTTCAACAACGTGCAGGCCCTGCTGCGCCAGCTTACCC
>NZ_QWLA01000142.1 GCF_003574095.1 Calidithermus roseus
GCCCAAAGCCCGCCCTCCGCTGCCCAAGCCGGGCCTTTGGGGCTGGCTGCCGGGCCTGGTCTTCCTGCTCTTGGGGGTGGGCAGCCTGGCCATGGCGGTGCAGCGTTACCTCAACCCGCCCGAGTACACCCTCCCCGACTTCAGCGGCAAGACCGCCACCGAGGTGCTCGAGACCGTGCGCGGCTGGGGGTTGAGGCTCGAGTTCGCCGAGGGCAGCGACCTCACCCGCCCCGAGGACACCGTGCTCGAGCAGACCCCCGAGCCCGGCAGCCAGGTCAAGCCGGGGCGCAAGCTGGCCCTGACCATCAACAAGCACAAGCGCGGCACCGTGCCCACCCTCTCCGGTCGCTCTCTCGAGGACGCGCGGAAGGCTTTGCAGGAAGCAGGTTACGCTCTGGGTAGCGTCGTCAGGATAAACGCGCCTGCCCTGGAGGGCACCGTGCTGACCAGCCGCCCTGCCGCGGGGAGCGCCCTCGCAGCGGGGAAGCCGGTTGGGTTGCTGGTTTCCGCCGGTCCCGGCTCCCCTCGTCCCGAGACGGTGCTGCCCGACTTGGTGGGTCTGAGCCAGGACGACGCGAAGTACCTGCTGGACGTGGCCGAGCTCAAGGCCAACTTCCGCTCGGTCGTCAGCGGGGCGCCCCAGGGTCAGGTGGTGCGACAGGAGCCCGCGGCGGGGACGCTGCTGCCCAGGGGGGCTGGCGTGAACGTGTACGTCAGCAGCCAGCCCGAAGCCACGGTGCCCGATGGCCCGCCCTTCGCCCAGGGCGTGCCCGAGCTACTTCAGCCCAGTGGGACCGGGCAGCCTGCCGTGCGCAACCTCCAGCTCAGCCTGACCCTGCCGCCCGAACTCGAGGGCTCTGAGGTGCGCATCACCCTCCAGGACGAAGCCCGGCTCGAGCCGGTGGTGATCTTCGAGGGCCCCACGGCCCCCGGCTGGAAGTTCGAGCCCCCCGGCGGGGTGCCGGTGCAGGGGCGGGCCACGGTGCGCTGGTTCGTCAACGGCCAGCTCTACCAGGAATTCACCGACCCGCCCCAACCATGAAGGGCGCCTGGGCCGAAGCCATCGCCCGCAAGTACCTGCTGGCCAGGGGCTACACCTTGCTCGAGCACAACCGGCGCACGCCCTATGGCGAGATCGACCTGTGGATGAAAGACGGCGAAACCTACGTGGCCGTCGAGGTCAAGCAGCGCCGCGACCAGCAATTCGGCACCCCGCTGGAGGCCATCACTCCGGGCAAGCTCGAGCGCATCCGCCGCTCGGCGCTCTACCTGCTGCGCCGCGACGACCTGCCGGTGCGCTTCGAGGCGGTGCTCGTCTACGGCACTCCCCGCCAATTCCGCCTCGAGCACTTGCCACTGGAGTTCTGAGCTCTCGCACAAACACTCGCGCCCCTACATTCGTCCCTGCCCCCAGGCGATAACCTGGGGCGGATGTATCGCAACCTCAAAGCCTTCATCGACGACCTCGAGCGCCGCGGCGAGCTCTTGCGGGTGCGCGAGGAGGTTTCCTGCGAGCTCGAGATCACCGAGATCGCCGACCGCATGGTCAAGATGGGCGGCCCGGCCCTCCTATTCGAGCGAGTGAAAGGCCGCGACTTCCCCGTGTTCATCGGCGGGTATGGCACGGCTGAGCGCACCGCGTGGGCCATGGGCGTGCCCAACCTGGATGCCCTGGGCGAACGCGTCGCCCGGCTAATGGACCTGGGCCCCGGTAAGGGCGGGCTCAAGGCCGTATTCGCTCTGCTGCCCAAGCTGGGCGAGCTCCGGGGCTTCTTCCCGCGGCGGGTCTTCCGTGCTCCCGTGCAGGAGGTAGTGCTCAAGGGCGAAGCGGTAGACCTCTCGCGCCTGCCGGTGCTCAAGTGCTGGCCCCTCGACGGCGGCCCCTTCATCACGCTGCCGCTGGTCATCACCAAAGACCCCGAGACGGGCGAGCTCAACCTGGGCATGTACCGCATGCAGGTGCTCGATAGCAGGAGCACCGCCATGCACTGGCAACTCCACAAGGTGGGCCGCCGACACTACGACAAGGCCAAGAAGCTGGGTAAGCGCCTCGAGGTGGCCGTGGCCCTGGGTGGCGACCCCATCCTGACCTACACGGCCACCGCTCCGGTGCCCCCTATTCCCGGCGTCAACGAGTTCAACCTGGCCGGCTTCCTGCGCGGGGCGGGCGTCGAACTGGCTAAAGGCGTCACCGTAGACCTCCCCGTGCCCGCCGAGGCTGAGTTCGTGCTCGAGGGCTACGTCGATCCCGCCGAGGAACTGGTGGTGGAGGGGCCCTTCGGCGACCACACCGGCTTCTACACCCTCGAAGACCTCTACCCCCGCTTCCACGTCACCGCCATCACCCACCGCAAGGGTGCGGTCTACCCCGCGACCATCGTGGGCCGCCCCCCGATGGAGGACGCCTACTTGATCGAAGCCTCCGAGCGGCTGTTTCTGCCCGCCGCCCAGCTCATCCTGCCCGAGGTCGCCGACTACCACATGCCCCCGGCGGGCGTGGCCCACAACTGGGTCAACGTGGCGATCAAAAAAGCCTATCCCGGCCAGGCTTATAAAGTCGCCAACGGCATGTTCGGCCTGGGACAGATGATGTTTGCCAAGGTGATGGTCGTGCTCGACGCGGGCGCGAAGCTCAAGCCCGGCTTTGAAGCACTCATGGAAGCCCTAAAACACGCCGTTCCGGGCCGCGACACGCTCATCTCGCGCGGCCCCATCGATGTGCTGGACCACTCGAGCCGCTCCATGGGCTACGGCGGCAAGCTCATCCTCGACGGCACCCGCAAGCTGCCCGAGGAGGGCGGGGAGGTGCCCTTCACTCCCAGGGTCCACCCCACCCTCCCCACCCTCCCCA
>NZ_QWLA01000143.1 GCF_003574095.1 Calidithermus roseus
CTGGGCCTTGTTGTTTCGAGCGGGATACAGGATTCCTGATCTGCAGAGGGCCGAACAGACCTGCGCCCGTGCCCTCCAGCCCCACCAGTACTGCCTCGAGCTGGGCATGAGCTCCAGGGAGTTCGCTAGGGTAGTGTCCGATGTCTATTTTGACGGACCAGAGGATATGTTTTGGAGGTTGTACAACGCCAGGAAATCGTTCAGGTATGCGGGAGAGTTTGCAGTTAGGCCTCCTGGATGGAAAAGACGAGAAAGACCACTTTATGCCATCGAGTACAAACCTGGCGCTTTGCGTGAGTCCTACGTTATCGAAGACAACCTTGCCTACAAGTCCATGCGCTTTGCCTTCAGCTACACCCCCCACGGCGAGGGGGGCACCTTGCTGGTCAGCGCGGCCATGCGATGAGCGGGCCATGCCCTGCCGACCGACCTCCGGTACGAGCCCGGCCTGTGGTCCCGCCGCCAGCGGGCTTACCTGGGGGCGTACTTGAGTCGAGCGGTTGGACGAAGAAGTCGAGTTGCCTGACCAGCCGCCAAGGCTAGAACTCGAACACTCATTCGAGGTAAGGCGCAGTGCGCAAGAAGGTTCGAAGCGTGTGTAAGGAGGCTTAAAAAGTCCGTCCCAATACTGAAAAAAAGCACCGGACGAGCCCCTCGGCCTCTATACGCTCACGGGCTCCTTCAAAGAGGACCCCGCCAGGAAGACCCTCACCAACCTGGTTGCCCTGTTGAGCAAGCGCTGAGCCGCGCTGGCCCTCGCGCCGTATGAAACGCTCGAGCGGACCCCCATCTTGGGTGGGGGCCCGCTCGCCAGGGAGGGGTGTGCGCTGGGGTCCGGGAAGATAGCCGCCAGACCCGAGAGGCTGTCTTCCCGGGCGCGGCGTCAGAAGTCGGGGGCCGGGCTGGCGTTTGTGCCCACGCCCAGGCGGTAGAAGTAGCCCAGTCCCTGCTCGCCGCTGGCTTCCTCGAGCTTGACGTAGTACGTCCCGGCCTGGCCCGTCCCCACAGTGAAGCTGAGCGAGGCGGGCACAGCAGTCTCGGTGTCGCTGGCGACTACGGTGATCTGGTCCGGGGCGACGAGGCTGAGCTTGACCTTCCCCTGTCCGCCGATGTACGTGCTGGCCGCACGGAGGTGAAGCGTCGTCCCTTCGGCCAGGGAGATGGCGTACACGTCCACGTCCGGCCCGCCCTCCGGGAGGCCGAGGTGGGCGAAGTTGTTGGAGTCGAAGGCCGCGCTGAGGGTGAAGGAGGGGAGCAGCGTGCCCAAGAACCCGGCGAGGTCGGTGGCCGTGCCGGGGGTTTCGTTGCGGGCCGGACCCGAGCCCCCGGCGGTCTCGTACAGGTCGGCCTGCTGGCGGAGGATCACGAGGGGTGAGCTGCCCGCGGGTGCGGCGACCACGGTCTCCTGCGGGTCCTCGCTGCCGCCCAGGAGAAGCTGGCTGGGGCCTCCGGCCAGCACCCGGTAGTTGCCCGGCTCGCTCCCGAGGAAAAGGGCGCCAGGGCCGACGCCGATCTGGGCGTGGTACTGCTTGCCCGTGGCCGCGTGCACGAGCGTGACGCTGCTAAAGGGGACGAAGCCCAGCATGTCGGTGCCGGCGTCGGCGGCCTTGTTCAGCACGCCCACCGTGATGTTGCTCCCGTCGGCGGGCAGCGCGGCCGGGGTGGTGATCCCCTTCGCCAGCCGCACCGCCTTGGCCACGTTCACCCGGCCGGCCCCCATGCCCGCAGTTACGGCGGGCGGCCCCGCCACCGGGTCGGCGGTCATCTGCAGGATCCGCATGACCTGATAGGGCGTCGGGCTGAGGCCGTTGTCGCGCAGGACCTGCAGCACCGCCGCCGCCGCCCCTGCCACCACCGGACCGGCCGCGGAGGTCCCGCCGAAGAGCCAGGTCTTGCTGCCGAGGTTCACGTAGGTCGTCAGCACGTCGTCGCCGGGGGCGGAGATGTCGACCCAAGGGCCGTAGGTGGAGAAGTCGGTCTTTTCGTCGTGGGGGTTGGTGGCCGCCACCGCGATGACCCCGGGCAGCCCCGAGGGGAGGTGGTAGGCGTCGCGGTAGTCGTTGCCTGCCGAGGCCACCACCACGACCCGGTTCAGCAGGGCGTAGTCGAAGGCGTCCTTCAGGAGGTGGCTGTAACCGCCGCCGCCCCAGGAGTTGTTGAGGATGTCGGCCCCGTCGCCGCTGTCGCCGGGGTCGGTGGGGGGTAGGCCGTCGGGGCCGTTGACCGCCCAGACGATGGCCTGCGCCACGTTGAAGTCGCCGGCGTACCCACCGCTCGAGCCCCCGAAGATGGTGATGGGCATGAGCCGGGCGGCGCTGGCCGGGTTGCCGTCGCCCCCGGCCACCCCGGCCACGAACTGGCCGTTGTTGGACAGCGCCGCGGCCATCCCCGCCGAGCCCGAGCCGTGGGTGTCGCGGCCCGGGTTGCCCTGGAAGGGGTCGGTAGGTGCGTACGCCCTGAGGGTGAAGGCGTTGTAGCCGCTCACGCAGCGGCTGCGGCTGGGCTGGTCGCAGAGGTCGGGGTGGGAGCGGTCGAAGTCGGAGTCGACGACACCGATGGTGACGCCGGTGCCCACCGCGCCCTGGCTCCAGGCGTCGGGGGCGCCGATCTTCCCGAGCCACCACTGCTGCGGCAGCAGGGGGTCGTTGAAGGCCGCCTGGGAGCTGAGGCCCTGGGCGGTGGGCCTGGGGG
>NZ_QWLA01000144.1 GCF_003574095.1 Calidithermus roseus
GCGCGAGGGCGCGGGCCGGAGCGGAGGCCGCCGGCCCGGACCCCTCCGCCCCGCCCAGGAGCCACCCCGCCGCGGCCAGCGCCAGTCCCAGGCCCAGCAGCACCTGCCCCAGCACCAGCAGCGCCGCCCGCCCCCACGCACGGGGGTCGCGCTCCTCCCCCACCGCCAGCACCAGCAGGCCCGCCAGGCCCGCCAGCCACAGCAGCGAGCTCCAGAGGTAGGGCTGCGTCCACATCAGCGCGAAGAGCGCCAGTCCCCCTAAGCAGGCCGCCGACACCCGCCAAAGCCGCGCGCGCCGCAGGGTCAGGGCCAGCCCCAGCGGGGCCAGCACGCCGCCCGAGAGCAGCGCCAGCACCAGGTAACGCCACGAACGCATGCGCCCATGGTAGGAGACGCCGCGCGGGCCTGCCGGGGAAAGATGAGAGCTGCCGCGCCCCCCGCCGCCGGGCGGGCCGACTTGGCCTCGGGCCTATAGTGTGCTATAGTCTTAGTCGGAGGCTTTGCCCTAGGGCACTGCCTTTTCTTTTTTCCCTTTTTTGCCCAGGCGCGGGCGCAGGTCCTCGAGGTAGCAGATCCCGTACACCGGGCGTCGCCGGCCGTCCCGCCCCTTGCGGGGTCGGCCGCGGTAGGCCAGCCGGGCCGCGGCCTGGCCGTAAGGCTCGATCTCAGGCCGGGTGGGGCGGGTCATCTTCCCCGGCAGCCGCCAGCCCCAGTTGAGGCAGTAAGCCACCAGGTCGGCCACCTGCACCAGGGTGGTCAGGTCGGAGTGGACGAAGAAGGGCTCGGGAAGGATGCGCCTGGAGCGCCGGTGGCCCGTGCGGGTCTCGCGGAAGTAGCGCGCCATCTGCGCGCTGAGCCGGCGAGACTGGGTGACGTCGAGCTCGTCGAAGACCACCAGGCCGTGGTGGTGGTCCTCGCCGTCCTCCAGGCTGTAGAAGAAGCGCTCGAAGAGGTAGGCGAAGTCCTTGCGCAGCATCGTCCCGGCGGGGTGGGGGGCGTCCGGGTCGACCACGCTGGCGAAGACCCGCGCCCGGTGTCGGGCGCACAGCTCGAGCAGCTGCTCGGCGTAGGCCAGGCAGGCCTGGGCGTAGGCCGTGAGCTCGGCGCGGGTGGGCGCGGCCTCCGCGCCGGCCTCCCGGGCGGCCTTGCCCTTCTCCAAAAGGGCCTGGGCCCGCTCCCGCCGGGCCTCGGGGTCCATCGCGGGCAGCTGGGCGGCGAGGCGGAACTTCTTGCGGTGCAGCAGCTGGCTACCTTTGAACTCCTTCAGCACGTCCGAGAGCTCCACCCCGAAGTGCTCGAGCTGGGCGGCCCGTACCGCCTCGATCAGCCGCCAGGCCCGTCGCTCGTCGACGGCGACCCCGGCCAGCACCTCGTAGGGGGCCTCCTTGCGGTCAGTCCCGCTCTCGTCGAGGAACAGCAGCACGGGCGCGACCCCGGCTCAGCCCGCCTCGCAGGCGCCGTCGGGGCGCCGCCAGGCGGTGGGGCAGAGCTTGGGGTTGAGGCCGGGGCGGGCGTAGTAGTCCACGTCGGGGTGGACCTGGCCGCTGCGGAAGCCCTCCTCGTAGGCCTCGAGCAGCCCCACCTCCTCGGGGTCGGTGACCTCCTCCACCCGCCAGCCCTCGCCGAACTCGCAGCGCACCCCGCCGGGGGCCGCGGGGTCGTCGTAGGCCCCGTAGCCCCGGTTGTAGGCCCGGAACCAGCGCCCCTCCCAGGCCTGGCGCACCCGCCCCGCGCCGTAGCTCTTGGAGATCATCACCGCGCTGTGGGGGCGGCCGTCGAGGTAGGTCTGGTCGCTGTTGGTGGGCCCCAGGCTGAAGGTCCCGGCCCCCGTGGCCTTGGGCCTGCCCGCGTAGACCCCATCCTCCCAGAGGTAGGTCACGAGGTAGTTATGCTGCCCCGGCTGGGCGGGCTGCATCTCGCCGCCCATCGCGAAGACCTCCCCCCACAGCCCCCTGTCGATGGGGGACCAGGAGGGGTTGGGCTGCCAGTCCTGGCGGACGCAGGCCTGGAAGGCCCCCCCGACGCTCACCGTGCGCAGGTAGCCCCGCACGCGGTCGTCGGTGGGGGCCGCGTCGCCCCAGGGGAACTCGGGCAGCGCCTCGAAGCTCACCGGGCCGTCGGGGAAGACCAGCTTCGGGGGGAAGCCCGAGTCGTCGAGGCGGAAGGGGTAGACCCACTTGAAGCGCCGCCCGCCGTAGACCTTGGTGGGCGAGAGGTCCTGGGCCCACACCTCGAGGCGGCCCTCGCGCAGGCGGAGCCAGGAGATCTCCCGGTAATAGGGCCTAGGCTGGGTATCGTCGGGGAACAGGTTCACCACGTAATCCCGCCACGCCCCGTCCCTGGGGGCCACGTAGACCTGGGCCCCGATTCCCGGCACCGTGTTCCACAGGCTCACGGAGAAGTTCCTCTGCTCCGCCATCAGCGGCCCCTGGGCCGGGGGGTCCTGCACCGGAGGGGGCGGGGGC
>NZ_QWLA01000145.1 GCF_003574095.1 Calidithermus roseus
CCCCTGAGCCTCCCCGCCACCGGCACCACCCCCCGCGAGGTGGGGCCGGGACGCTACACCTTCAGCTCGCTGGGCCTCGACGCTCCGCTCTTCAACCCGCCCCAGACCGAAGCCGCCCTCACCCAGCTTGCCCAGGAGATCAACGTGCCCGCCCCCCTGCGCCGCCGGGCGCTGGCCGATGAGCTGCGGGCGCGGCGCCGGGCGCTGGTGGCGGGCGAGGCCCCGAAAGGGGTCTACTTCGGGGCCAACGCGGTGCTCGAGGTGCTGCTGGAGGGCTCGAGCCAGCCGCTGGAGCCCGAGGAGATCGAGGTGTGCAACCTGGACTGGGACCACCCCGCCTGGAAAGCGCCCCTCACCCAGGTCTTTGCCCGGCCCGACGGCTCGAAGTTCCGCACCCGCGTGGCCGTGGACCCCGAGCGGGGACGGCTCTTCACGCTGCTCCCCAACCCCGCCGAGCTGCCCGACCCGCAGTTCCCCTACACCCCGCGCAATCCCAAGGCCGTGAGCTACGCCTACGGCTTCAGCGGCGACCTGGGTGGGGGCCCCTACAACCGCCGGGCCTCGCTCGAGGGCCTGCTGCCCCGCACCCTCCAGTGGCAGGTGGGGGTCAGCCAGGAGATCCCGGCGGTGGCGGGCGAGCCCGTCTTCAAGACCCTGCTCGAGGCGGTGCAGGCCTGGAACAGCGCCCAGGGCCAGCCCAACCCGCCCCAAAGCGGCCTGATCTGCCTGATGGACAGCCGCAGCTACGCCGAGAACCTCACCGGAGCCAACGCCCTGCTGATCCCCGAGGGGCGGCAACTGTTCGTGGTGGCCGCCGACTGGCCGGTGGTCGAGGACCTCACCCAGCCCCCGCCCCGGCCCAAGTCGCGCCCGCCGGGGCGGCTGGTGGCCGAGGGGCGCCGGCCCCACCTGCGCGGGAACCTCGAGGTGCGGGGAACCGCCCCCGCCACGAGCGCCAACCCCGGCGTGCTGGTGCTGGGCGGGCTCTTGCTCGAGGGCGACCTCACCGTGCGGGCGGGCCACCTGGGGGGCCTGCGGCTCGAGCACTGCACCCTGCTGCCGGGCCACCTCCTGCTCGTCGAGCCCTCCACCACCCCCGGCCAGCGCAACGAGCGGCTGGAGGTGGTGCTGCACAGGAGCATCTGCGGCAGCGTGCTGCTGGACGAGGCGGTGCGGGGACTGGAGGTCAGCGAAAGCCTGGTCCACGACCCCCAGGGCAAGTTCGCCATCGCCCACCCCGCCGACTTCGCCCTGGCCGATCCCGCCCAGGCCGCGCTCTTCGGCCCGCCCACCCGCCTGGTCCGTAGCACGGTGCTGGGCCGGGTGCGCCTGAAGGAACTCGAAGCCTCGGAGGTGATCTTCGCCGTGCAGCCCGAAGGCCCGGAGGACGTGGTGCTGCGCGTCGAGCGCCGCCAGAAAGGCTGCGTGTGCTTCAGCTACGTGCCGGAGGGGGCGCGGGTGCCCCGCCGCTACCGCTGCCAGCCCGACCTCGAGCTAGCCCGCCGGCTCGAGGCCACCGCCGGGGCCTCCCAGGCCGAGAAAGAGCGCATCCGGCGGGAGGTGCTCACCTGGCTGCGCCCCAGCTTCAGCAGCCTGCGCTACGGCCAGCCGGCCTACGGGCAACTGGCCCCAAGCTGCCCCGAGGCCATCCGCACGGGGGCCGAGGACGGCTCGGAGATGGGGGCCTTCGGCTTCCTCAAACAGGCCCAGCGCGAGGCCAACCTGCGCATCGCGCTGGGGGAATATCTGCGCTTCGGTCTCGAGGCCGGGCTGTTTTTCGTGACGTGATTTCGAGGGAGGCTTATGAAGGGGGACTTCACACGGCTGACGTTCAAGCGGCGCAAACGCTACTCCAGCGTGCGCATGCAACAGGGGCGGGTGCAGCTCGACGCCGACTGGAACGAGCAGCACGACATCAGCACCTATTTTCACCGCGGCGCGCTCGAGGACAGCCTGGGCCCCGCCGCGGGGCCCATCGGGGGCGCCGGCTTCGGGCTGAGCGTGGTGGGGAACAACCTGCGGCTGGGCGCGGGACGCTACTACGTGGGCGGGATCCTGTGCGAGAACGACGCCGAGGTGCTCTACACCGCCCAGCCCGACCTGGGCAGCTTGGTGAGCCTGCCGGGCGAGGACGGGCTCTACCTGGCCTACCTCGACGTGTGGGAGCGCCACTTGAGCCACCTGGAAGACCCCGCCCTCTCCGACGGCCAGCTGGGGCCCGCCATGCGCGAGGTAGCCCTGCGCGGCCCCGACACCACCACCCGCACCCGCATCGTCTGGCAGGCCCGCCTGAGCCGCCTGGACGCCGACCCCAACGCCGCCCTGAGCTGCCTGGACTGGCCC
>NZ_QWLA01000146.1 GCF_003574095.1 Calidithermus roseus
GTATGGCCCCCAGCATCGCCACCAGCGGCCCTTTCATGTCCACCGCCCCGCGCCCCCACACCTTCCCGCCCTCGATGACCCCGGCGAAAGGCGGGTGAGGCCAGGCCCCAGGGTCTCCGGCAGGCACCACGTCGATATGCCCGGTGAGCAAGATCTCCGGCTCCTGCGAGCCCAGCACGGCCTCGACGTTCCCTGCCTCGTCCACCTCGGCCTTTAGCCCCAGCTCTTCCAAAAGGCCCACCAGCACCCGCACCGCGCGCTCCTCGTGGCCCGAATAGCTCTCGGCTTGGATCAGCCGCGAAAGGGAGTGTGCCAAATCCATGGGGCATACCTTACTGCATAAGAGCCCTCGCTGGGCAGCGCCACGAGATTGTCGAAGCTCAAACGCCCATGCCCGCCCGTCGCCAGTGACCGACCACCCCTTTGCCAGCCATGGGCTTGCCTGTCCGCCGGGTTTTGGGGAATGCTGGTCCCATGGACCTCGGGGGCGCGCTGCTGGTAATCCTGACCATCGTGGTCCTCGAGGCCGTCCTCTCGGTGGATAATGCCGTCGTTCTGGCGGTGATGGTGCGGCCCCTGGATCCCGACCAGCGGGGTCGGGCGCTGCTGTATGGGCTGCTGGGAGCTTATGGGCTGCGGGCGCTGGTATTGTTCTTCGCCACCGTCATCATCCAGGTGTGGTGGATACAGGTGCTGGGGGGGCTTTACTTGGTCTATCTGGCAATACGACACGCTCTGCACTACAACCGCCGCCGGATCGTGGAGGAAGAACGCCCCCCCGCTCGCCCACCCTCCTTCTGGCGGGTGGTGGTGATGCTCAACGTGGTCGATCTGATCTTCGCCATCGACTCGGTGCTGGTGGTGGTGGCCTTCAGCAAGGTCTTCTGGGTGATCTTCACCGGCGTGGCCATCGGGATCCTGCTCATCCGCCTGGCGGCGGGCTGGATGGTGCGGGTGATGGAGCGCTATCCCCACCTCGAGCAGGTGGCCTACGCGGTGGTGGGCTGGGCCGGGATCAAGCTGGGGATGGAGGGCTGGAGCAAGGCCAGCGACCTCCTGGGGCGGCCCGAGCTGGCTTTGCACGTGCCCCAGGCGGTGTTCTGGGCCGGAACCCTCGGCATCATGCTGGGCGGGGGTTTCCTGGCCTTACGCACGCCCCAGCCGGACCCGGTACAAGATGATGCCCAGCGCGACTGAGGCGTTGAGCGACTCGGCTTCGGGGTGCATGGAAATGCGCAGCAGCTCGTCGCAGCGCTCGGCTACCAGCCGCCGCAAACCCTCGCCTTCCGAGCCGATGACGATGGCCAGGGGCCGCTTGTAATCGAGGGCCTCGAGGTCTTTGGCCGCTTCTCCAGCCGCCCCGTACACCCAAACTCCCCGCTTCTTGAGCTCCTCGAGGTAGCGGGCCATGTTCTTCACCTGCACCAGCGGCAGCTTGAGCGCCGTCCCCGCCGAAGCCTTGAGCACCAGTGCCGAAAGGGGGGCGCTGCGCCTTTCCTCGCTCACCACTCCGTGCGCCCCCAGCGCCAGCGCGCTGCGAATGATGGCCCCGTAGTTGCGCGGGTCGGTGATGCCATCCAGCAGCACCAGTAGCAGGGTTTCCCCCCGCGTTTTCGCCAGCTCGAAGGGGGCTTCGGGATCGGAGAACTTCAGCTCGGCCACCTCGGCGGCGATGCCCTGGTGATGGGTGGTGCGCAGGCGCTGGTCGAGCTCGATGCGCGGCACCTGCTCGTAGTCTGCGTTCAGCTTCTCCAGCTCCCGCAGCAGCCAGGGTTCGACCCCCCTGGCCACCCAAACCCGGCTCACTCGGCCTTCCCTGATGGCTTCTAAAACCGGGTTGCGTCCGTAGATCAGCATAGGCTCCAGTCTAAATCTTTGGGCATTCAGCGTTTTGCCTTCAACGTTGGGCCATCGACCATCGACCCCGCCTCAACCAAACCCGTACAACTCCCTCTGCCACAGCCATTCGGTGACACGCTCGAGCCCCTGGGTCAGGTGGCGGCGGTAGGTGCTGAAGGGCAAGTCGAGCAGTTCGGCGGCGAGTTCCTGGGTGGCGGCGGGCTCGAGGGCGCGGTAGAGCTTGGTGAGCAGTCAACGGTGCCGACGGTGGGTCAATCAAACCCGCCGCCTCTAGAGGCGGCGGGCAGCTGGAAGAAAGCTACTCGCTGGCTACGGGAGAGGGAATTTGGGCAACCTGGTGCTCAGCCAGGTACTTTTCGGCGGCCATGGCAGCCCGGGTGCCCGCCCCCACGCTGGTGGTGAGCTGGCGGTAGACCGGGTCGGCCACGTCCCCCGCGGCGAAGATCCCCGGCACGCTGGTGTAG
>NZ_QWLA01000147.1 GCF_003574095.1 Calidithermus roseus
CCCCCAGCCAGTGCACCTGCCCCCGAGCCTCGGCGGCGGCGAGGGTCCGGCGCACCTCGAGTTCGTAGGCGGCCTGGGGGTCTTCGGTTTCGAAGCTCTGCCGCCACAGCGCGCTACCCCCGGCGACGACCAGGTGGGCCTGGGGAACGCGCTCGGCCAGCCGGGCGAAGGCCCGCGCCAGGTGCAGCACGCCCTTCTCCGGCACGATGGCTCCCGCGTAGAGCCACACCGGGTCCCCCGCCTTCACGCCCCAGCGCTCCCGCAGCCCGAAGCGCTCCCGAGCGTAGCGGGCCGGGTCAAAACGCACGGCGTCCACGGCGTTGTACACCTGGAAAACCCGCTCCCCCCCGCCTAGGCCCTGCTCGAGCCGCCGCGCCACGAACTGGCTCACCGCGATGAAGGCGTCGCAGTGCCGGGCGATGGCCGCTAGCTCGGCCCCGGCTGCATTGTGCAGGGGGTCATGGTGCACGTGCACCACGCGGGCTCTGACCCTCAGAAAACGCAGGTAGCTATAGAGGTGGCCGTGGGCCACGTCGAAGCTCTCCCGCAGGCACAGCAGCACGTAGGGCAGGTGGTTGCGGAAATCGAGCCCCCGCCAATGGGCCCAGGGCAGGGGTTTGAGCTGAACCAGGCGCACCTCCAGCCACTCCCGCGTCCAGGCCTCGGGGCCGATGGCGACCACCCAGGGCTGGTGCCCTGCCCTCGCCTGCACGCGGGCGAGCTCGAGGGCCACCCGCACCGCCCCACTGGCCCGCTCCCGCTCGGGATCTTTGGGTAGGAGCAGGTTGCCCACCAGGTGCAGCACCTTCACGCCCCACCTCCGCGGGACGCGGTGGGCAATTCCCTGACGATCCGGCGCAGGTAGCCCAGCTTCCACATCGCCCCGGCATAGGCCGCCGCAGCCAGGGCGATGCCCAGCAGCAGCCCCAGCGCGCCGGGAAACAGCCACAGGGTCAGCAAGGGAGGCAAAAAGGCGGTCAGGAAGCCGATGAGCAGCACCTGGGCGATCACGCCCCAGGGCAGCCCCACTCCGGCCAGCCGCCGCACGATGAAGTACTTGAGCCCCGCGTAGGTCCCCTGCGCTATGGTATTGGCGATGGCAGCCCCCACCGCCCCGTGCTGGGGTACCAGCCACACGCTCAGCCCGACTCCCAACAGTGAGGCTCCGATCCCGATGGGGAAAGCCGCCCAGGGGCGGTTGATGGCGCCGAGGGTCAGGCCATAGAGACCCACCAGGCACATCGGCAGCATGCCGATGAAGAGCACTTGGGCCGGACGGGCGGCTTCGATCTTATCTACCCCGAAGAGCAGGGCAATCAGCTCGGGTAGGGTGACCAGCCCGCCCAGAAACAGCGGGGTAGCGTAGACCACGCTCAAGAGCCCGGCCTGTTGGATCTTGTGGCGTATGGCCGCCCAGTCCCCCTGGCCGAAGCTGTGAGAGATGGCGGGGTAAAAGCTGTTGACCAGGGCCCAGCCGGTCATGAACAGCAGCTGGAAGATGGTGTAAGCCAGGCTGTAGAAGCCGATCTCCGCCGCGGTGGAGTAGAGCTCGAGAAACAGCACCCCCGAGCGCTGGATCAACACCAGCTCCAACAACCCCATCACCACCAGTGGAAAGCTGAATCGCAGGTAGTAGCGCACGATGGGCCGGCTGGGCCACCAGCGGCGCACGCCCCTGTTCGGCTCATCGCTGAACGAGGTCAGCAGCAAGGCAATACAGTTGGTCAGCGGCAAGACCAAACTCAACAGCAAGTAGCCCGCCACCCCCCAGCCCCGCCAGTAGGCCAGCAACACCAGCACCACCTGGAGCCCGGCGCCCAGGAGGTTGGCGATGGAGGTGACGCGGTAGTTCTCCCGGCTCCAGAACACCGAGGAAAGCAGCGAGGCCAGCACCCCCGGCAAGGGCGCGGCTGCCACGACCAGAAAGTAATAGCGCAAAGGAGGCTCGAACCCCAGCGCATAGATCAGCACGGCAATGCTCAGCAGCAGGCTCGAGCCCACCAGCACCAGCATCACCCCACGTCCTAAGGCCCTGGCCTCCCCGACCTCTCCCCGCCCGCGCAGTTCCGCCGCCAGCTTGGTCAGGGCCGAGCCAAAGGACTGGGTGTTCAGCAGGGCCACCAAAGTCCCCGAGAGCCAGGCGTAATAGCTGTAGACGCCGAATTGCGCCTCGCTCAGGCTGCGGGCCACGATGACCGAGGTGACGACGCCCACCAATGCCACGAGCAGATTGGACGCGCCATTCCACAGCCCGTTGCGCACGGCACGGGCCAGGCGGGGGGGGTT
>NZ_QWLA01000148.1 GCF_003574095.1 Calidithermus roseus
CGCCGGGGCTCGCTGGTCGGTCAGCGGGGCCCACGCCAAGGCCTTTGGCCGCTCCCAGCTATTCTCTCTCCGTCCAATCGTCTCTTTCGACACCGTGCGCCATGTCGCTTTCCCAGCAGCTTAGCCCTTTAGGGTTGATTCGGGGACGCACCCGTCCAAGCACGTCAAGCCGGTCGTGGGCGGCGAAAGCTGCCAGCGGTTCCATGTGAAGATCTTTCTCGCAGGGTGGCAACGGGTGCGGATGGATGACGGCACCGAGATGGAATTCGGTCCGGGGGGTGTGGCGGTCATACATCCTGGGAATGACGCTTGGGTGGTTGGTGACGAACCCAATGTGCTGATCGAACTGGCAGATATCGTCAAGATGTCCGCCAACGCGCCCGAAGAAATGCTGACAAAATTCACGCTCGAAGCGGTTCAGCGCTTCAACGACGCCATCAACAGGCATGGTGTTGGCGCGGCCATGGCTGCCATGACCGCGGACTGTGTGTTCGAAAACACTTATCCGCCCCCGGATGGCGGGCGTTATGAGGGCCAGGCGGCTGTCCGTGCCTTCTGGGAACGATTCTTCGCGACAAATCCGGATGCGCTCTTTGAGGTTGAGAAATGTTTGCCGTCGCCGATCGGTGCGTTGTCCGATGGGTTTACAGAGAGACGAAAGAAGGAAAGCCGTGGTATCTGCGCGGCGTGGATGTGTTTCGTGTGCGGGATGGGAAGGTAGCTGAGAAGTTCTCCTACGTCAAAGGTTAGGTTGGTGACTGCTGAAGATGGCCCTCGGCATGGCCTAACCCAAGGTCGCCATTCGGATGAACAGCGCTGCCCAATACGCGCTCGCACCTGACGTCGTCCCGCTGCGCTTCGCGGCGCAGTGAGGCGCAGATAGGCAGTACGTAGCGAGATTACCAAGGTGGTGGCATGATATTCGATATCGCGAACATGGGTGCAGGTTCGGCGGGATGCGTCTTGGCCGCCCGCTTGAGCGAGGGTAGAGGCCGTACGGTTCTGCTTCTCGAAGCTGGCTTGGATTACCCGGCTGGAGCCGAACTGCCAGCTGAAGTGTGCATCGGATCAAGGGGTGCGCTATCGCTCCAGATGTGCCGCCGAAAATGCTCACACAGGTGTGAAGGAATCAACGCATCGGTTCGGAAGCACCCCGAACCTGGTGCTGTCATCCTTCGGTCATCCTGCGCTTGCTAACTTGACCCTGCCTGGCTGGATTACCAGTTGGGCAAGGAGGCAAGGGATGGCTAGATTGGGATTTCTCGGATTGATAGTTGGGCTATTGGGTTTATTGGTAGGCGTTTTGGCGCAACCACCAGCGCAAAAGGCCAAAGCCCTGGGGTTGCCAGAAGGCGTGGTCCAGGTAAGCTCCTGTGTGCCGGGGATGGGTGAGCACTGGGCTAAGCCCCAGGACCTTCCCTTTGGCCCCATCTACGGGGTCATGGGGGAGAAGGTGGTGTTCGTGGAGATCATGGTTTCCCAGGCCGACTTTGTGGCTGGCAAGTCCTGGACCGAGGTGCTGAGGCCCCTGAAGGGTCATGCCATAGACCATGTGGACATAGAGTTCCAGCCCAAAGGCCACGAGGGCTACGAGGTTCCCCACTACGACGTCCACGCCTACTTTGTGCCGCACGCAGAACACACGGGGTACTGCCTATGAGGAGGGCTTGAATATGCAGGCTCTTTGGTTCTTCAATACCCTGGTTCGCATCTGGGTCTCGGAAGTAGAGGGCCAGGATGGCCTTTCCGTCATGGAGCATTGGGCTCCTTTTGGGGATTCCCCACCCCTGCACATCCACCACACCGAGGACCAGGTCTTTATCGTTTTGGAAGGTGCGATCCGCTTTTTCGTGGGGGATACATCCCGGCTTGCTCTACCCTTTGAGGAAATCCTAGGCCCCAAGGGGGTGCCCCATACCCACCAGGTGGAGTCCCCTGAGGGAGCCCGCTGGGTTACGGTCAACGCCCACCGGGACTTCGAGCGCTTCGTGCGGGCTATAATACCAAACCTATGTAGATAATAATGCATGCCGAGCAAAGCCATACCCCTACACCCCCACCTGAGCCTGGAGGAACTCGAACAGCGCTACCGTAGCTGCAAGGATGCCAAGGAGAAGACCCGCTGGC
>NZ_QWLA01000149.1 GCF_003574095.1 Calidithermus roseus
CCCGGGTGAGCTACCAGCGTTTGGGGGGGCGGCTGCGCTGGGAGGTGGCCGGATTGCCGGGGGGCCTGGCGGCGGAGGTGGAGGCCGACGGCCCCTTCGCCAGCTACCGCTACAGCGCCGCAGCCGGCGCCCGGGAGGAGGCCGCCGAGCCCGGCCCCTACACCCTGCGCTTCGCCGAGGTCAGGGCCCCCGACGGCAGCGGGGTCTGGCGGCCCGACCCGCCCTCCCTCCGCGCCGAGGTGCCCAGCGAGGGGGTGGGCGAGGCAGGGACGGTGCGCTACCGCTTCGAGCGCTACCCGGGGATGCTCGAGCTGGACGTGCGCTTCGAGGACGGGGCGCCGGGGGTGGCCCCCCGGGTGTGCGTCTACCCCTCCGACGGGAGCGCGGTGGACCCCGGCGCCCGGGTCTACGAGTGCCCCTGAGCCCCTGAGGAGGTGGAAAGTGAGAAACGCGACCATCGCCATCGGCTTGCTGACCCTCGCGCCCGCGCTGGCGGGGGCCTGCGACCGCCCCCCCGGCGAGCTCGTGCAGAAGGCCGAGGTGCGCGCGTGGGGCGAGCGCTGCCTGGCCCTCGACCTCGGGGAGACGAGCGAGAAGACCTACGCCGTCACCGCCCTGAGCGTGCCCTACGCCCAGGGGCGCGAGATCAAGCCGGTAGATTCATCGGGTGCCCTTGTGAACACCTACGGCCAGCAGGTGCCCGTACAGGCAGGGAAGGTGACCCGTGCCGCCGTCACCTACAGGAGCGCCGACGTGGCCTACCTGCGCATCGACCACCGGGTGGACGTCAAGGACGGGGTGCTCCGGCGCAACGGCCAGGCGGTGCTGACCAAGAGCGGCATCGACTACAAAAACCTGCTGTGGGGGACGGCCTGGGCGCTGTCCTTCGGGCTGGTGAGCCTGTTCTGGTGGCCCAACACCTCCGTGACCCAGACCTACACCGAGGCCATCCCGCTGTCCCCGTCGGCCCCGGCCATCACCTTCGAGTACGGCGGGGGCGGGGGCTGCGCGGCGGTGTCGGGCTTCGAGGGCCGCTTTGTCATCGACCCTGGCCGCATGCAGCCGGGGAAGGTGTACTACGTCAACACCCGCGTGTACTGCGCGGGTGGGGCGAGCGGCATCGCCGGCTACGCCGTGGGCCTCGTGGACCCCCTCACGGTGCGCTACGCTGCCGAGAACCTCCCCCAAAACGGCGACGGCACCTCCGCGGCCTCCCTGGGGAACTGGCCGGGCGCGAACCGGAACACGATGGACGTCTGGGAGATGCCCATCCCCAAGGGCGGCGCCTGGCCGGTGGACGCCTCCGCGAGCATCGAGCGCTCGTGGAGCAACTCGCTGTGCCTGGAGTACGACTACCTCGAGGACCGCCGGGTATGTGCGGCGAGCGCCCCGCTCAACCGGGTCTGGACCGACACGCCCCAGAACCCCGCGCCTGTGGCCCTGAACCCCCACCTCGAGGGCAGCGTGTCCTACGGCTGGGAGGGCGACGAGGCCCAGCGGGTGACCCGCATCGACGTCAACCCCACGCTCCGCCCGGGCGAGACGGCCATCACCGACCGCTTCGAGGTGTCGGGCCGGGCCGTCGTCTACCTCTCCCTCGCGGGCTACACCCGCGCGCAGAACCTCACCGTGGGCCGCAGCTACGAGTTCAGCGGCCCCGGCGACGTGGGGGTGCTGCCCGGCCGATACAGCTTCAGCCACCTCTGCGGCGTGCCGCTGGACCCCGCCCGCGAGTTCGTGCTCGGGGACGGGGAAACCCTGCCCGCCTGCTTCTACGCGGGGCGGGAGAACCCCTGAGGCTCCGCCGCCCTTTCCGCGCCGGTCAGCCCTTGAGCAGGCGCGGGTCGAAGGCGAAGGGCCGGGGCTCGCCGACGTGCACCCGGCGGTACTGCGGGTGGGAGACGTTGAGCACGTAGTTGTGCTCCCAGGGCACCACCGCGCTGGGGACCCTCAGCAGCACGCTGGCGC
>NZ_QWLA01000015.1 GCF_003574095.1 Calidithermus roseus
ACCCCCCTGCGCGACGTTCCCATCCCCGAGTGCTTGGAGTTCTACCCCCCCGATACGGATCGCTTCCCCGCGCTGGCCATAGCCTACGAAGCCGGGCGCAGGGGCGGGCTGGCCCCGGTGGTGCTCAACGCCGCCGACGAAGTCGCGGTGGAGGCTTTTCTCAAGGGCCAGATCACGTACCTGGACATCCCCAGGGTGCTCGAGGCCGCCCTGGAGGGGGTTCCCGAGGGCGCTTTAAGCTGGGAGAGCATCGAACTTGCCGACCGGGAAGCCCGGATCAGAAGCAAGGAACTCCTGAAGGTGAAGGTTTAGACGATGGCATTGTTGTGGTTTTTGCTCATCATCGGCGTCAGCATCCTGGTCCACGAACTGGGGCACTACTGGGCGGCCAGGGTCCAGGGGGTCGGCGTAAAGAACTTCGCGCTCGGCTTCGGCCCCACCCTGCTCAAGTTCGACTGGCGGGGCACCACCTGGCGGCTCAACGCCATCCCGCTGGGCGGCTATGCCGAGATCGAGGGGATGCTGCCTGGCGACACCCACGGCTACTCGAGGCTCGGTGCTTTGGGCAAACTCGCGATCCTGGTGGGCGGCGTGGTGATGAACCTGCTGCTGGCCTGGTTGCTGTTGGCGACTCTGGCCAGCGTGCGCGGGTTGCCCGAGGCAGTGCCCGGCCAAGCCCAGATCGCCGCGATCGTCGAGGGCAGCCAGGCCGAAAAAATCGGCCTGAAAGCCGGTGACATCATCGTGGCGGTCAACGGACAGCCGCTGAAGAGCTGGCAGGACGTGACCCATTTCCGCGACAGCGCCGGTGAGAAGCGCTTCACGGTGCAGCGGGACGGTGAAGTGCTCGAGGTTCGCTTCGACTGGTCCGGGGGCCAGCAAACCCTGGGGATCCGCTACGGCCCCATCGTCCAGTACAACCGGCTGCCCTTCCTCCAGGCCTTCTTCCGCGCCATCGCCGACACCGTGACCGCGGCTCCCGCGGCTTTTCGCGCCATCGTCACCGGCCTGGTGGGCACCGTGATGGGCCAGCCCAACACGGGGATCGCCGGACCGGTGGGCATCGTCTCGGCCACCGGGCAGGCCGCGCAGCAGGGGGCCTACACCCTGGCCATCCTGATGATCCAGATCAACCTCTCGCTGGCGATCTTCAATCTGCTGCCCATCCCCGGCCTCGATGGCGGGCGCATCCTGATCCTCCTGGCCAACGTGCTGACCAGGAACCGCATCAGCGCCGAGCGCGAGGCCCAGCTCAGCTATGGCGGCTTCATCTTGATGCTGCTGCTGCTGGTGCTGGTGACCATCAACGACCTGCGCAACCTGGGGGGAGGCTAAGGCCATGACCACGACCACGGTGCTGATCCCCGCCTACAACGAAGAAGACCACGTCGCCTCGGTAATCAAAGTGGCGCTCGAGGCGGGCTTCCCCGTCCTGGTCGCCGATGATGGCTCCACCGACGCCACCGCTCAGGTAGCCGAGGCCGCCGGGGCAAAGGTGGTGCGGCTACCACACAACCGCGGCAAGGGTGGAGCGGTGGCCTATGGCCTCCAGCACGTCGAGACCCCGCTGGTGATGCTGCTCGACGCCGACCTCACCGGCCTGACCCCCCAGCACCTCGAGGCCCTCCTCTCTCCCGTGCGCGATGGCCAGGCCGACATGAGCATCGGCATCTTCAAGGGTGGTCGCTTGCAGACCGACTTAGCCCAGAAGATCACCCCTTACCTCTCGGGCCAACGGGCCTTGCGCACCGAGTTGCTGCGGGAAGTGCGGGGCCTCGAGGAGGCCCGCTACGGCATCGAAATGGTGCTGACGCAGCACGCGGGGCGGCAGCGCTGGCGGGTGAAGTACGTGCCGCTGGTGGGGATGGCCCAGGTGATGAAAGAGGAAAAACGCGGCTTCTGGGCTGGAGTAGCCCACCGGCTCCTGATGTACCGCGAAATTCTGCGCTCCTGGCGCCGCCGCAGGGCTAGCTAGCCTTTTCGACCCCCCCGGCGAGGGTCTGCTCGAGCTGGTTGAGCACGTGGCTGAAGCGGTGGGGCTCGTTGAGGTGCAGGCTGATGGCTGCCCTGCGGGCCCTGGCAATGGCAGGCGCTGGATCGGTCCCCCGGCTCAGAGCTTCACGAATGTGCTCCAAAGCCTTGCGGGCTTCACGCACCTCGATGCCCGTGCCGTGCACGTGGGTACCAGGTCCGGCTGGGTGGCGGTGGGAAAGCAGGTACTCGAGTTCCTCAAGCAGTTCCAGCGGGCTGCTCGACATGTTTCCCTCCTTGGTATGCCATTCCAGGGTAGCCCCAGCAGGGCTCGGTTGCAAGATGATGGCCTTTCCTGAGGAGATATAGCAAAAGGTACTTTTTTCACCAGGCCTGGCTGTAACATTGAGGGGATATGAACCGGCATGAGGGGGTTATTCTTCCGCGTTTTGAAGGGGTGACAGCGTGAACGACCGACTTCTCGAGCGTGCAGTCGAGGGCGAGGCCCTCAGTGTCCAGGAAATCGAAGCGCTATACCACGTTCCCCTGCCCGAGCTGGCAGCGGCAGCCCACGAGGCCCGAACGCGCCGGGCGAGGCCGGATGTGGTCACCTATCTCATCGACCGCAACATCAACTACACCAACATCTGCAACGTGGCCTGTAACTTCTGCGCCTTCTACCGCACCGACCGCCAGAAGGACGCCTACGTGCTGAGCTTCGAGGAGATCGGGCGCAAGGTCGAGGAACTCATGAGCATCAGCGGGCGGCGCATCTTAATGCAGGGCGGGGTCAACCCCAAGCTGCCTTACGAGTGGTATCTCGACTTGCTGCGCTACCTCAAGGACCACTACCCCCAAGTGCGCATCGACGCCTTCAGCCCCGAGGAAATCCTGGGGCTCGAGAAGATCACCGGCCGCAAAGCCCCCGAGTTGCTAGCCGAGCTCAAGGAAGCCGGGCTCGACGGGCTGCCCGGTGCCGGGGGCGAGATCCTGGTAGACGAGGTGCGGGCCAAGGCCGCGCCCGCCCGCATCAAGGCCGAGGACTGGTTCCGCATCCAGGACGCGGCCCAGCGCCTGGGGCTCTACACCATCGCCACCATGGTCATCGGCTTCGGCGAGACCTACGCCCAGCGCGCCGAGCACCTGGTCAAGATCCGCGCCCAGCAGGAGAAGGCCCTGCGCGACTACCACAACGGCTACGCCGCCTTCGCCATGTGGACGCTGCAAACCGAGAATACCCGCCTCAAGGGCAAAGCCCCCGGCGCCAGCGCCCACGAGTACCTGCAACAGCTCGCCGTGGCCCGCCTGGCCCTCAATAACATCCCCAACCTGCAGGCGAGCTGGCCCAGCATGGGCTTCAAGGTCGCCCAGACCGCGCTCTACTACGGCGCCAACGACTTCGGAAGCACCATGCTCGAGGAAAACGTGGTCAGCGTGGCCGCCGGGCACAACCGCACCCACGCCACCGTGCGCCAGATCGTGCGCCACATCGCCGACGCGGGCTTCACCCCCGCCGAGCGCGACCCTCACTACAACATCCTGCGCTACCCCGACGTGGAGGCCGTGCTGAGCGAGCGCGACCCCGAGTTGCTGCCGATGGCCTAAACTGGATGCCCATCTGTAGGCCGAACAGCCGGGGATTCCCGGCTGTTTAGCACCGAATACAGCGCCAGCGGGCTAATTCCTGAACACCACCTCTTCCCTCCTGAAATTGCGCACCGCGAGCATCAAGGCCAGCACCGCGAAGACCAGCGTGGTGGCCCAGGTCAGGCTGATCTGCCAGCCCTGGGCCGAGCCCTTGACGATGCCGTCGAGCAGCAGCATCACGTTGAAGGCGGGCAGGGCGTAGTACCACTGCTGCTGTGTGAGGAAGTCGGAGAACTGCAGGGCGATGAGCGGCAGGATGAAGACGAACTGGAGGGGGGCCATGTAGCTCTGGGCCTCCTTGAAGCTGCGGGCGTACAGGCCCAGCGTGAGCTGCACCGAGACCATCATGGCCGCGAAGAGGACGGCGGTGACGAGGAGCGCGAGGTAGCCGCTGGGCTCGAGCGCGAGCGCCCCGCCGAGCTGGGTGCCCCCGCCCTGCATGGCCTCGAGCTGCTGCGCGAAGAAGCTACGCACCACCGTTCCCCCCAGCACGATACCCCCCACCGAGGCCAGCGCCGCCGCCAGCGCCACCACCAGCGTCGCGAGGGCCTTGCCGAGCACCACCTGTGAGAGGGGTGCCGGGGTCGCCAGCAGGGCCTCGAGCGTCCCCTTCTCCTTCTCCCCCGCCGTGGTGTCGATGGCCACCACCTGCCCGCCGATGAGGATGAACAGCACCAGGAAGTAGGGGATGAAGAAGGCGAACAGGCCCGCCGAGCGCTCCTGCTTGGGCGAGGCGTCCTGGGTGGTGATCCGGAAGGGCTCGAGCACCGCGGGCGAGATGCCCTGACTCCGGAGAGTGCGGGCTATCTCCTGCTCCTTGAGCGCCCGCAGAGCCCCTTCGACCTTATCCACCACCACGCTGCTCTGGGTCACGCCCCCGGAGAGCCTGCCATAGATGGTGTAGTTACCGCCTTCGTAAACCACGGCAGCCTGCAACTTTTTCTCCTGCACCTCCGCGACTGGGTCGGCAGCGGGGACGGGCTCGAGCCGGGCAGCCCGCAGGGCCTCGAGGGCCGCCTCGGGCAGGTCGCGTACCCCCACTTTCTGCACTTCCTCCACCGTCTTCCTCGCAGCGTTGCCCAGCAGCAGGCTGGGACCGTACATCAGCAGGGGCATGAGCAGGATGGGCAGTATCAGGGTGCTGAAGATCACCCGGCGCTCGCGCAGCACCGAGAGCATTTCCTTGCGAAAAATACGCATCACGTTGTCCATGGCTCACCTCCGAAGTGCTTCCGGTGTGCGTTGGGTCGCGACCTCCTCCAGGCGGCGGATGAAGGAGCGCTCCAGGCTGCCCCCACCATGAGCCATGGCCTCCCCAGCAGGCCCCTCGTAGACCAGCTTCCCCTCGTAGAGGAAGCCTACCCGGTCGCAGACTTCCTCGGCTTCGCTCATGACGTGGGTGGAGTAGATCAGGCTCTTGCCCAGAGCGCGGTACTGCTTGACGAACTCGAGCAGGGCCCGCCTCGCGAACACGTCGAGCCCAGCGGTGGCCTCGTCGAGGAGCAACACCGGCGGCTGGTGGAGGATCGCACGGGCGATCACTACCTTCTGTCGCATGCCGCTGGACATCTCCCGCACCAGCTTGTCCAACACGCCTTCCATCTCGAGCAACTCCGTCACCCACGCCAGCCGCTCCCGGAACAGCCGGCCCTCGAGTCCGTAGAAGCCGGCGAAGAACTCCAGCACCTCCCGGCCCGTCAGGCGCTCGTAGACCTGCATTCCCCCGTTGACGATGCCCAGGTTGCGGCGCACCTCGAGCGGCTGCTTGCGGATGTCGTACCCTGCGACCGTGGCGGTGCCGCTGCTGGGGGTGAGCAAGGTTGCCAGCATGCGCAAGGTGGTGGTCTTTCCGGCTCCATTGGGGCCCAACAAACCGTAAACCTCGCCCTGACGGAGCGCGAAGCTCAGCTCCTGCACGGCCTTGAAGTTTTTATAGCGCTTGCTCAGTCCCGTTGCCCGAACCATTTCCATAATGCCTCCTCCGAGGCTGTCTCCCCCTCGAAATGCCCTTGCTCCCTCGAGACTGCTAATTTATACCAGATCCACTTATGCGGTCTGGGATCCCACGAGAAAAGCCAGGACATAAAGCCCTGGCGTCGCTGGTGAGCTTCACTGGCCTGCGGAGGAGTTGCCAGAACTTGGCGATGTAGCTCGTCCTCAGGTGTTGTCATAGTTGGCCATCCCGTCTGAGCCAATACCTAACCAGCACCTCCTATCCCGTGCGCTTGAGCTTGCCGGTCTGCTTGGCCCAGCGTTCAGCCCAACTGAAGACCAGCAGGCCCATGGGGATGAACACCAGGCCCATCACGAAGAGGATGCCCAGCTCGGGCAGCACCGCGCTCAGCGGGGCCCCCACCAGGCGCTCGGGAGTAGAGTCGGGGTTGTTGATGCCCATCAGCTTGCGCGAAGCCTCGAGGGCGTAGGTGGCCGGGCTCAGGTAGGCCAAAGGTTGCAGCCAGGCCGGCAGCACCGAAACCGGATAGTAGATGCCCGAGACCAGCAGCAGCACGCCCTGGAAGATGTTGGTAGCCTGAGCGCCGTTCTCGGGGCTCATCACCGGGAGGATGGCCGCCATCAGGCCCAGGCCCATGAAGGCCAGGCTGCCCACCAAGAGCACCACCAGCACCCCCAGCAGGTTGGCCCCACTCACCGAGACCTGGATGAACAGCACCAGCCCGATGAGGATCACGATGGTGCGCACCACGCTGAAGAGCACGGCGAAGAGCGAAACCCCGCTGAGGTGGATGAGCCTCGAGACCGGAGCCATGAAGGTGTACTCCAGCGTCCCCTCCCAGCGCTCATAGCTGATGGAGTTGGCGATCTCGTTGTACATGGCCGAGAGGAAGCTCCACAGCAACACTCCCAGCAGCAGGGTCAGCGTCAGCCGGAAGTCGTCCTGAGCCTTGCCGATGAGGGCGATGGTGGCCGAGTTGACGATGGCGTAAAACACGAACACGAAAACCCAGCTGATGTAACGCCGCGTCAGGTGCCAGTCGCGGAACACGAATGCCCACATAGGGCGTACATAACGTTCGAGCATAAAGCTCCCTTCAGTCGCACTAGACGCTATAAGCCTCTTGGCCACTTGCGTCTTGCGTTTTGCGTCAAGCGTCCTGTTCTTCGTCTTCCTTGATGTCCTCGCCGGTAAGCACGATGAAGGCTTCCTCGAGGTCCTCAGTCCCCGCCTGCGCCTTGAGTTCCTCTGCGGTGCCCTCGGCCACCAGGTTGCCGCGGGCCAGGAAGCCGATGCGGTGAGACAGGCGCTCGGCCTCGGCCATGTCGTGGGTGGTGAGCAGGATGGTGGTGCCCTGCTCGCGGCGCAGGTCCTCCAGGAAGGCCTGCACATCCCGGCGGCTCTTGGGGTCGAGGCCGGTGGTGGGCTCGTCGAGCAGCAGGAGCGGGGGGTTGATGAGCAGGGCACGGGTGATGGCGATCTTCTGTTGCATCCCCCGACTCATCTCCTCCAGCGGGTCGTTGAAGCGGCGCGACTCGATGCCCAGCCGCTCCAGGATGGCCATGGCCCGCCGCTCGGCGGCGCGGGGCTCGAGGCCATAGAGTTGCGCGGCGTAGAGCAGGTTCTCGCGAGCTGAGAGCTTCTTGTAGAAGGCAGCGTCCACGCTCACGCGGCCCATCAAGCGGCGCAGGAACCTCTCTTCCTGGGGAAGCCGGTAGCCCAACACGCGCACCTCTCCCCCGTCCTGGGTCAGCAGGGTCGAGAGGATGCGGATGAGGGTGGACTTACCCGAGCCGTTGGGGCCGAGCAGGCTGTAGGTTTCCCCTTCCTGCACCACGAAGGAAACACCCTTGAGCGCCCACTCCTCCTTGACCTGCCCTCTCAGCAGGCTCTCCCGCTTGCGGAAGACTTTTCTCAGGCCGTGAACTTCGATAGCCAGCTTGACGGCGACATTTTTCTCGAGCACTTGCATACGGCACCCCAAACAAATCGGCGGCCCGAAGGCCGCCAGGTCGAACAGACATTACAGGTCTGCGAACGCGCGGGTTTCGGGTATGGAAAG
Source organism: Calidithermus roseus (assembly GCF_003574095.1). GTDB lineage: Bacteria > Deinococcota > Deinococci > Deinococcales > Thermaceae > Calidithermus > Calidithermus roseus. The sequence goes on from NZ_QWLA01000015.1 coordinate 7,635, forward strand.
GGCCTCAGGCCCAGAGCCCGGTCATGCGGATAAAGTCGTTCATCGAATCACCCAAAGCGCAGTGTACCCTCAGACCCCATCCATTTTCAAGAGGGCTTAAAGCTCGAGGCCGTGTTCTGAAATAAACAGAACGCTTCAAACTATGTGGCGCTCGAGCGCTTCCACCGCGCGGGAAAAACGCTCGTAGCGCAAAGCATCTATATCAATGAGGCGAGCTCTTCCATCGACGATCTCCTCGGCCATCAGGCGGCCTACGGCAGCCGCTTGCTGCACGCCGTGACCGGAGAAGCCGCAGGCGTTGACCCAGCCCTCCACCCCCGGCATCCAGCCCAGGATGGGGTTGTGGTCGGGCGTGACCTCGTAGTAGCCCCACCAGCTCGCCCTGTGGTCCAGGGCCAGCCGCTCGAACCAGGGAAAACGCAGCATCCCAGCTTCCAGCGTGGGCTCGAGCCAGCTCCAGTCCATCCCCTCGGCGAAACCCACGTCGGCGGGGTTGCTCTTGCCGAAGATCAGGCGCTCGCCCTCGGGGCGAAAGTAAAACCCGCTCGAGAGGTCGATGGTCAAGGGGCCGGACAGTGGCTGGGGCAAGGGCGCGGTGGCGAAGACCATCCGGCGGGCGGGCTGTACGGGAATATTCAGTCCAGCCCGCCGGCCAACCTCGCCGGCCCAGGCTCCGGCAGCATTGAGGACTACCGGGGCTTCAAAGGCTCCCCGGCTGGTGTCCAGCCGCCACATCCTGCCCCTTCGCTCGGCTCGCAGCAGCTCGGTCTCGAGGTGCAGCTCAGCTCCCAAACTCCTGGCCCGGCGCAGGTATTCTATGCAGATGCCGTGGGGATCGACCACCCCATCGGCTGGGCCGAAGGTAGCCCCCGCCAGGCCCTCTGGCTCAAAGGCGAACCATCGCTGAGCGGCCTCGAGGCCGTACACCTCGACGGGCACTCCCAGCCCTCGCTGCAACTCGACGCCCCGCAGGTGGCTCTCCCAGGCCTCCTCGGGCACTAGGAACAGGTATCCGGTGGGGCGATAGCCGGCCTCGGGCATCTGGCGATATTCCTGGATAGAGTGCCACGAGAGCAGCACGTTGGCGGCCTCGGTAAACTGCACCCGCACCCCGGCTGCGCTCTTGCCCGTAGAACCCCTCGCCGCAGCCGAAGCCGCCTCGAGCAGCCGCACTTTAAGCCCGCGCTCAGCCAGCCGGTAGGCACAGGCCGCTCCGATGATTCCTGCCCCCACCACGATCACATCAGCCGTCGTGCTCATCTGACCCGGCCATTCTATCCGGGTTAAGTGGAATACACAGCAGCCCCCATCGCCCAAGTAGCGTTGAAACCGGAGGTGGGGAAATGAAATTCTGGACGCTTCTGCTGGCATTGGCAGCAGGGATGGTGCTGGCCAAAGTGGCGGGACTGCCCGACAAGCTCCAGGGGTATCATGGCTGGACACGGGTCAATATCGGCAAGGTCACGGCAGCCGGGGCCCACCCGGCGGCCAAGGACGTCTACGTCAGCATTGGCCTCGACAGGCTATTGACAGCCGATGGCAAGTACAGAGTGCCCCTCGCCGCTGGCGTCATTTTCGTCAAGGAGCGCATGGATCCCGACACGCTCATCGTCAGCACCCTTTACGTGATGGAGAAGAAGAGTGCGAGGGAAGGTGATTGGGAGTGGAGCGTCTTCGAGCGCGAGGGCAATGGCTTCAAAGGCGGTGTCCTCGCCAACCCTGCCATGTGCGTGGGCTGCCACCAGGAGGCCAAGGCCAGCGACTGGGTGTTCACTCAGGTAGCCAAGCGCTGACTCCCTACCCTCAGGCCAGGGGTGTCCGGCGCTGCCCCTGGCTCAATCCTGCCAGGGGGTGATCTCGAGGTAGCGCTCCAGGGCCTCTCGCTGGAGCCGGTACGAGCCCCTGGTCCCCTCGACGAGCCCTTGCTCACGCAGGAAACCCAGGCTGTGGGTGACGGTCACCCGCGTGGTCCCGCACACAGCCGCCAGGTCTTCCTGACGCAGCTCGAGGCCCAGCTCCCACCAGCCCTCCCCTATCTCACGCCCAAAGCGAGCGCATAGCCATAGCAGCGCCTGCCCCAAGCGCTGCAAGACCGGGGCGGTGGAGAGCTCGAGCAGGTCCTCGAGGTGGCTGAGCCGCTCGGACAGGACCTCGGCCAGCCGCAAGGGCACGTTGGGGAGTTCGCGGGCTACCTGCTCGATGTGGTCGCGGCTGACCGGGCAGATCATCACATCGCCCAGGCAGACCCCATCCGAGTGAAAATGAGCCGCGGGATCGAGGAAATTGGTGCCCAGCAAATCCCCCTCCCCGGCGATGAAGATGATGCGTTCCTGGCCCCAAGGGGTGAGCCGGGCCAGCTTGATCTGCCCAAGAATCACAATGATCAGCGCGTCGCAGCGGTCCCCGGCACGAAAGAGATGGTCGCCCCTGCGATAGGTCTTGGGCGGGCAGATCTGACCCAGGCGGGCGCGCTCATATTCGCTGAGGCGTTCCATGAATCCGGGCTGCTGCAGGTAGTCCATGTGTCTACTGTACGCTCAGGCCACCTCGAGCGGACACCCGACGCAAAAGGAAGCCTAAGGCTACCGATCAGCTCCCGCTGCCGGGCGCTGCAATGGGCTCAGGCCGTGCGTTGCGCAAAGCAGCCAGGATCAGGTTGGCGTACTGCTCGCTCAGGGCCTCGAGGCCCAGCGGCCCGTCGGGGTGATACCACTGGTAGACCCAGTTCAGCGCCGAGAGCACGAACAGGCTGGCCAGCCTCGCGTCCTGTTGGGGGAACAGGCCCTGGGCTATACCCGTGGCGATGGTCTCGCGGAAATACGCCTCATAGGCATCGCGCCGCTCCTTGATGCGCCGCTGGTAGTCCTGGGAGAGAAAGCGCCACTCGTCGAAGAAGACCTTGGCCCTGGGCAACTCGCGCACGATGACCTCGAGGTGGCCCCGCACCAGCGCCCGCAACCGGGCCTCGGGCTCGAGGTCGCGCGGAACCAATTCGGCCTGGCGCAAGAAGGCATCGGCGGCCTTGTTGACGATCTCGAACAGCAGATCCTCTTTAGAGGCGATGTGGGCGTAAAGGCTGCCGCCCTGCAAGCCCACCGCCTCGGCCAGGTCGCGCATGGAGGTGGCGTGAAAGCCACGGGTACTGAAGAGCTCCCCAGCCCTATCGAGAATTTCATTGCGCCGGCTCATAGCGAACTAACAGTAGTTAGTATACCCGCACTCCCGTACAGCCGGGGTACCCTACCCACCATAAAACGCTTGACGCTGCGGCTGGCCCTGCATACAATGACGGTTGCTGTTTTGTGGCCTTGAGGGGTCCAAATCGCAGTGTGGTGAGTGTAGCTCAGCCGGTTAGAGCACCGGTCTGTGGAACCGGGGGTCGTGGGTTCAAGTCCCATCACTCACCCCAAAAATCCCGGCGAGATACCACCCCTTGCGGGGTGGTATCCTGTCCATGGGACAAACCATGCCCACAACCGTGCGAGGATGGCGGAATTTGGTAGACGCGCTGGACTTAGGATCCAGTACCGCAAGGTGTGCGGGTTCAAGTCCCGCTCCTCGCACCACAGCCAACCGTAACCTTACCCCATAAAGCAGCATCCAAAGCTAGGCAAAGAGCCCGGCAGCAGGTAAACTGGTGGCTTGGTGACGCCAGACAAGCGAGGTCTGGCCGCGCGCCAGGCTGGCGCATACAAGAGGTGTCAAAGTGGCAGAGATTCTCGAGCGCAATGGCTTCATGGTCAAAATGAAGGTCGAAGTCCCGGCTGGCGATGTGCAAAAGGTCTACGAGGCGGTAGTGCGGGAATACGCGGGCAGATACCGCTTCCCCGGTTTCCGCCCCGGCAAGGCCCCGGCCAAGGTCGTCGAGGCCCGGCTGGGCCGCGAGGCGCTGCTGGAAGAAACCAAGGAGCGCCTGCGGGACGACTTCTTCCCCAAGGCCGTGCGGGAACTCGAGCTCACCCCCGTAGGCGCACGCCTGCTGGAGGAGGAGCTCAAAGAGGGAGCCCCTTACACCTTCGTGCTCGAGGTGGAGAACTACCCCGAAGCCAAGCTGCCCGACTGGACCACCTTCAGCCTCGAGGCCCAGAAGCCCGAGGTCACCGAGGAGATGGTCGCCAAGGCCCTCGACGAGCTGCGCCAGCGCTACGGTGAGTTGGTCACCGTCGAGCGCCCCATCGAAGCCCATGACCAGGTCTTTATCGAAACCGAGGACGGCAGCCGCTTCCCCGTGAGCATGGAAAACGCCCTCGAGCACGTGCGTGAGGCCCTCATGGGTCACAGCGCCGGCGAAGAGGTGATGGTGCCGGTCAAGGACGGCGATAAAGTGGTGCGCGAGATCAAGACCAAGATCACCGAGGTCAAGACCCTGCAACTGCCTGAACTCGACGACGAGTTCGCCAAGACCGTGGGCGAGGACGACCTGGCCACCCTCACCGCCAAGGTGCGCGAGAGCCTGCAAGCGCAGGCCGACCGCGAAGCCCGCAACCAGAAGGCCAACGAGTTCGTGGACAAGTTGGCCGAGGGCATGGAAGTGGAGATCCCGCCCACCATGCTCTCGCGGGAGGAGCAGCACCTGCTGCAACACCTCGCCCAAGAGCTCCAAGCCCAGAAGCTTGACCTTGGCACCTACCTGCAAGACCTCGAGAAGCAGGGCAAGCTCGAGGAGTTCAAGGCCAAGCTCCGCAGCGACGCCACGCGCTCGATTCGCCGCGCACTGGCCAAGGAAAAGCTAGCCGAGGACTTAGGCACGGTGTTCACCGACGAGGAGTGGGCGAGCTATGTCGTCGAGCTGGCGCGCGCCTATCGCACCAACCCCAATGCCCTTCAGCAGGAGCTGGGCGAGGAAACCCTGGCTCGCCTGCGCATCCAGCGCCTGCACGACAAGGCCGTGATGGAAGCGCTCGAGCGCATCGGAGCCTGAAACCGGCCTCAGGCCGCAAAGCCGGGAGTTATCCCGGCTTTTTGTTTGCCGAAAAACGACGTTCAAGCGAAAAAAGTGCTCCAGTGTCCCCTCAAAGGTCATGCGCCCATTACAATAGGGCCGGTATGGTAGTCCCTTACGTCATCGAACAAACCGCGCGGGGCGAACGCGTTTACGACATCTACTCCCGTCTGCTCAAGGACCGCATCATCTTCCTGGGCACCCCCATCGACGCTCAGGTCGCCAACGTCGTCATCGCGCAGATGCTCTTCCTCGACGCACAGAACCCCTCTCAGGAGATCAAGCTCTACATCAACTCTCCGGGCGGCGAGGTGACGGCGGGGCTGGCACTGTACGACACCATGCAGTTCGTCAAGGCGCCGGTGTCTACCATCTGCTTGGGTATGGCCGCCTCCTTTGGTGCGGTGCTGCTGGCCGCGGGGACTCCCGGTCGCCGCTTCGCCCTGCCCCACGCTAAGGTGATGATTCATCAGCCCTGGGTGTCCGGCGGCATCGGCGGGCAAGCCAGCGACATCGCCATCTACGCCGAGCAGATCCTCAAGAACAAGCAGCTCATCAACAACATCCTGGCCAAACACACCAAACAGCCTGCCGAGAAGATCGAGCGCGACACCGATCGGGACTTCTGGATGACCGCGACCGAGGCACAGCTTTACGGCCTGGTGGATCAGGTGGTGGCCAGTGAGACGCAATAGGCCCTCCTGTAGCTTCTGTGGGCGCCGCCCGCCCGAGGTGGACAACCTCGTGGAATCCCCCATGGGTGAGGTCTATATCTGCAACGAGTGCGTGGAGCGGGCCTGGAGCCTGCTGGACCAGCAACCCAAACAGGGCTTCCGGGGGCCTAGCCACCTGCCCAAGCCCCTCGAGATCAAAAGCTTCCTCGATCAGTACGTCATCGGCCAGGACCACGCCAAGAAAACCCTGGCCGTAGCAGTCTACAACCACTACAAGCGCCTCCTGCACCCCGAAGCCGAGGTGCAAAAGTCCAACGTGTTGCTCATCGGGCCTACCGGCACCGGCAAGACCCTGCTGGCCGAGACGCTGGCCCGTATGCTGGACGTGCCTTTTGCCATCGCCGACGCCACCACCCTGACCGAGGCGGGCTACGTGGGCGAAGACGTGGAGAACGTGATCCTGCGCCTGTTGCAAGCCGCCGACTTCGACATACAAGCTGCCGAGCGCGGGATCGTCTACATCGACGAGGTGGACAAGATCGCCCGCAAGTCGGAGCACCCCAGCCTCACCCGCGACGTCTCCGGCGAGGGTGTGCAGCAGGCCCTGCTGAAGATCGTCGAAGGGACGCTGTGCAACGTGCCCCCTCAGGGTGGGCGCAAGCATCCGCATCAGGAGTTCATCCAGGTCAACACCAAGAACATCCTGTTCATCCTGGGAGGCGCTTTCGATGGCCTCGAGCAGATCGTAAAAGCCCGTGCCGACCAGCACCCTATCGGCTTCACCAAGGCCCTGCCCAAGGAGGAGAACCTCGAGGTCATCCCCGAGGACCTAGTGCGCTTCGGCCTGATCCCCGAGTTCGTCGGGCGGGTTCCGGTGGTGGTGCAGCTCGAGGCCCTCGACGAGGAGGCTCTGGTGCGCATCCTCACCGAGCCCAAAAACGCCCTGGTGCGGCAGTATCAGGAACTCATGCGCATGGAGGGCATCGACCTGCGCTTCACCCCCAGCGCGCTGCGCGAGATCGCCCGACGGGCACTCAAGCGCGGCACCGGTGCGCGGGGGCTGCGGGCCATCGTGGAAAAAGCCATGACGGACCTGATGTTCGAAGCTCCCAGCACCAGCGTGCGCGAGCTCGTCATCGACATCATCCACCTCGACAAGCCGCTCTCGGCGCTCGAGGAGGCACGGCTACGGCAAGCGTCGTGAGAACCCGCCAAACAGTTTAGTAGGGGCGAACCTGGTTCGCCCCTTTCCCTGCTGGCGTTTGGCTGGCGACTATCGACGACCCCTATTGAGAGCTGCTAGTGGGGCGGTTGCGCTCGGGAATGGTGGGGGTTTTACCCTCAAGAGCTTCGTCCAGGGCCTTTTTCCAGTCGTCGTAGGTCATCGTGCCGCTGACCTGGGTTGCGTTGATGAAAAATGCCGGCGTGCCCGACAGCCTGAGCTTATCGGCCAGCGCTCGGTCGGCCAGCACACCGGCGCGCTTTTGCCCGCTGTTCAGGCAGTTCTCGAAGCCGGCAGGGGCCAGGCCAATCTGGCCTGCCAGGTCCACAAAATAGCGCGTCAGCGAGGGCTCGGGCAGCCCACCCCACTGCTCTTGGGCCCTGAACAGCGCCTCGTGATAGGTCACGTACTTGTCGATGGTGGCATCGGCAGCGCAGGCCGCCGCCTCTCCGGCCCTGACCACGGGCGGTTGGGGGTTGTTGGGCGCGCCGAAGGGGAAGTCGCGGAAGACGTAGCGCACTTTGCCGGTGTCGATGTAATCCCGCCGGATCAGCGGGAAGACCTCGAGCACGTGGTCGCGGCAGTGGGGACAGAGGTAGTTGGAGAAATCCACTACCGTGACCTTGGCTTCAGCGGAACCGAGGATGAAGCGGGCCCCCGTGACCAACTCCACCGGGTCAACGCTGGCTGCCGTCGCACCGACAGCCCCGCCCGAGCGCGAGCGCAGAGCCCCGAAAAGGCCGATGGCGAGCAATACCGCGACCGCTGCGACAATGATGAAGAGTGTCCTTTGCATACCTAATCAGTCTACTCACTGCAAGGTGAGACTTGTCCCGCTCACTCGGGCCGGTAAGGCGCTTGCCGGGCCTCACCCTCGTCGGTGAAGTACATGGGCAGGGCATCCGTCGAGACCATCTGCTCGGCCTGAATGGCGTCCTGGAGGTCTTTGGGCAGCACGAGCATGGCCTCGATGAAGGGGGCCGTGAGGTGGCGCAGGGATAGGTTGCGCTCGCGGATGCGGGTCTCGAGGATTCCTTCCGAGAAGGCTACCGGGTCCACCCCGTCCGAGGCCAAGATGAAGCCGAAGTTGAGGAAGAACTCGGGAATGTAGTTGCGGTAGCTGCGGGTATAGCGAAACACCTCACGCACAGTGCGGTGGATCACCGGGTGCACCCTGTGGTGGGTAAGCAGGATCATGCCGGCCTGCATGGCCATCACCCCACCGGGGTTGAGCCGCCGCTTGATTAGCTCGTAAAACTCCACGGTAAAGAGCATGCGGGCCGGGTTGTCCTCACCGATGGGATCGTTGAGGTCGACGATGATCACGTCGTAGGTGTCGGGGTGGGTCTCGAGCCAGGCCCTGGCATCCTCGGTGATCACCTGGGCGCGCGGGTCGTCGAAAGCGCCCTGGTGCCATTCGGGAAGCAACTCCCTAGCCATCTCCACGAGCTGATCGTCGATGTCGCACATCACTGCCCGCTTGACACTGGGATGGCGCAGCACCTCGCGCAGCGTCGCGCCCTCTCCCCCACCCACGATGAATACCGACTCGGGCGCGGGGTGCGAGAGCATGGCCGGATGTACCAGGGTCTCGTGGTAGATGTACTCGTCGCGCTCGGCACTCTGCACGTCCTTATCGAGCACGAGCACCTTGCCAAAAGCCTGGGTTTCGAAGATGAAGTAGTCCTGAAAACGGGTACGCCCCGAGGCCAGCACCTTCTCCATGCGCCTGGAGATGGCCTCGTAGGGGGTGACTTGCTCGAGGAAGTACATCCCGTATTCCATGCGATAACCTCCGTGACTAGCCTATCTGAGTCCTACGTCTTACGCAGAAAGTCGAAGATCCTGAAGAAGCGGAGGGCGGGGGCTCTTAGACGCCAGGTCTACGACGCATAGCGTACGAATTTCATTGCGGTTTCATCGCCCGGCGACGAATATCGTGCCCCTCGGCCGTGCGCCACAGCCGGAAAGCCGACTCCTCACGCGCGCCGAAAGCCCGCGCCAGACCACGCAGCACGCTATCGGGCTCGGCGTCGGGCTGATAGAAGTACAGGTCCAGCGCCGCCGAGGCATCGTCCTCGGGCCAGGTATGGATCATCACCGCACCCACCGGGCTGACCACGGCTGCCGAGAGCCCCTGGGGGTAAAACTTGTACACCACGCTCTGCACGCTGGACACCGGCGCACCCAGCTTGATCACCGCGTCCTTGAGCGCGCTTTCGACCAGACGCGGATTTTCCAGCACCTCGAGGTTGCAGCCGTAGATCTCGGCTACCCAGCGGCCACCCGAAACAGCCATGTCTGCCACGAGGGATTATTAAGTCACCCCGCGCCGGGCTTGTCAAATGACATCGGCGGCAGCGGGTTGCTGCAGAGCGAAGGCTACGCTTTGAGGCTGCCGGACCCACGTCTGCGCAAGCCTATGAGCAAGATCACCAGGGCGACGCTGCTCAGCGCCATCAAGACGCTCAGGGGATCGAGCGGCGCAGGCTCACCCCACAGCACACCCAGGCTGCTGGGCAGGGGCAAGCCGGTCAGGCGAGTCAGCAGGAACAGCATCAGGAGGATGGAGTTCAGACCGATCCCAGCTGTATACAGGCTCCGCTCGAGCGGCTCGAGCTGTGAGGCGCTTCCTCCCGGAAGCTCGGGTTGCCCCCGTGCGCCAGGGATGTTGAGCAGCACCAGCCACAAAAAGGCGTAGGCCACCTGCAGGGCCAACCCCCCGATAAGCAGTTGGGAATACCAGACCTGAGCCGAAAACACGTCCAGGTAGCCCCCGCTCAGGGCTCCACACCACCCGCCGCCCAGGGGGGTGCGCACCCAACCCAGCAGTTGCAGGCCGAAGGGCAAGAGGGAAAACCCTACCACGGCAAATTGGGCTACTGGCCTCCCAGCTATCGCCATTCCTCGATTGTGCCGTCTGGGTGGCCGCTTGAGAAGGGACGTTTTTCCTCAAGGCAGCTCCACCCGGCTGCGCACGATGGCGTCGCCGGTAGGCAGGTCGGCCAGGGCCAGGACCTGCCCCGCCGCGTAGATCCCGCTGCGGCCCTCGAAGCGCAGGTTGTAGAGGTTGCCGTTCAGCATGGGATTGATGCCGTAGCGCAGGTTTTCCCGGCCCTCCAGCTTTCTGGCCAGACCCTCGCGCAGCCAGACCTGGCCCTCGAGCTGCGCAGGGTCGGCGCTCCAGGGGCCTTCCCAGCGAGCTGCGTTGGCCGAGGGCTGAACCACCAGCCAGGCCCCTGCAGCGTCACAGCGCTCGATCAGGTGCTCGTGAAAGGCGTCCAGACAGATCAGGTTGGCGATGCGGCCCAGTCGGGTCTGAAGCACCTGGGCACCCCAGTCTCCCCCCTGCAGAAAGCTCTGCCGCTCGTCCTTGGTGAGGTTGATCTTGGGGACTCGAGCCAGCAGCGTGCCCTGGGGGCTGAAGACCAGGCTAAGGTTGTAAACACCCCGGCCTTTGCGGTGGTATCCACGGGCCGGTTCCCAATCTACGAGGGGACTGAACAGCGACCCCGCGACCATATAGGCACCGCTCCGGCGCGCCGCCTGGGCAAAGGTTCTCTCCCACAGCGGCCACACCTCCAGCGCCCGCAGGTGGAAGAGCGCCGAGGGCGAAGGGGTGGCCGTTCCCAGAGCTTCCCGCCAGCGCAGGCGCAGCAGTCTCAGCCCCGCCTCGAGCGCGCTACCCGAGCGCACGACTTGCTCGGGGGTCTCGAGCCAAAACACCAGCGGCAAGGCAAAAGCCTCGGGAAAGGCGATGATGCGGGGCTCACCCTCGGGCAAACCCTCCACCGCCCTCGAGCACAGCTCTAAAACCCGTGTTTCGAAGGCCCCCCGCTCGCGGTAGTGCTCGAGGTGCAGCTCGCTCTGAACGGCGATCAGATGGACGCTCTTCACAGCGTGGAGGGGTCTTTGGGCGTGGCGTCCACGGGAAGGCCCTGCTCACCCCAAGCCAGAATGCCTCCAGCCAGGTTCACCACTTCGCGGTAGCCCTGCGCCAGCAGGAAAGCGGTGGTCTGGGCACTGCGCCTGCCGCTGCGGCACTGCATGACCACGGGCACTTCCTTAGGAATCTCCACGAAGCGGGTGGCGAACTCCGAAAGGGGAATCAGCCTGGCACCGGGGATGCGGGACTGAGCGTATTCGCTGCGCTCGCGCACGTCGATCAGCACAGCACCGCGCTCGATCATCTCCTGGGCCTCCTGAGGGCCGACCTCGGGCACTTGAACCTCGTTCATGGCCCGAGTATAGGGGCAAACCCTGCTGCGGGGGGGTGAAGGGGTTTGCAGTTGTTCACAGCCGGATGTTACTTTGGCTACTTCCGTCCTGGGGCTTTGGGCTTAGATTGGGGGCGATGAGCACGACGCGCAGTTGGATTCAGTGGACCGTCGCGGCGGCAGTCCTGCTGGCTGTGGGGCTGGGGCTGTTCCTGCGCAACCCCAATCAAGGAAGCGGAGTGCGCTTGGAGGGCCAAGTGCAGGACTCCAGCGGCGAGCGCCTTGACCTCGCCCGTTTCAGGGGCCAGCCGGTAGTGGTCAACGCCTGGGCGACGTGGTGTGGCCCTTGCCGCCGCGAACTCCCCTTGCTGCTCGAGCAGGCCAGAGCTCAGAGTAAGGTCCGCTTCGTGTTCTTAAACCAGGGCGAGGGGCCCGAAGCGGTGCGGGCTTACCTCGAGGAAGCCCGGCTGGACATGCCCGAACCCTACTTCGACCCCAGCAGCGAGGTGATCCAGCGCTGGGGAGCGCAGGGCCTGCCCACCACCTACTTCTTCGACGCCACCGGGAAGTTGGTCGCCAAGCACATTGGTGAACTCAATAAGAAGCAGCTTCTAGACTACTTATCGCTGCTATAGACTTGGTTCAAGATCAGATTAAGAGACTTGCACAATCCACAAACAACTTTCTCCCCTACCCTATAGGCAGGGAGGCCTGATAGTCGATGCTAGCGCTACTCACGGATTTCGGAACGCAGGTACTCATCGGTCTGATGTTGCTGGTATTCATGGCCGTGCCCTTCGTGCTCCGTTTGCGCCGGAGCCAGGGCGAGTCCGGCCAAACCAACAACGATTTACCGCACGAATTGCTCTGAGTCGCACGACCTTATGGCAGAGGAAGGCCGGGTTTTGAGGCCCGGCCTTATAGTTCACCTCCCCACCAACGGGCTTTTGCCTTTCGCGTACGACGTAGGACGTACGACCCCTAGCCATCGACCATCGACAGCAATCACCGCACCCTGGCCCCTGGCGGAAGATCCTTTTCGGGCGTGACCACGACCACGTTGCCAGCCTCGTCTTCCCCAGCCAGGATCATGCCCTGCGACTCCACGCCGCGCAGCTTGGCCGGCCTGAGGTTGGCCACCAGGATCAGCTTGCGTCCGATCAGGTCCTCGGGCTTGTACCACTGCGCGATGCCCGAGACCACCTGCCGGGTGTGGTCGCCCACATTGAGCTGGAGGATCAGCAGCTTGTCGGCCTGGGGGTGCTTCTCGCAGGCGATCACCTCGGCCACGCGCAGCTCGATGCGGGCGAAGTCCTCGATGGAGATGGGGCCGTTAGCTGCTTTTGGGTCATTGCTTGCAGCTTGTGGCTGAACCGAAGGCTCGGGTCTCGCAGCGGGTTTACCTGTGGCGTTTTGCGCTTTACGCCCAGCGTCGTTTGGCGAAGCCTCGAGCTTGGGAAACAGGATGGGGGCGTCCTCGGGAATCCGGGTGCCAGCAGGCGAAAGCCCCCAGGTTTCGGTATCGGCCACGCTGTAGTCACCCAGCCCCAGCGCCCGGCGCAGTTCCTTGGCCTTGTTGGGGATGGCCGCCTCGAGCAGCACCGAAGCGATGCGCAAACCCTCGACCACGGTATAGAGCACGTCCTCGAGGGTCTTGCGCTTAGCCTCGTCGCGGGCGAGCTCCCAGGGCTTTTGGTCGTTGACGTACTTGTTGAGGTTGCGCACGTACTGCAGCACTTCCTCCAGGGCCAGGTTGAAGCGCAGCTCGCGCACCAGCGGGCGCACCCGTGCGGCCAGGCTCACCCCCTCGCGGGCAATGGGTGAATCGGCGGGGGACGGCTGGGGCAGCACACCGCCGCAGTATTTGAGCAGCATGGTGCGCACCCTCGAGAGCAAGTTGCCCAGGTCGTTAGCCAAGTCGGAGTTGAGCCGCGAGACGATCACCGGCTCGCCAAAGGGGCTGTCGGCGGCCAGGGTGGTATCGCGCAAAAGGGCGTAGTGCAGGGCGTCCACCCCGTATTTCTCGAGCATCTCGGCGGGGTCGATGGCGTTGCCCAGGCTCTTGCCCATCTTACGCCCGTCGAGGGCCAGGATGTGCCCGTGCACCACGAGCTTCTCGTATAGCGGCAACCCGGCAGCTTTGAGCATGGTAGGCCAGAAGACCGCGTGAGGCTTGAGGATATCCTTGCCGATGACGTGCCAGGCGTGCTTCCAGAAGGGTTCGAAGCGCCCCTCGGCCACCAGGGCCGAGACGTAGTTCAAGAGCGCATCAAACCACACGTAGGTAACGTGGTTCTCGTCCCAGGGGATGGGGATGCCCCAGGGTACGCGCTCCTTCGGCCTCGAGATGGAGAGGTCGCCGATGGGCTCCTTGAGCATCTCGAGCACCTCGTTGCGGTAGCCGGTAGGCTGGATGAAGTCGGGGTTGTTCTGCAGGTGCTCTAAGAGCCAGGGGCGGTACTTCTCCATGCGGAAGAAGTAGTTGGCCTCCCGACGCAGCACCGGCGGCTCGGAGTCACCGGGGAAAATCCCGTCTACCAGCTCCTTCTCGGTCACGAAGCGCTCGGAGCCCACCGAGTAGAGCCCCTCGTACTCGGCGTAGTAGATGTCGCCCGCCTCGTAGACCTTCTGCAGGATTTCTTGTACGTAGCGCTTGTGCCGCTCCTGAGTGGTGCGGATGAAGTCGTCGTAGCTGATGCCCAGGCGGTTGTACAGCGCACGGAAGCTGCCCTCGGCCAGCTCGTCCACGAATTCCTTGGGGCTCTTCCCCGCCTTGGCTGCTGCTCTGGCGATTTTCTCGCCGTGCTCATCGGTTCCAGTCAGGAAGTAGGTTTGGTAGCCGTCCAGTCGGTGCCAGCGGGCCAGGAAATCGGCCAAGATCTTCTCGTAGACGTGGCCGATGTGGGGGGCCGCGTTGGCGTAGTCAATCGCGGTGGTCACGTAAAAAACCTTGCTCATTCTCATCCCTCCTCCGAAGGGTCGCCAGCTCGGAGGGCAAGCCTCGCTCGAGTCGGCACAAAAAACCGGGGCGCATCATACACGCGCCCCGCCGATAGCCTCAAACCTCTGCTACCGCCGGGGCACCCCCATCATTCGCCGGACGAAGAAGCCGCTCATGAGGTCATGGTAGCTCAGCCAGCCACCCCTGGCAAGCTGGGTTTAGCGCCTGAGGGTGCGAATCCCCTGGGAGTCGGCCACCACCGCCAGACTCGCCATCCCTACGAACAGCCCGGTCTCGACCACGCCGGGGATGCGCTTGAGCTTCTCCTGCAAGGCGCCGGGGTCGCCGATGGGGCCAAAGAAGGTGTCGGCGATGAGGTTTCCCCCGTCGCTGTAGTATGGCTGGCCCTCCTTCAGCCGCAGCACGGGCTCGCCCAACTCTCGCAGGTGCTTGAGGGTGCTCTTGTAGCCGAAGGGGACGACCTCGATGGGCACCACGCCCCGCCCGAGCTGGCCGACCAGCTTGCTCGAGTCGGCGATCACGATGAACTGCCGCGCGGCCACCTCGACGATTTTCTCCCGCAGCAGCGCCCCGCCCAGGCCCTTGATGAGCGAGAGGTCCGGGGCGATTTCGTCGGCTCCGTCGATGGCCAGGTCCACTCCGTACTCGTCGAGTTCCACCAGCGGGATACCCTGCTCCACAGCCAGTCTGGCCGTGGCTTCCGAGGTAGGAACACCCCGGATGTCGCCGATCTCACCCTCCCGCAGCCTGCGTCCGATCTCGAGCACGGCGTACTTCGCGGTAGAGCCCGTGCCCAGCCCCACCACCATCCCCGACTGCACGTAGCGCACGGCCTCGATCCCGGCTTCGCGTTTGTAGATCTCAGGACTGGTCATAAGCACAAGGGGCGTGTTCCCCACGCCTCTACACGATACCGCCCTTCAGGCTTGCTCCTGCTGAAGCTCTTGCAGGGCCTGGGCCACCTCGAGGGCGTGGTCCTCGGCCTTGACCTTCTCCCAGACCCTCGCGACGTGGCCGGTGGGGTCGATCAGGAAGGTCTGGCGCAGGATGCCCTCGTATTCCTTGCCGTACAGGTTTTTCGTGCCCCAGGCCCCGTAAGCCCTGATGACCTCGGTACTGGGGTCAGCCAGCAGCGGGAAGTTGAGGCCGTACTTGCTGGCGAACTTGCCGTGGCTGGCCGTATCGTCGGCGGAGACCCCCAGCACCACCGCGCCCATCTGCTCGAGCCGTCCCTTCTCGTCACGGAAAGAACAGGCCTCCTTGGTGCAGCCGGGGGTGTCGTCCTTGGGGTAGAAGTAAAGCACCACCCACTTACCCCGGTAATCCGAAAGCCTGTGAACCTTGCCCTCCTGATCAGGAAGGGCGAACGATGGCGCGGCTTTGCCTACGGTAACCATAACGCCAACAGCCTACCGCACGGACGGAAGCTCACTGTTGCCAGACGCTCAAATGGACGTCGCAGACCGGATGCACAACGCAGGAGGCTTCTTCCCACTTCCCGCCCTTTCCACGTACGAGCCCCATGACTTCGAGCCTCGAGGCTTCACCCCACCTTATACCCGAAGCGCCGCAGCAGGTCCTTGCGCCAGGTGATGTCTTCCTCACCCTCGACGCCCAGCGGCAGGAAACCGTCCATCACGCCGAGGATGCCTCGCTGCTCACCCTCTTGTGCGACGACCACGCTCAGGGGGTTGGCTGTGGCCGCGAAGATACGCACCACTTCGGGGCAGGCTTTTACCGCGTGCAGCACGTTGATGGGGAAGAACCCCTCGCCCAACACGATCAGGAAGCTGTGGCCCGCGCCGATATTCTGCGCGTTGCGCACGGCCAGTTCGACCAGCTCAGGCGCGGTCCCGGTCTTGCGGATGAGGCGTTTGCCGCTGGCTTCGCAAAAGGCCAGGCCGAACTTGATCCCCGGCACGGCAGTCACCAGCGCCTCGTGCAGGTCCTCGACGGTCTTGATGAAATGGCTCTGCCCCAGGATGACGTTGAGGTTTTCCGGCTTCTCAAGCTGCACCACTTGCAATTCCATACCCACCTCCCATACGCAGCGATACCCAATTCTAGAGGCTGAGCAGCTCCGGGCTAATCGACTATGGACTTATGGCCGCAGTATCCGCACGAGATCGATGGTGCCGCCATCTGGGCTGGCATAGCGCACGATCCCCACGCCGGGCACGAAATACGACTCCACCACCACGCTACCTCCCGCCTCCGTGACCAAGGAGGTGCGGATCACGTAGGCGTTGTAACGTCCGGCGGGGACGCTGACCCCCTCGATTCGCTCCACCCGCGACAGCAGGGCAATGGTGCTGCCGCTCAGGGTGCTCCTGCCACCCCACTCCTGGCCCAGCACCATAGGAGCAGGCGGATAGAGCATCAAAGCAGGCTGATAGCGCTGTACCTGACCATTGAACACCGTGCCCTCGAGAAAGACCCCCTGCGGGCTGTAGCGCAGCAGTTCGCCGTAAACGGGCTTGCCGGGGAAGCGGTGCTCGAGCACCAGCATCCCCGCCTGCTCACGGGCAAAAATCTGCACCTCACCCGAAGAGTATGCCCAACCCAGCCCCACCCCACGGGGATAGAAATCCCCCGGTTGGGCCAGCACCAAACCCAGCAGTAAACCCCAAACGACCCAGCGTCTCACTCATCTTCTCCCAACGCAAAGCCGCGTATGGTGGCGGCTTCTACGGCTTCGATCAGGGCAGCCCGCAGGCTGCGGGCCTCGAGGGCGGCCAGGCCATAGATGGTGGTGCCGCCAGGGCTGGCGACCTCCTCCTTGACCACGGCCGGATGTTTGCGGCGCAACAGCTCTCCAGTAGATACCAGCACGTCGGCAGCCAGCTTGAGCGCCTGCGCCCTGGGGATACCCTGCTTGACACCTCCATCAGCCAGGGCCTCGGCTACCACGGCGATGTAGGCCGGAGCCGAAGCCGACATGCCGGTGAAAGCGTTGAACAATCGCTCGGGCAGGTCGTAGATGTCGCCCACGGTGGCAAAGAGCTTCCGGGCGAACTCGAGGTCACCGGCCTCCTCGGCCTCAGGAGGTGCGGTGAGGGCGGTAGAACTGCGCCCGATGGTGGCCGCCACGTTGGGCATGGCCCGCACCACCCGGCGCGTGCCCAGGCGGCGGGAGAGCACGGTAGTCGAAACCCCGGCCATGATGGAGATATAGCCCGTATTGGGATGGACGATGCGGGGTGCCAGAGCCGGGAAATCCTTGGGCTGCACCCCAATCAGAACCCGCTCCGCTCGTCGCAAGTCTTCAGGGTTGAGGGCGTTCACGGCATACTGCTCGGCAATCTGCTGAGTACGCTCGGGGAAATCCAGCACGCCAATCTCGCCTGCGCTGAGAAAGCCCGAGCGAAGCACCCCCTCGAGGATACTCCTGCCCATCTTGCCCACGCCCACCATGGCCAGTTTCATCCACATGAGTCTAATGGCACTATGAGAGCGGGTAAAGTGCGTTTGAGTTAGGTAATTGCTAATGAAGTCGATAGTCGGTGGTCAATGGCTAAAGCGCCAAATGCCAAACGCTAAACGCCCAGAATCACGACCCCACGGCGTCTTGCGTTGGGCGATATACTCCTGGGCGTGCAGGTACTGGCCATCGATACCGCGACTGCCTTCTTGGTGCTCGGTCTGCCCGCCAGCGAGCGCATCGTCCGGCTGGACCGCCGCCACGCCGAAGCGCTCTTCGGCGAGCTCGAGTCCTTCCTCCAGTGGGCGGGCTGTGGGCTCGAGCAACTCCAGGGCATCGCCGTGGGCCGGGGGCCCGGCTCTTATACTGGCCTGCGCATCGGCATCTCGGCAGGGCTGGGGCTGGCGAGGGGGCTGGGCATCCCCCTGGTTGGCGTGGACACCCTGGCCGGCGTGGCCGGGCGCTACCGGGGCACGGTGCGGGTGGCCCACTCCACCCGCGGCGGCTTCGTGTACACCGCCAGCTATCACGTTCACGACGAAATCCGGGCCCTTACACCTGCTGAGAAAAGGCCCCTCGAGGGCCTCGACCCCCATTCGCTGGACGAGCCCCCATCGGGGCGGGTGCTAGCCGGGCTGGGAGCCAGGCTGCTGCGCTCGGGCCAGAGGGGTGTGGAACCCCTCTATCTCTGATAAACTCATTTTTCGTGGTCCTCGAGGCCTACCACCGCCTGCACCCCCTGCCCGCTGGCCCGCTCACGCTCTACCGTAAGGCGGGTGCACGGGGGTATGGGGACGGGCGCTGGGAACTGCTGGCCAGGAGCCTTCAGGCCCACGGGGCCAGGGCCCTCGACCTCAATCCTGGCATCGGGCTCGCCAGTGCCGTGCTGGTGAAGGCCGGGCTCGAGCTAGACCTGCTGGAGACCTCCCGCGTCGCCCTGCGCTGCCTCGAGGCCGCTTTCGGCAACCAGCCCGGCGTGCAGGTCCGTGCTGCCGTGCCCTGGGAAGCTCCGGCAGAGCACTACGATCAGGCCGTGCTGGTCCTACCTTCGGAGCGGGGACAGGACTTCACCCATCTCAGCCTCCTCGCCGCGGCCCGCGCCCTGCGTCTTGGCGGGCAGCTGTGGCTCAGCGGCGACAAGAACAAAGGCTTCGAGCGGCAATTCAGGGCGGCCAGGGCTCTGCTGGGCTCCGGGGAGGTCCTGGAGCGCGAAGGGTCCTTGCGGGTGGCGGTGCTCGAGAAGCAAAACCCCTCCCCCGATCTCCCCGACCCCTGGAAGGGCTTTACCATCGAGGCCAGGGGTCGCTCACAGGCGTTTTACTGCCTGCCCGGTGTCTTCTCCGCCGGTCGGCTCGACGAGGCGACCGCCCTGCTGCTCGAGACCCTGGGAGAGGTCTCCGACGCCGAGGTGCTCGACCTGGGAGGGGGCTACGGCGCCATCGGGCTGACGCTGGCCGCCGAGGGCGCGCACGTGACGCTGTTGGAGGACGACCTGGCGAGTGTTCTGAGCGCGAGGCGAAGCGCCGAGGCCAGCCAGATCAGCGCCACCATCGCCCACAGCGATGTGGATGAAGGCTTGCCAAAAGACCGCTCCTTCGATATAGTATTATCAAACCCCCCGTTTCACGTGGGGGGGTCAGTCATTCTCGATGTGGCCCACGCTTTCATCACAGCCGCACACGCCCGCCTTCGGTCAGGCGGGAGGTTCTATCTTGTGGCCAACCCCTTCTTGAAGTACGAACCGCTCCTGCAGACGCTATTCGGTAGCGTCCGCACCCTCGCGGTGCAGGGCTATAAGGTGCTCTCGTGCACTAAAGACCGGAGCGCACGGTGAGAAATCGACACGACTCTCTGCGGGTTTTGCCCATCCCAACGGCAAAGCTTCAGCTCGGAGGTGAGGCAGCTTGAGCAAGAAGAAAACCACCGCCAAGGCCAAATCCACGACCCCCCTAGCCGAACCCAAGCCCAAGGCCAAGAAGGCCAAAGGAGCCAAGGAAGCCAAGGCGGACGACACCCTGCTGGTTGAGGGATTGGGCGACGAGATGGGCGGCGCCGTTCAGGATATCGACGGTGCCTTGACCCTCGACGCTCCCGACGTGCCGCCCCTGGAGTTAGTCGAAGATGCCCCTGAAGACCTCGAGGTAGCCGAAGAGTTGCTCATCGAGGGCGAGATCGACGAGGCCGCCGACCCGCTCGACCTCGACCTCGACACCCTCGAGGCCCCTACCGTCCTCGAAGAGACCGACGACGAGCTCGAAGACGACTTCCCCACCATCCGCGTCAGCACCTCCGATCCGGTGCGGCAATACCTGCACGAGATCGGCCAGGTGCCGCTGCTGACGCTGGAGGAAGAAATCGACCTGGCCCGCCGGGTCGAGGAGGGGGTGGCTGCCGCCGGCTTCTTAGCCCAGGAAACGGGGCTCGAGGCCGAGCTCATCCGCCAGGTGTTGCGCTCGCAGGTGCAGGGCAGCTCCCGTGTGACCAGCGTTCCCGGCCTCGAGATTCGGATCGACCCCGAGACCATCCAGGCCGTAGACAGCCGCCTGCGGGCCCTGCCGCGCGAGGTCAAGCGCTACCTGCATATCGCCCGCGACGGCGAGATCTGCCGCCAGCACCTGATCGAGGCCAACCTGCGCCTGGTGGTCTCCATTGCCAAGAAGTACACCGGGCGCGGCCTCTCCTTCCTCGACCTGATCCAGGAGGGCAACCAGGGGCTCATCCGTGCGGTGGAGAAGTTCGAGTACAAGCGGCGCTACAAGTTCTCGACCTACGCCACGTGGTGGATCCGCCAGGCCATCAACCGCGCCATCGCCGATCAGGCCCGCACCATCCGCATCCCGGTGCACATGGTCGAGACCATCAACAAGCTCACCCGCACCGCCCGCCAAATGCAGCAGGAACTGGGCCGCGAGCCCACCTACGAGGAAGTAGCCGAAGCCATGGGCCCCGGCTGGGACGCCAAGAAGGTCGAGGAGACCTTCAAGATCGCCCAGGAGCCGGTGAGCTTGGAAACCCCCATCGGCGACGAGAAGGACTCCTTCTACGGCGACTTCATCCCCGACGAGCACATGGCCTCCCCCGTGGACTCCGCCGCCCAGAGCATGCTCAGCGAGGAACTCGAGAAGGCTTTAAACAAGCTCTCCGAGCGCGAGGCCATGGTACTCAAGCTGCGCAAGGGTCTCATCGACGGGCGTGAGCACACCCTCGAAGAGGTAGGAGCCTACTTCGGCGTGACCCGCGAGCGCATCCGCCAAATCGAGAACAAGGCGCTGCGCAAGCTCAAGTACCACGAGTCCCGCACCCGCAAGCTCAGGGACTTCTTGGACTGAAGCCGAGGGGAACCTCAAGTTCACCCCGCCTGGTCCTCCGGTTCCGGGAGCTGTGGCTTCCAGCGCAGCGGGTCAATACTTCCCTGGTACAGCGGCAACGATAGGGGCGGGTCGCCAGGCCGGAACTGATCCCACACACGGGTCATCCCGGCGGTGCCAAACCTGCGAACGCGCGAGACGTGATCTAAATCGAGCACGTCGGTCAGGATGGTGCGCTCGGCTCCGCTGGCCGCCGCCCTGATCAGCCCTTCCGGGTCTACGATCACACTCTGACCGGTGCCGGTTGGGCCGGCGCAGTTCACGCTGACCACGAACACCTGATTGACGATGGCATTCGCCCGGGCCAGTACCACCTCCTGGGTACGCTCAGAGGTCGTCGTTCTCACCAGATTCAGCACGACCTCGGCCCCCATCCAGGCCAGGTGTCGGGTGACTTCAGGGAACCAGGCGTCGTAGCAGATGGAGAAGCCAGCCTTGCCGATACCAGTGAGGTCGAAGGTCACGAAGCGGTCGCCAGGATCAAACGGTTCGTAAGGTCGCCACGGGAACACCTTGCGGTACCACGCAGCCAGATGGCCTTCTGGGGAGAAGGCCACGGCGGTGTTAAACAGCTGCCCTTGCGGACCACTTTCGCATACACTGCCCGGCACCAGCCAGATGCCCAAGTCTGCCGCCAGCTCTCCCAAGGCCATGATGCGGGGGCCGGATAACGGCTCCGCGCTGGCGCTGAGCGCTTCCCTGTTCAGAGGAGCATCGGCAGCAAACAGGTGAAGCTCGGGGTAGACGATCAGCCGAACCTGCGGGAAAGCGGCCAGCAGTGCTTGTACGTGCTCGCAGAAGCGGCTCAGCGGCTCACCCGCCCTGCAGGGCTGCTCCTGCACCACAGCCACAGGGAGAACCCTCGACATGCTCACTCCTTATTCGGCCTTGGGATGTGTGACCTCAGCCAGGACCCTCGAAGCAGGCACCAGCACCGACCGGGAGTGGGTTCCACGTTCAGCCTGGGCCAGCAGGCCGGCGGCTACCATCCACATCTTGACTTGTACTGAAGCGCTCACCTTCGATCACCCCCACCCAGTCATTCAAATAATCGACCGTCCAGTGCATCAGTTTGTTCACGGAATCCACAGTAATGTACTCATCAGGAGCATGGGGACGGTCACCGTGCCCGGTTCCCGCGATGCTATAAGGGATTTGAATTCCAAGGTTACACAGGAGCGAAGCCGGGGAGCAGTTATTGGCAATTGGCCATACCACTACGGGCACACCATATCTTTCGGCAGTTATGCGAGCTGCTCGCAATAAGGTATCCCGCTCTTCGGGCAAGGCAGGTGCACCGGCATAGCCTTGGGTGTTCTTAAGCCTCACTGCTTCGTGGCCACGCCGCCGCAGATGAGCTTCGACCAGCTCAACCATATTCTGAGGTTCTATGCCGGGCGGAAAACGAATATCTACCTTGGCGCTGGCCCGTCCGGGCATGTTGGTGTAAAAGCTCGGGCCTTGGTAGCCTCCGGTTATGCCCTGGATGTTGATGGTTGCCCCGAGCATATAGTAGGGCAGGTGCTCAGACAGGGGCCTACCTCCCTCCATCCGAGTGACATTCAAGTTGGTGAGCATGTTGCGCTCCCACTCGGGGTTAGCATCAAAGGCTGCCTGAAGTGCTTGAACCTCCGGGTCATCCGCAGCTGCGGGCAGTTCCAAACGTTCCTCGATTCCATCTAGGGTCAGCCGTTGATGGTCGTCATAGAGGGTAGAAAGCGCTTTGATCAACTTCATCATGGGAGCATCTATCCAGGCCGAATGCCCTGCCCAAACATGCCGTCCGTCACGGGTCCCCCCCCACTCACCTCCCTTGCACTCGAGTTCGGTCAGCAATAAACCTTTGTAGGCTCGTCGCAGGGTCATGGTTCCGGCAGCATTCTGCTGCATACAGGGCAACCAAACCCCTTGGGCCTTGGCTAAAACGGATCGGTATTGCTTCACGAACCCAGCCAGGCTGGGGCTGCCGATTTCCTCTTCGCCCTCGATCACGTAAAGCAGGTTGGCCGGAACGTCACCAGTAGCATCCAGCAGAGCCTTGATTGCAAGGATAGTAGAAAGCACCGGGCCCTTGTGGTTGTTAACTCCCCGCCCCACCAACACCTTGCCCAAGGGCAGAATTCCCAAGTCGGCAGCATCCACGATGTGCGCGCCTAGGGGATCGACCGTCCACTCCTCAGGCAGGGTCGGGGTCACATCGTAGAGGCCATAGATGATCAGCGTGGGGGCATCAGGATTCTTAGCCCTTACGCTGCCAAACACCACTGGCCAGCCAGCAGTCTCAACCACGGCGGCGTCCGGGGCAATTTGCGCCAGCAGTTCACGGGTGTACTGGGCACACTCGAGCATCCCCTCCCCAGTGTCAGAAAACGAGGGCTGGCGGATGTAGTCGCGGACAGCCTCGAGGCTCTGAGTTTCTCGCCGATCAATCAGCTCGTGTACACGGGTTGTGGAGAGCTTGGAGATCATGGACTTACCCCTTATCACTCGATCCTTGGCCCTTAATCTGCCGCAACCGCTCACGAATGATCTCGAGCGGGTCGATTCCAATCTGCTGCATAAAGTCAATTAGATCGATTAGGACCCAGTTCTCCACCAGCTTGTCGCCCTCCGAGCGCCAGATATCCATGTAGCGCACCCTAACTGCCTTACCCGTAGGAGGAATTCCCAACCACTCCCCTAGGTGGGTCGCTTCAACTACTCCCGTAGAAGCAGCGTATTGCCCGCAACCAAAGCGCACCTCATCTACTGCTTTTTTGTCAGGAAAGGCGTGGAGGAAAGGCCGCTGCTGCCCGTCTTGAAAAGCCTTAAGGCCATACAGGGTGCCGATTCCAGCTGGGCCACGCCAGATCATGTCTTCCGACCAGAATTCCTCCTGGCCTTCAATCACATGGTTATTGAGGGCTTCTACCATTTTTTCCACCAGTTCCAAAGCAGCTTTTCCCATACCACTCACCCCTTTACTGCGCCAGCGGTCAAACCCCGGATCAGGTAGCGTTGGAGAAAAAGAATGACCAGCACAATCGGTAGAGCAATCGAGACTGCCCCGGCTGCCGAAATGGACCAGTAACGAATGTCCTCAGCCCCAAACTGGGAGATAGCCACCGGTAGTGGCGTGGCGCGCGTCGCGGTCAGCACAAGCGGGATCAAAAACTCGTTGTAAGCCAGCAACAAGGAGAAAATCGAGGCTGTTACAATGCCTGGCGCCGTGATGGGCACGATCACGTACCAGAAGGCCTGGAAGCGGTTGCAGCCATCTATCATGGCGCTCTCCTCTAGTGATTCAGGAATCTCAGCGAAGAAGCTGCGCAGCATCCAGATGGTGAAGGGCTGGTTGATGGCGACCAGGATTAGGATAAGCAACAAGTGGGTGTCGTGCGTTCCAGTGAGCTGGGCGATGTAAAAAAAGGGCAATAGGAAGGTCATGCGGGGCAGGGCGCGAAACACGAAGGCAGCAAACAGGATCCAAAAACCACTCACCCCACGGTAGCGACTCAGCGCATATCCGGCCAGGCAACCGATGGAAATGGAAATTGTTACCGTTCCCACCGAAACGATTGCACTGTTGATGAGGTATTTGCTAAAACCCTCCTCTAGCCAGAGCTGTTGATAGGCCATCAGTGTGGGTTGAAAAACCCACACTGGGGGATAGGCAAAAGCATCCACCGGGCGCTTGATAGAGGTCAGAAAAGTCCAGATAAAAGGCAGGATAGCCAAAATGAGCCAGACCAATAAAACCCCATAAGCCAGCCCTAAAAACAAAGCGCGCTGACTATGGCCGGAAAGGCCGGGGTGGTGGGAGGTAGCAGCGCGAATCATCAACGACTCCCCACAATATCCCTATAGGTGCGGTACAAAAGCGGAGCAAGAATAACAAGAATAATTAGCACGCTCAGCACCACGATCGAACTACCCCGACCCAAGAGCAACTCCACAAAAGAAACTCCGTAGGTGTAATACATGACCGTCTCTGTCGCCGTACCCGGCCCCCCCTTGGTCATGACCGCCACGCTGTCGAACAACCTGAACGCATCCATGGTGCCGATCATGGCAATGAAGAGAAGGACCGGGCGAAGGAAAGGCACCACCACGTACCAGACCCGCTGAAGCCAGGTCGCGCCGTCTACAATGGCGGCCTCGAGGGGCTCGGAGGGCATGGCCTGCAGAGCTGCGTAAAGTACAATCAGGGCAAACGGGACAGTGCTCCAGATGCCATAAAGAATGATTAGGGCTTTAGCAGCCATGGGGTCGGAGAACCACTGGATGTGGATGCCCAACAACGAAAGCAGGTAGGAGTTAAACCCCCGATCGCGAAACATCCAACCCACCACCAAAGTACCCACCACCGGGGTGACGATGAAGGGCAAGAGGTAGCCACTGATCAGCAATCGCTTGAGATGCAACACCTCGTTAAGCAGTAAAGCCAGAACGGAACCCAGCAGAATCTGTGCAGGAATAACACAGACGGTGTACAGCAAGGTGAAGCCCAGGGCACTCCAAAAGCGCTCATCGGCCAGGGTACGAGCGTAGTTGAGCCAGCCCACAAAGCGAGGGGATTCACCCAGGGTGAAATTGTGAAAACTAAGGTAGACCGTGAATAGCAGCGGAAACACCATTAGGGCCGACATCACCAACACACTGGGCAGCACAAAAGGCCAGAATTCTCGAGGCTTCATACGCCCCCCCTCTTCGAGATTGCCAGGCCTCACTTCCAAGAATTGCCTGCTCCCACCGCCTTATAGACATGTTCCTGATAATCCAGCTCCTTGGTCGGCTAGGGGTGGCCGATGGCTGAGTATGCATATCTTCGGCCATCGGCCACCGGGCTACACGGCTACCTCAAGAACCCCTGCGCCCTCATCTCATCCTGCACTGCCTTGGCTGCAGCGTCCAGGGCGGCCTTGAGATCGCTCTTGGTGGCCAGAGCTTGATTCAAGGTACGCGAAACGACATTGTTGGCAATGCCCATATAAGGTACAAAAGGTCGCAGAGAAGCAGCGTTACGGGCGTTCTGCAAGGCCGCGGGCCAAGCTGGATTGACCTTGACTAACTCGGGGTTATTGGCGATGCTGGCCCGGCTGACCATCCCGAAGCGGGCTGCCAGCAGCTGATTGCTCGGCTTGATAGCCTCCATGATGGCCAGGAAGGCCAGTTCAGGATTGGAGGTATTAGCCGGAATCGAGTACATGTCCCCCTCAGCAGTAGCAGCGACGGGGCCATTGGGCGTAGCTCGGAAGGCCGGTGCGTAGGCGATTTTTCCTACCACCCGGCTTACATTTGGATCCTCCATAGGAGCTGCCCGTGTCAGCCAGATTTTTGAGATAGCGATGTCCCCCTGCTGCAAGGCCACCATCACGTTATCGTTGGTGTAAGAAAGGACATCGGGGGGCATGAATTGGAGCCAGTCCCGAATAGCCTGCGCTGCCTTAAGACCGGCTTCGTCGTTGAAGGCAGGCCGTCCCTGCTCATCAAACCAACGCCCCCCAAAAGCCATCAGGTTGCTGTGGAACTCACCCGCCATCTGGGTTCCACCGAAAGCGATGGCCGAGGGGAAACGGGTCTTCTTGGCAGCATCCAGCTTTTTCAAGACATCCAGGAATTCATCAAAGGTTGTCGGTGGCTTGAGCCTCAGTTCGTCGAAAATGTCCTTGCGGTAGAACACGATCTGGGTGTTGAAATTTACTGGGATGCCATAGCGACGACCGCTGATGGTGCCATTGTTCCAGAGTTGATTGGGGATATCATCGAGGCCATACTGCTTGCCGTATTTGGCAATTAGCAGATTGAGGGGCAGAAGCCACCCCTTACTGCCCCACTGAGTGACAAAGTTGGGGTTCGACCAGATGATCTGGTAAGGGGAGTTACCTCGAGCGGCTAAGGCTGTACCTACTTGAGCCTGAAAGGCATCAGCCTGCAGAAAAGTGGTGTTGACCCGGATATTGCCTCCCGCACAGGCCTCGATGGCCTTTGCATAGAACTCCATCATGGGAAAGCGAAAACTAACCAGGTTGAGGATAGCCGGACTACCCTGAGCAGGCAGCTTGCACTCCTGGGCTGAGGCCATGGGCACAGCCAAGACCAGCACTGCCCCTATCGCCAACATCCATTCCCTTTTCATGCTCTCCTCCTACAACCTTGTAACCTCGACCCTAATCACCAAGTCTCCTCGCTATCTACGTACCACAAAGACCTGCTCAAACCTTGCCCTCATCCGCATTCAGTCTCTCACTAGGCGCAACCGCGCCGAAGCAGCGTGCCCGGCCATGCCTTCGGCATCAGCCATGGTCACTATGGGCGGGGCCACCAAGCGGTTAGCCGCATCCGTAACCTTCTGCCAGGTCACGGTCTTGATGAACTTGCCCACCCACAGCCCGCCCGTATAGCGAGCAGCGCGGTTTGTGGGCAGCACGTGGTTGGTCCCGATGCCCTTGTCACCATACACCACGGTGGCATTGTGGCCCAAAAACAGCGAGCCGTAATTGGTTAAGCGGGCCAAGAACCACTCAGGATCACGGGTCTGCACCTCGAGGTGTTCTGAGGCGATCTGATCGGAGACCCGCACCATCTCTTCATCCGATTCCACCAAAATGATCTCGCCCAGCTCATGCCAGGCCTGCCCCGCCACCGCCGCTGTGGGTAAGGTCTGGAGCTGGCGGTCTATCTCCCTCGCCGTAGCCTCGGCCAGGGCCCTGGAGGTAGTCACCAATATCGATTGAGAGTTGGTTCCATGCTCAGCCTGAGCCAGTAAGTCGGCAGCCACCACCTCAGGGCTGGCAGTTTCGTCAGCCAGGATGCAAACCTCGGTGGGACCAGCCAGCAGGTCAATCCCCACCACACCAAAGAGTTGCCGCTTGGCCTCGGCCACGTAGGCATTGCCCGCCCCTACGATCATGTCCACGGGCTCGAGAGGCGGGCTGTCTTCGATACCGAACGCCATCGCCGCCAGGGCCTGTGCTCCTCCGATGGAGAAAATTTCGTCGGCTCCGCTTTTCACCATCGCGTAGAGCTGAGCGGGGTTGATGCGATTGGTGCCCCTCTGGACTGGAGCAGTGGCCACTACCCGCTTGACCCCGGCCACTTTGGGCACCCCAACCGTCATCACTGCCGAGGCCATGAGGGGGTAGCGCCCACCCGGAATGTAGGATCCCACCGCATTCACCGGGATCTGTTTTTGCCCAAGGGTCACGCCGGGCAGGGTCTCAGCCTCGAATTCGGTGAGCGTAGCCAGCTGTAGCCGGGCAAACTTGCTGACTTGCTCGATGGCGAAGTCTATCGCACGGGCAATGCCGGTATCCACCACTCTCAGGCCTTCTTCGATTTCGTGTTGTGAAAGGCGAAAGGAAGGCGGGTTCCACCCGTCGAACATCTCGCTATAGCGGCGCACAGCGGTGATCCCCTCACGCTCTACATCAGAGATAATCCGGGAAACCGTATCGCGTATCTCCTGGGTGACGGAGGGGGATTGAGGAAGGGCCTTCTTGAAGTATTCCATTTCTCTCCTTTCGGTCGCGCGGGTAGATTGGCTACACGGCTATGACCAAAACCCGCTTGCAGCTATGGGCTATGAACATCACCGATCACTGCGCCGTCCATCCCCCGTCTACCAGCAGGCTGGCCCCGGTGATGAGGGCGGCCTGAGGGGAGGCCAGGAAAACCACCGCGCTCGCCACGTCCTGGGGCTGGCCGAGGTGTCCAAGTGGGATCTTGGCGATGACCGAGTGCTTGAACTGGGCTTCGGTCAGCATAGGGCGGGTGAGGTCGGTTTCGATAAAGGTAGGGGCTACGCTGTTGACCCGTATGCCTTGGGGAGCCAGCTCGACCGCCAAGGCCTTGGTAAAACCTTCCAGGGCGTGCTTGCTCGCACAGTACACGGTGCGGTTCGCCGCTCCCACGTGGCCCATCTGTGAAGTTACATTGACAATCACGCCCCCTCTTCCTCCTTTCAACATCTTCCTGACTGCCGCCTGGGTCACAAAAAACGCCGCCCGCAGGTTGAGGTTCATGATCTGATCGAAGTGGGCCTCGCTGACCTCGGTAAATGGCTCGGGGATGTTGGTCCCGGCATTGTTGACCAGGATGTCCAGCCTGGGCAGGGCTGCGACAGCCTGAGCTACGGCCTCAATGTCACCCACGTCACACGGGGCAACGTCTGCCAGGCCGCCGCCAGCGATCAGCTCAGCAGCCAGAGCTTCCAAGGCGCTTCGATCCCGGCTCATGAGCACCACCCTGGCTCCGGCCTGGGAGAGGCCAATCGCGATGGCCTTCCCAATCCCCCGGCTGGCTCCGGTGACCAGAGCAGTCTGGCCTGAGAGGTCAATGGTCATGAGGGCTCCCTGGTCGGATGGTTATACATGGCTCGAGTCCGGGTCACAGGTCTTGCTCACCAGGGCCAGTGGATTTGCTTCAAGAGGGCGAATTCGTCGAAGACTATGTACTCGCGCTGGATCTGACCACCCTGCACCTCGAGGTGACTGATGCCCATCACCCTGACCCGCTTGCCGGTAGGTGGACCGTAGTGGCCTGGCCCCCGATGGGTCCCCTGGAAACTCCAGCGGGCGGCGATCTTATACCCCGCGGCCTCGCTGCCCACCCAGGCTACGTGGTCGAGGCTCATGGCTGCGTCCGGGAAAGCTGATAGCAACTGCAAAACATAGCGGGTGATGTTGCCATGACCCTCGAGGCGGCGATTGCCGGGTACCCAGATCACCGCGCCGGGAGCGTAGTAGTCCTTGAGGTAATTGAGCATCCGCGCGTTCCAGACCAGGCCGTAGAGCAGGCCAGGCAACTCTTGTGGGTTGTGTGGGTCACCCTCGAGGTGAAGCGGGGGGTGAACCTGGCCGCTCAGGCGGGGAACCTCGCCCAGACCGCTGGCGTAGAGTTGAATTCCCCTGGCGGCTTCTTCCTGGGCCATGGCCTTGGCCAACTCAACCTCGTCGAACCCGAGTTGGCGGATGAGGGCGGTCTCGTCGCGGACGATCCACTCCTCGAGGATGCGGTTGTGCCGCACGAAGCAGTGGGCGATTTCCCGACGCTGCACCCGCCGCCCGGTGGGCGGGCCGTAGAGGCTGTGACCTAGGTTGTGAGCACTCCAGGTCACCCGGTGAGAACTGTGAAAGCCCTCCTGGTCGTTACCACTCCAAATCACCTCGTCGCCAAAGAGCCGCAGGTCGGGGAAGGCGGCCAGGGTGCGCACGGTATTTTCCACTACCTGGTCGCGTCCATAGTACTCAGCGTCGGTGAGGTGAACGGGCGTGTTGTGGGCATAGTGGGTGTAGATCAGGCCAATGGCCTTCTCCTCCCAGATCTTGTGGGTACAGCGCACGATGTAATCGACGATGTCGGTGTAGTCAGGGTCGAAGCCCTCGAGGCTCTGCCTGCGCCCGCTGCCGGCTTGGGCCATGAAATACCCGATGTCTCGCTGATCTACCGCGAGGGTGGCACGTTCTTCTTGCTCAGACGGCACCTTTACCTCCTTTACGAGCATAGAGTTGCTTCAAGAGAGCAAACTCGTCGAAGACCGTCCACTCCTGCACGATCCGGCCATTCTTGATGACGTGGTGGCTCATGCCGATGAGGAAGATGCGCCGCCCCGTGGGGGCACCATAAGGGCCATAGCCCTCGTGGGTTCCTTGGAGCGTGAAGCGGGTCGCCACCCGGTAACCGCGTCGCTCATCACCCAGATGGCACTGGTGGTCAACGGTCAGGGCCAGGTCGGGGAACGAAGCCAGCAGGGTGATTACGAAGTTCTCGTAATCGCCGTAGCCGTAGAGTTTGCGGCCCCCAGGAACGAAGGCTACGTGACCTGGGGTATAGTGGGCACGGATCATGTTCACCAGCCGGGCGTTCCACAGGTTGTGAAGCACGGCTTTGATGAACCCTTGGGGATCGTCGGGCTCAGGTATGCTCAAGAACTCCGGCGCTTGTTGGCCGGTGGGGAGACGGTCTATCTCGCCGCGAGTGTACGAAGACTCATCCAGTACCGCCTTGTGGGCCACCTCGAGGGGGTCATAGCCCATCTGCCGCAGCCCGGCTGTCGCGTCGTAGGCCAGCCACTCCTCGACGATCTTGTTCTCGATGCTGAAGCAGTCGGCAATGACCCAGCGCTGAAACTTGCGGCCGGTAGGCGGGCCAAACTCGCTGTAACCCGTATGGGTACTGGTATCAAAAACCCGGTGCGAGGTATAGAAACCATCCCGCTCATTGCCGCTCCAGATTACGTCGTCGGCGTAGGCCCGAAGGTCGGCGGTCATAGCCTGACTTTGCAGAGTATTTCTCACCACTGCCTCACAACCATAGACGACCCCGTGGGAAGAGTGCACGATGGCGTTGTGAGCATAGTGGGTGTAGATCAGGCCAATGGCCTTCTCCTCCCAGATCTTGTGGGTACAGCGCACGATGTAATCGACGATGTCGGTGTAGTCAGGGTCGAAGCCCTCGAGGCTCTGCCTGCGCCCGCTGCCGGCTTGGGCCATGAAATACCCGATGTCTCGCTGATCTACCGCGAGGGTGGCACGTTCTTCTTGCTCAGACGGCACCTTTACCTCCTTTACGAGCGTACAGTTGCTTCAAGAGAGCAAACTCGTCGAAGACCGTCCACTCCTGCACGATCCGGCCATTCTTGATGACGTGGTGGCTCATGCCGATGAGGAAGATGCGCCGCCCCGTGGGGGCACCATAAGGGCCATAGCCCTCGTGGGTTCCTTGGAGCGTGAAGCGGGTCGCCACCCGGTAACCGCGTCGCTCATCACCCAGATGGCACTGGTGGTCAACGGTCAGGGCCAGGTCGGGGAACGAAGCCAGCAGGGTGATTACGAAGTTCTCGTAGTCGCCGTAGCCGTAGAGTTTGCGGCCCCCAGGAACGAAGGCTACGTGACCTGGGGTATAGTGGGCACGGATCATGTTCACCAGCCGGGCGTTCCAGGTGTTTTGCAGGATGGCCCGCACGAAACCCTGTGGGTCGCCCTCCCAGGAAGGGACATCGTGGAATTCGGGAGCCTGCTGACCCGTCGGCATCCGGTCTATTTCACCGTGCGTATAGGGCAGCCTAGGCAGCACCGAGCGGTGCGCCAGCTCGAGCGGGTCGTAGCCCATCTGGCGAACCACAGCCATACCGTCGTGGACGATCCACTCCTCGACGATCTTGTTCTCGATGCTGAAGCAGTCGGCAATGCCCCAACGCCAGATTTTGCGGCCTGTCGGTGGGCCATATTCGGTATAACCGGTATTGGTTCCTATGAACGAAGCCCGGTGCGAGGTATAGAAACCATCCCGCTCATTGCCGCTCCAGATTACGTCGTCGGCGTAAACCCGAAGGTCGGCATAGGCAGCTTGGCGCTGGAGGGTATTAGCCACCATGGCTTCCCGGCCATACATCACCCCACTGGAGGTATGCACGACAGCGTTGTGAGCGTAGTGGGTGTAGATCAGGCCCACACCCCTCTCCTCCCAGATCTTGTGGGTACAGCGCACGATGTAATCGACGATGTCGGTGTAGTCGGCATCATAGCCGGCCAGAGGCTGCCTGCGCCCGGTGTTGGCAGCGGCCATGAAGTCTCCGATATCGGGTCGGTCGGCAAAGTCGAAAACGGGCAGGGTGGGTTGTTGTATCTCCTCGCTCACGGTTTTCCTCCTGGGCTCATCGGACTCGAGGGCTTGGTCCTTAGCTACGAGGGTGGCCTTTAGCTTGCCTTGCTTGCGAGACTTGGTCTGCTTCATGACTACGCCCTAGGCTTGGTTGGCATGGGGACCCCTCCTGCACCATCACTTGAGCGCTCCTACGGTAATCCCCTGAACGAAGTAGCGGCGGATAAAGAGCGACATCACCAGGATGGGCACCATCACGATCATCCCGCCAGCGGCGAGTTGTTCCCACATGGGGCCGCGCACCCCCGTGATCGTCTGGATGCCCACCGGCAGGGTCACGGAATCCGATCGGGTCAGGATCAAGGCAAAGAAGAACTCGTTCCACGCAGAGATGAAGGCGAACACCGCCGAGACCAGGATGCCCGGCATCACCAGCGGCACGGTCACGTAACGCAGGGTTTGCAGTTCGTTGCAACCGTCTATGTAAGCGGCTTCCTCGATCTCCACAGGCAACGCGTCGAAAAAGCCGCGCAGCATCCATATGGCGTAAGGCAGGGTGAAGGAAAGGTAGACGATCACCAGGGCCCAGGGAGTATCAATCAGGCCAGCGCTTCTGAAGAGGGCGAAGAAGGGAATCGCCACCACCACTGCCGGAACGAACTGAGTGGCCAAAATCGCCACGAACACCAAGTCCCGACCCCGGAAGCGATGCCTCGAGATCACATAGGCTGCAGCCGCTGCTAGCGGAATGGCAATGGCTACGGTGGTAAACGATACCAGCGCGCTCACCCAGACCTTGGGGCCTAAGTTCACGGGATGGGAAAAGATCGCCCGAAAGTTGTCCAGGGTCGGCTGGAAGAACAGCCGAGTGGAGTACACATCCACCTCGTTCTTAAGCGAGGCCAGGGCGATCCACGCCAGCGGGAACAGCACAAAGAAGATCACCGCCAGCGTAGCCAGGACTTCTGCCCCCTGCCCCAGCCGTTTTCTGAGTGCTGGGTTTTGCATCAGTGCCTCCCCCCAAGCAGCGTTCGCACGTACAAGAAGGCGAAGAGCCCCATCACCAGCACCAGGATCCAGGACACCGCCGAGGCGTAGCCCATGTCCAGGTTGCGGAAGGCGATCTGGTAGACGTAGTAGTAGAGGGTTTGAGTGGAGTCGCCGGGGCCACCACCAGTCATGATCACGACCTGGTCGAACATCTTGAGCGAGGAGATGATCTTGAGCAGGGCCACAATGTAGATCACCGGAGCCAGCAGTGGTAAGGTGATCTTCCAGAAAATCTGCCACCCGGTGGCCCCATCCACCCTGGCTGCCTCAGTGAGCTCGCTGGGGATCGAGCCCAGTGCCCCGATGAACATCAGGGCAAACAGGGGTGCCCAACCCCACACCTCCGACATCGCGATCGACAGCAAGGCGGAAAACTCGTTACCAAGCCACAAATAATCCTTGAGAGGCGGGATCACCGCCCCGATCATCTGAGCGTAAACCCCGTACTCGGGATTGAGCATGAAGCGCCAGCTAAAGCCTTTGAGGATCGGAGCTACGGCGAAAGGGAAGATCAGCAGCGCTCGAACAAAGATGTTTAACCGAGTTGGCTTAGAAAGGAGCAGTGCGATAGCCAAACCCAGCATCAGCGACAGTGAAACCGAAAGCAGCACGTAGAGAGCGCTGACCTGCAGGCTGTTGAGGAAGCCCGCGTCGCTAAAAGCGCGCACGTAGTTTTCCAACCCCACGAAACCACCGGGGCGGGGTGAGTAGATCAGCCGCCACTCACGGAAGGAAGTGACGAAAGACGACAGCAGCGGGTAGATCACTGTCACTGCGATTACCAGCAGGGCAGGGAGCAGCAGCACCCATCTGAGCGGATTACGGGTAGGCTTATTGGCTTCCTCGGCCAAGCTGTTGGAGGATTTTTGCACTATAGCCATAACTTCACCCTCGGTAGCTGAGCCTGGCGGGAGAGCAAATGGGGTTTGAACAGAACAAAATGGGGACGGGGGTAGGGCAGCCCTACCCCCGTCCAGGCTCACCTGTAGTAGCCTGCCCGCCGCTGGATGGCATCCACGTCTCGGGCCATGCGGTTGAGGGTCTGACGCACGTCAGCCCCACGGGCCATCTCGTTGATGCCCACCTCGAGCACGCTCTGTATCTCGGCCCAGGTACGCACCAACGGCAAGGTGCGGGCGGTACGCAGCACCTGGGCTCCTACACGGGGAATCCCCCCGTTAGCCTCGTTGACCTTGGGATCGAGCATCCCCGAGAAGGTCACGATGGTGTTGTCGGCCACGGAGAGGTCACTGCGGTTGGAGGCTACTTTCTTCTGCACGTCGGTATGGCTGACGTACTTGATGAACTCCCAGGCCGCGTCGGCTTTCTTAGAATTCTTGAAGATACCAATAGGCCAGACCAGGGCGTAGGTTTGGGGAGGGTTATTACCCCATCCTGGCGCAGGCGCGAAGCCCACCTTACCCATCACCTCCGGAACGACGGTCTTGGGGTCCGAGAAGCGGGCCCAGTACCACCACCAGCCAACCCACATCGCCGCCCGTCCCTGAAACATCTCGGTGGAGGACTCGGTTTCGGCATAGGTCGGGGCCGCTTCGGAAGTAACTTTGTGCTTGCGCAAGATATCAATGTAAGCCTGCGTCGCCTGCACTCCTAACTCGTTGTTGAAGATGGGCCGATTATCTTTATCCAGGATGTCCCCACCGATACCCCACAGGTGGCTGACCCAGTTGAACAGGTTTTGCCCTGCATTAGCCCGGTAATACATGGCAATTCCCTTCATCTCGGGCTTCTTCTGTTGAATGGCCGTGGCTACCTGAACGACTTCCTGCCAGTTTTTGGGCACCGGCAACTTGAGTTCTTCCAAGATGTCTTTGCGGTAAAACAGGATCAGCGGGTGGCCCCTGAAGGGCATGCCATAGATGTTCCCCCCACTATCACTCGCCGCCCGAATGTAGGCGTTCGGGTAGTCCGAGAGGTTGATCCTGTCGGCCCTGATACGGTCGTTGAGTGGCAAAAGGTGGGGCTTGATGGCCTCACCCCAGGCATCTACCCAGGCCACCACGTCGTAAGTGCTGCCGGTAGTGGCCTCGACCAGGATCTTCTGCTGCAAGGCATCGTAGGGCGTGTTTTCCCACTCCGCTGAGATGCCGGTGAGTTGCTGGAACTCGCCGCCCTCGCCGGTGAGCTTGCTGAGTTGAGCGAACTGCCCTGCCGCAAGGCAGCAGATCAGGAACTTGAGCTTGGTGCCATTGTATGGCTTACCCGCCTTGAGCCCATAAGGAACGCTGCTCTGCGCCGTCACGGAAGCCACCCCTGTCACCAGCACCACCATCAACAACCCGAGCCAGACCCACTTGCTTTTTCCCATAACGCCTCCTTACCCCTCCTTTGGTGCTACATCGAGCCGTGCTGAACCCCGCCGCACCAGCTCTCCCGGAATAAACTCGTTTACCGCTGCCAGACTGGGGTCTTCAATACGCCCCAACAGCAGCCGCACCGAAGCCTCGATCATTCGCTCTATTGGTTGGCGCACGGTGGTGAGGTTATAAGCCGCCCAGCTAGCCGCCGGTATGTCGTCGAAGCCGATCACTGCTAGGTCTTCGGGCACTCGCACCTTGAGCTTGCGGGCTGCATCGATGGCCCCTATCGCAGTGATGTCGTTGGCGCAGAAGATGGCCTCCGGCGGCTCATCGAGCCGTAGCAGGCGCATGGCCGCGTTAAAGCCAGCCTCGTAGCTGAAGTTGCCGGGCTCCCGTAGCCAAGTCTTGACCCCATGCTCCAACAGTGCTTCCCCGAAACCCCGCTCGCGATCGACGCTGGTAGAAGCGTCCTCGCGCCCAGCGATGTAGGCCAGCCGCCGGTAACCTGCCCTCAGCAAGGCCTCCGCCACCTTTCGCCCTCCCCCCCGGTTATCGCACGACACCGCACTGGCCCCGGAGTCGGGGACGTAGCGGTTGAAGAGCACCACCGGAGTTCCCCGCCCCACGCACTCGCGCGCCATCCTCGAGGACATGGCTGCTGAAACGATGATCAAGCCATCTACCTGGTAAGCCAGCACCTCCGGCAGAAGGTCGTCTACGTCCTCCCGACTTCCAGCAGTGAAGAGCAACACCCGCCAACCCAGGCTATGGAGGTGTTGGGTAAAGGCCTCCAGGACCAAAGGGTAGAAGGGATTGGCCATATTGCTGGCCACCAGGCCCACGATGTTGGTGCGCTTGGTGATCAAGCTGCGCGCGATGGCGTTGGGCTTGTAGCCCAGGCTGCGGGCGATCTCGAGCACCCGAAGGCGGGTGGCCTCGGAAAGCCGGGGATCTCCGGCCAGGGCGCGGGAAACGGTACTCTGTGAAACCCCGGCCCGGAGGGCCACCTCGTGTGAGGTCACGCGCTTGTCTACCGATCGCCGCTCGGCCATTAATACCCCCTGGTTTTGGTTTTAGCAGTCATAGCATCCGACGTCCCGTGGAAGGCGTCAACCGCCGCCCGCGCCGCCGTCATCAGCATCCGTGCGTCGCTGCTCAAGGCCACGAAGCGATAGCCGATCCCGCTCATCCTCCGGGCATACTCAGGAGTCCGAGCAAAGATGCCCACGACTTTGCCACAGGACCGAGCTACAGCCGCGATATGCTCGAGCCGCTCGAGCATCGCAGGATCCTCCCGGTCCAACCGGGCTCCTTCCCCCAGGCTCTGACTCAGGTCGCCTGGCCCCACGAAGACCCCGTCCAGGCCCGCTACGGCGAGGATTTCCTCGAGGTTCTCCAGTCCCGCCTCGGTTTCGATCATGGCCAGGGTGATCACCTCCCGATTGGCGTGTTCGGCATAGTCGTCCCCGGCGTACAGCAATGCCCGCGTAGGACCAAAGCTGCGGTAGCCCAGGGGTGGGTAGCGGCAAGCCCCCACGAACGCCTCGGCCTGGGCCTGGCTGCTCACCATCGGGCAGATGATCCCCATACAGCCCGCATCCAGCAAGCGCATGGCAATCCCCGGCTCGTTCCAGGGGATCCGTGCCAGGGGGAGAACATCGGTCGTGGAGATGGCCTGCAGCATCGAGAGGGCTACCTGAAAGTCCATCAGGCCATGCTCCAGATCGATCGTGAGCGCGTCCCAACCCGCGCGCGCCATCACCTCAGCGCTATAAGCGTCCGGCAGGTGCAGCCAGCCGCAGACGGCGGTCTGGTCGTGCTCCCATAATGTGCGCACACGGTTTTCGCGCATATCGAAATCGCAACTCCCTTCTGAGGTGAGGAAAGTGGAACCCCAGCCAGGGCTGACCCGGCCTGTTTCAGCTTTCTGCAGATGGTTTTGCCCTATCCCCTGTGGCTATCCTCCCAGCGTCGCAACACCCCCATCAGGTGCTGCATCATCTGCCCCTTGAGTTCAGAGTAATTCTCCGGCTTGATCATCTTCCCGCTGGCATCGGCTTTGAAGCCGTACTCAGCGGCTTTTCGCTCGACCTCGGGATCCCAGTAGGGGTCTTTGCCATTAAACACGTCGTGGGGGTCGAGAACCGCGAAAAACCAGCCGATATCCTCTCCCACTACCTCAAACCCCCGGTACAGCCCCGGGGGCAAGGAGATAAAGTCCCATTTATTCAGGATGGCTTCCCCCTCGACCTTGCCCGGCTCATTCCCCCAGTAGTAGCGCCAGCGGCCCTCAAGGATGAAGAAGGCTTCTACGTAGTCGTGGGTGTGGAAGGCTGGGCCATTGCCGGGCTCGGCAAAACCCATGCCGATCTGGAACTTGTGTGGAGCAGTGATGGCGGGTTTGAACTCGGCGTTTTCGCTGGCGGTATCCCCGATCACGGCATAGTTCATTCGCTGATGGCCGGGAAGAATACTGTCGATGAACATCAGCGGCACACCCTGAGTCTTGAGGTGGTCGAAACGCACAATGCGCGAGTGCATTTCCTCGTTGGAAACCCTAGGCCAGTTCATCTCTCCACCTTTCTCTTTGTGCAAACGTATGCACATAATAGGGAGATCCTTTCGGATTTGTCAAGTAGAGGGGAGGCTTTGGCGATGAAAGCTCGATCAGGAAAGCACAATGGCATCTATTACGAGGTCCGGGGCGCGGGTGATCCGCTGGTGCTGATTCACGGTCATACCCTCGATGCTCGCATGTGGGAGCCACAACTCGAGACCTTTGCCCGGTACTTTCAGGTGATCTGCCTGGATCTGCGCGGTTACGGACGTTCAGATCTGCCCGACCTGCGTCCGTTCCGCTACGCCGAAGACCTGAGGAATCTGCTCGAGCATCTGCACATCGACAAAGCCCACCTCCTCGGGCTCTCGCTGGGTGGGAACGTGGCCCTCGACTTCGCTCTCAACTACCCTGAGAGCACCAATGCCCTGCTCGTGGCGGGCTCGAGCCTCAAAGGTTTTCCCACGCTCCCCGAGGCGGCGGCCCTGCTCTCGGCGATCCCCGCCAGAGCCCGTGAGGCGGGGGTGGAGGCAGCGCGGGCGCTCTGGCTGGCCCACCCCTTCTTCGAACCTGCCTTGCGGAACCCGAAAGCGGCACAGCTACTGCAAGACATCGTGCGGGGCTACTCGGGCTGGCATTGGATGACCGGCTACCCCCCCTCCGGTCCAATAGAGGAAATCGCCGACCGGGTCGGGGAAATCCAGGCCCAGACAGTTGTGATCATAGGCGAATGGGATGTTCCACAGCATCAGCTCGTCGCTGAGCACCTGGCTACCCGAATACCTGACGCCAGGAAAGCAGTTATCAGAGGAGCCGGGCACATGGTCAATCTGGAAGCTCCAGAGGAGTTTAATCAGCTAGTGATCACCGTACTTAGAGGCCATCAAGCCATTTAGCGCATGTTCGCCTGAGGCCATGCAGTAAAGACCTCTCTAAACTTGCTGAAGACTTACTCCGGTATTCTAAGTCAGATATGTCGGACTCAATAGACCCCCGCTTCACGCCCATGATCGCCGAAGCCATCCGGCGGGCGCTCGAGGAGGACATCGGCGAGGGGGACGTGACCACGCTCTGCACCATCCCTCCCCAGGCCCAGTTGAGCGGGCGTTTCCTCGCCAAGGAAGCCGGGGTGATCGCCGGGCTCGAGGTGGCCCAGCAGGTTTACGCCCGGCTCGACCCCCGCGTCGAGCTCGAGGTGCTCTTTCCCGACGGGAGCGTGCTCGAGGCGGGCACGGTTTTCGCCAGGGTGCGCGGCCCCTGCCGAGCACTTCTGACAGGCGAGCGCACCGCGCTCAACTTCATGCAGCGCATGTCGGGCATCGCCACCCAGACCCGCCGCTTCGTGCAGGCGGTGGCCCACACCAAAGCCCGCATCCTCGACACCCGCAAGACCGCCCCGGGCCTGCGGGCGCTGGACAAGTGGGCGGTGCGCATCGGCGGGGGGGTCAACCACCGCTTCGGCCTGTGGGACGAGGTGCTGATCAAGGACAACCATATCGCCGCAGTGGGGAGCATCCGCGAGGCGGTGCGGAGGGTGCGGGAGGGCGATCCCCAGCGGCGGCCCATCATCGTGGAAGTGCGTACCCTCGAGGAACTGCGCGAGGCGCTCGAGCTCGGTGTAACTCGCATCCTGCTGGACAACATGGACCTAGAGCAACTCCGCCAGGCAGTGGCGATCACCGCCGGACGTGTCCCGTTGGAAGCTTCTGGCAATGTCACCCTCGACAACGTGGCCCAGGTGGCCGAGACGGGCGTGGACTTCATCTCGATCGGCGCCCTGACCCACTCGGTCAAGGCTTTGGACATCAGCCTGGATCTCGAATCGTGAGTCTTACGTCATACGTCGTACGCGAAAGGGGTATGGTTTATGGCGTACGACGCAAGGCGCGGGACGTACGACTTCTCGAAGGGACACTATGACCCACCTCAGCTTCGACCAGCTCAAGGACCGGCTCGCGGGCGTCGTGCCCGAGTTCGAGCTCGAGGCCAAGTTCGAGATCGCGCAGGAGATCCTCGAGCTCAAGCGTGAGAAAAACGCGGTGATTCTGGGCCACAACTACATGGAACCGGCCCTCTTCCACACCATCCCCGACTACGTGGGCGACTCACTCGAGCTCTCCCGCGTCGCCGCCAGGACCAACGCCGAGATCATCGTGTTTTGCGGGGTGAGGTTCATGGCCGAGACCGCCAAGATCCTCAACCCCAGCAAGACCGTGCTGCTGCCCTCCACCAAGGCCGGTTGCTCGCTGGCGGCGAGCATCACCGCCGAGGACGTGCGGCGGCTCAAGGAGCGCTTTCCGGGCGTGCCCGTGGTGACCTACGTCAACACCTACGCCGACGTGAAGGCCGAGAGCGACGTGTGCTGCACCTCGAGCAACGCGGTGGCGGTGGTCGAGTCGCTCCAAAGCGACACGGTCATCTTCTTGCCCGATGAATACCTCGCCCGCAACGTAGCCCGCGAGACGGGCAAACGCATCATCTTCCCAACCCTCGACGAGGGCACGCTGGGCGAGCCTTACCAGATGATCGGCTGGCACGGGCGCTGCGAGGTCCACGAACGATACACCGTGCAGGACATCGAGGACGTGCGCCGGATGTTCCCCGACGTGGTGATCCTCTCCCATCCCGAGTGCAGCCCCGAAGTGGTCGAAGCCTCCGACTTCGCCGGGAGTACCACCGCCATGATCCGCTACGTCGAGCGAACCAATGCCCCACGCTACTTGCTCCTGACCGAGTGCTCGATGGGCGACAACGTGATGGCGGCCTACCCCGACAAGGAGTTCGTGCGCCTGTGCACGGTGCGCTGCCCCCACATGAACCAGATCACCCTCGAGGACACCTTGAACGCCCTCAAGCTGGGCCGCCACGTCATCGAGGTGCCCGAAGACATCCGGGTACGGGCCGCCAGGGCCCTCGAGCGCATGATCGCCATCGGGCCCAGCGGGAAGAAGGACTGAGGCAAAAGGGCGAGCTACCGGCTGGTCCCTACAATCGGCGTTTGGCGTTTTAGCGTTCGGCATTGTGCGGCATTTATGGAGCTCATCCAAACCGAAGTGCTGATCATCGGCAGTGGCATCGGGGGCGGCATCACCGCTTTGAGCCTGGCTGATGCTGGAATACCCGTCACGGTGGTGACCCGCTCGAGCGATGGCGAGGAGAGCAATACCGCCTGGGCACAGGGTGGGATCATCTACAAGGGCCCAGGCGATTCGCCCGAGTTGCTCATCGAGGACATCCTGCGGGCGGGGGCGGGGCACTCCCACCTCGAGGCCGCGCGCATCCTGGCAGAGGAAGGGCCAGCGAAGGTGGAGGAGTGGCTGCTCGAGCGGCTGCAGGTGCCCTTCGACCAGAGTCCCTCGGGGGAGCTTTCCCTCGCGCTGGAGGGCGGACATTCGTTGCCGCGCATCCTCCACGCCGCCGACGCTACGGGCCTGGCCATCCACCGCGCGCTCATGGCCGCGCTCGAGGCCCATCCCAGCATCACCCTGCTCAAAGGCCACACCGCCATCGACCTGCTCACCCCGGCCCACCACTCGCTCAACCGCCTGGACGTCTATGGGCCACTCTCCTGCGTGGGGGCTTACCTCTTTGACCGCAAAGAGCGCGCCATCAAGCGCTGCATCGCCCGCCATACCGTGCTGGCGACGGGGGGGCTGGGCCAAGTCTTCCTCAGCAGCACCAACCCGCCGGGGGCCAGGGGCGACGGGGTAGCCATGGCCTACCGGGCAGGGGCGCGGGTGATCAACATGGAGTTCGTGCAGTTTCACCCCACCACCTTCCACCTCACCGGAGCCCCGCCCTTCCTCATCTCCGAAGCCGTGCGCGGCGAGGGAGCGCGGCTGGTAGACGCCAGTGGGCAGCCCTTCATGCAGCACTACGACCCCCAGTGGAAAGATCTCGCCCCACGCGACGTGGTGTCCCGCAGCATCTACCACTACATGCTCGAGCACGACCTCCCTCACGTGTACCTGGATTTGCGCAGCTACATCCCTAAAGAGAAGATCCTCAGCCACTTCCCCAACATCCACGCCGAATGCCTGCGCTACGGCATCGACATCACCCAGGACCTGGTGCCTGTGGTTCCGGGGGCGCATTATTCGTGCGGCGGGGTCTGGGTGGACGGCTGGGGCCAGACCACCCTCCAGGGGCTCTACGCGGTGGGAGAAGTGGCCTGCACGGGCCTGCACGGGGCCAATCGCCTCGCCAGCACCTCTCTGCTGGAGGGCTTAGTCTGGGGGGACCGCATCGCCCGCCATATCCGCGGCCACCTCGAGGAGCGCCCCCTCTTCGACCCCGAGCGGATTCCCCCCTGGCAGAACTCAGGCCACTCCGACCCCGACCCCGCCCTGGTGCAGCAAGACATGAGCGTGATCAAGCACATCATGTGGAACTACGTGGGCCTGGTGCGCACCACCCCCCGCCTCGAGCGCGCCCTGCGGGAGTTGCGCCACCTCGAGACCGAGATCGAGGGCTTCTACCGCAACAACCGCCTGAGCGACGGGGTTATCGGCCTGCGAAACGCCGTGCGCACCGCAATCCTCATCGCGATGGCGGCCTGGGAAAACAAGCGCAGCATGGGCTGTCACTATCGCGAGTAAAGCGGCTCGAGGACGCGGTAAGCGATCAGCCCTCAGCGGGAGGCTCGTGGCCCGTGATCTGCTAAGGGGGGCCAAGGCAACCCGCGTCTTGCGTCTTGCGTTTTGCATACGACCTGCGCCCGGCGTTCCCCACATCGACCTCCTCACCGCGTAAAACTCCACGACACCGGCTGCCCGTTGCTATAAGGCATCACCCCGTGAAAAGGGCGCGGATCGTCGTCGAAGACCAGGGGCAGGAAGTGACGGTCGCCCGGCCACATGGGGAGTTCCATTCGCAGCACGCGCTCGAGCGCGACCCACTCGAGCACCCCCTCGCGGTTGCGCGCTAAAGGCGTGCCGGTCCACTCGGGGATGAGGAACACGAAACCAAACCAATCCTCACCGCGCTTGCCGAAGCCGGGCCAGGAGATGGTTCCCCGCAGGATGAGCCTGGTAGCCTCGATGCCCGCTTCTTCTCGCAGTTCGCGCCGCATCCCGGCGGCCACGTCCTCGTGGGGCTCGAGCTTGCCCCCCAGGCCGTTGTACTTGCCCAGGGCGGGGTCGTCGGGGCGAGCGTTGCGGTGGATCAGCAGCACCGAGCGGCCATCGGGCGAGAGCACGTAACCGAGCGTGGCCAGGATGGGGGTGTAGGGCATGGGGGTATCTTAGCGTGCGCCCCGTATGCCGTTCGCGAGCCCATCCCCGCCCTGATAAACTCGGCGGCGTATGGCCTCACGGTTGCGCTTCCTCGGCAGCGGCGATTCGCAGGGCGTTCCCCGCTGTGGTGCGAGTGCTCGGTGTGCCAGGAAGCCCGCACCCGAGGGAGCGATGTACGCGTACAACGGGTTGGTGCTCGAGCTACCTCGAGCCGAGCGGCATAAGCCGTCAGCGGAAGGCTCGTGGCTAGCCCGCCCGTAGCGTGTGGCTCGTAGTTCGTCGAGGGTCTAGGGCCGAGGGCTAATGCGTACGACGTAAGACGTCCGTCCGGCGTCTTGCGTCTTGCGTACAACATATGACCCGCGCCCGACCCACCCAGCCTCAAGCCAGCCGGGGCGCGGCAGGGTCGGGCTGCTCGGCCAGCACCTTGAACTGGCGATGGCGCTCGAGCGCTGCCGCGATGAAACCACCAAAGGGGGGCGAGACCCGCATGGGGCGGCTCGAGAGCTCGGGGTGGGATTGCAAGCCGATGAAGAAGGGGTGGTCGGGCAGTTCGATGGCCTCGACCAGGCCCTCGCCGCGCCCGTGCATGCCCGGCGTGACCGCCGAGACGGTGAGGCCACCCTCGATGAGCTTCTGCACGTAGGCGGGGTTGACCTCGTAGCGGTGGCGGTGGCGCTCGTAAGCTAAGTCCTTGCCGTAGAGCCGGTGCAGGATGGTCTCGGGGTGGATGCGCATGGGCCAGTTGCCCAGCCGCATGGTGCCGCCCAAGCCCTCGACCTCGAGTTGTTCGGGCATGAGGTCGATGACGGGGTGGGGGGTGTAGGGGTCGAACTCGGTGGAGTTGGCCCCTTCCAGCCCCAGCACGTTGCGGGCGAACTCGATTACCGCGACCTGGAGGCCCAGGCAGATGCCGAAGTAGGGGATGCGGTTCTCGCGGGCATAGCGGGCGCACAGGATCTTGCCCTCGATGCCCCGGATACCGAAGCCGGGCCCCACCAGCACCCCGTCCACCCCGTGCAGGGCCTCGGCGGCCTGCTCGAGGCTGGTGACCTCCTCGGCATTGAC
This sequence comes from Calidithermus roseus, assembly GCF_003574095.1. Classification (GTDB taxonomy): domain Bacteria; phylum Deinococcota; class Deinococci; order Deinococcales; family Thermaceae; genus Calidithermus; species Calidithermus roseus. The sequence continues at coordinate 52,254 of NZ_QWLA01000015.1, forward strand.
CCACTTCACGTTCACGCGGGCATCGTTGGCGATCCCCGCGTGGCGGAAGCCCTCGAGGATGGAGAGGTAGGCGTCGGGCATCTTCACGTACTTGCCCACGAAGGCCACCGTCACCTCGCTCGAGGGCTGCTTGAGCTTGCGCACCGCGCTCTGCCAGAAGCTGAGGTTGGGCTGGATGGGCTCCAGGCCCAGCTTCTTCTCCACGATCCGGCCCAGGCCCTGCTCCTCGAGCACCAGCGGCACCTCGTATAAAAACTGCACGGTGGGGCTGGTGAATACCTCGCTCGGGCGCACGTTGGTGAAAAGGGCCACCTTCTTGCGCACGTCCTCGGGCACCATCTTGTCCGAACGCAGCACCACCGCGTCCGCCTGGATGCCCAAACCCCGCAATGCCGAGACCGAGTGCTGGGTGGGCTTGGTCTTGAACTCCTCGGAAGTGGGTAGGTAGGGCACCAGCGTAAGGTGGATGTACATCACGTCGCCGTCTTCCTCGTCGAACTGGAACTGGCGGATGGCCTCGAGGAAGGGCAGGCTCTCGATGTCGCCCACCGTACCCCCCACCTCCACCACCGCGATGTCGGCCTCCTGCTCCTTGGCGACGCGGCGGATGCGGTCCTTGATCTCGTCGGTGATGTGGGGGATCACCTGAACCGTCTGGGAGAGGTACTCTCCCCGGCGCTCCTTCTGGATCACCGAGAGGTAGACCTGGCCGGTGGTCAGGTTGTTGCCCCGGCTGAGGTCGATGTTGAGGAAGCGCTCGTAGTGCCCGATGTCGAGGTCGGTCTCGGCCCCGTCGCTCGTCACGAAGACCTCGCCGTGCTCATAGGGCCGCATGGTCCCTGCATCCACGTTGACATAGGGGTCGATCTTGATGGCCGTGACCCGGTAGCCCCTGGCCCGCAAAATCGCACCCAGCGAGGAGGTCAGGATGCCCTTGCCCAAACTGCTCACCACACCGCCCGTGACAAATATGTATTTCATCCTGCTCTCCTCCAAACAAAAGCTGAACCACCTCACGCGCCTGAGTGGCGTCGAGGCCAGACAGCTATGTTTTCACGGGATTTCATCATACCATCTTTGGCCTGTGGCCCGGATGAGTCAGTAGCAAAAGGGTGCGTCCCCGAATCAACCCTAAAGGGCTAAGCTGCTGGGAAAGCGACATGGCGCACGGTGTCGAAAGAGACGATTGGACGGAGAGAGAATAGCTGGGAGCGGCCAAAGGCCTTGGCGTGGGCCCCGCTGACCGACCAGCGAGCCCCGGCG
>NZ_QWLA01000150.1 GCF_003574095.1 Calidithermus roseus
CCAGGTGCTTCTCCCTTCTATACTGTTCCTCCAACTCCTCTACGCTTTCGCTCCAATCGATTGGGGCAATCCTTCGGCTCATTCCCCTATCCTAACTTTAGGGGTCACCTTGAATGAGATTTGGTATTACATGGTAATCGAATACTTCGACATAAGTTATCGAAACAATATGCATACATCTTTTAGATTAGATAATATGCTGGCATTGCAAATGCCAGGAGTAATAAATCTGGTAGGGAGGTAGGCATGAAACTTGTCGAGTTGACACAAGAGGGAATGCAGAATATAGATGGTGGCGGAGGAGGAACATGCCTTGAATTCGGCTTCAATATTATCGTTGGTTTTGAAGTAGGAATATGCTATCCAGACGATGGATCGGCAGAATTCAAGTTTGGAGTTAACCTTGGACCTATAAGTAGGGAGTGGAGCTTTCCGATGGGGGATGGCAGCTATCAAGGTTATGCTCCTACTTCGATTTATGGCAGCTCGGCTTTTATGGATGGGTGGGAAATTCGCTACGGTGATCCCTATGATCGAGTGAGCAGCAAGTAATAAAAAGTGACTGTTGGCAAAAGACGTTACATTTGATGATGGACTTAAGGATAACGGCACGGCTAAGGGGCTTGCTGACGGTTTTTCGTCAGCACCCTTTGGCTGTTTTATTAATTTTCATCGAATTAATTTTGTGCATGAGCTTGCTGAATGAGGTCGCTAATTCTCGGGCAAATGACAGGATTCATACTCAGCAATGGTTGGCATTTTTTTGGTACATAGCTGCATTCGTGGGGTTCATGGGTCTAGGTAGTGTTAGGCAGTTGTTTACTAGTCCTCCATCCCTCAAGTTTGTTTTTAAGACGGGGCTACTATTGATAGTTAGTGATTTGTTTCTAGGGAGTGCGGAGGGGGCGGCTCTAGCATCAATAAATAAGGGTAGTTTTCTCCAAACCCTAATTATCTCCCCGGTTGTAGAGGAAGCCGGTAGGGCCAGTTTGATCTATGCCGCCCCATCGTTGGTGGCTAATATAATACACTCACTTGTTTTTTCTTTTGCTCATAGTGATTCAATGCCGACCAATTTTTTGTTCTGGATTATCCGTACATACAATGGGTTTTTGTTTGCGTTACTTATGACTTTGGTTATTTTAAGAACAGGTAGTGTGTGGAACGCCATACTCCTGCATTTTTTATTGAATGTTACTGAATTGACAATATCAATAGATTTTATCCCACGTCATGCTTTCATAGTGATGTCGCTTATCATTGGCAGTCTCATTGCGCTTAGGTTGGCCGCCCACGTGAATAATTCTCGGCGACCATGAGGATCTACATGTGCAAGTAGTCCAAGAATAGGGCTCACCAGTGGAGCAGGACGTGGATGCAGATGAGCAGGGCGGCGAAGACCAGCAAGCCCCGTCGCCTCGCCACGGCGAGGCGAGATGTGGGCTTTGCGCTCGTAGCGCACGGCCAGGGCGCGGTAGTTGTCCAGCCAGGCGTGGAGGCGTTCGACCTGATAACGTCTGTGGCTGGCGGGGTGGAGTTTAGGCTTAGGGCCCCGTCGTCGTCGGTTTTGGAACTGGCGCTCAGGGACAGAGGCGCGAATGCCCTTGGCTCTGAGCCTGCGGCGTAGAGGGGTAGAGTCGAAGGCTTTTGAGTACCGGCATCGCCGGGCCGCGGGTGCGGCTTCACTGTCCATCGCCAACACCCGGATACGCTTTCTCGGTTTACCTTTAACCCAAGTTGCTACCTACAAAACGCTAGCCAGACGCTTGAAGTTGTGGGCAAAGATGAACCCCCAGACCTTGAGCACGAAGCCTTTGAGGGTCGTGGCATGAATGCGTTTGGGGAACAGCTCGGT
>NZ_QWLA01000151.1 GCF_003574095.1 Calidithermus roseus
GTGGAGGTGGGGGGGAAGGCGGTGGGCTGGATCGCCCTGCTGGTGGACTGGCAGAACCAGATCGCCGAGATCGCCACCTGGCTGGGCCGGCCCTACTGGAGCAGCGGGGTCAACCGGGAGGCCAAGAGCCTGGTCCTGGACTATGGCTTTGGCTCCTTAAACCTCCAGCGCATAGAGTCCATCACCCACGTGGAGAACATCAAGGCCCAGAGGGGGCTCGAGAAGCTGGGTTTCGTGCGGGAGGGGGTGCTGCGGCGCTACCGGAAGGTCAAGGGCTGGCACTGGGACATGGTCATGTACAGCCTGCTGCCCGAGGAGTGGTGGCAGCGGCAGGGGAGCTAAAAGCGGCGGGGTCCGTGCGTTCTGCCGCCGGTAGCGAGTGAAAGCGTGACACACGCTTCCTGATCGCCTCGTTAGAATGGGCCGCATGAGCCTGTTCGCGATCCTCGAGGAGATCTCCCAGCCTACCCCCAGCAAGATCCTGCTCGTCGTGCTCGACGGGGTGGGAGGCCTGCCCCAGCAGCTGGGCGGCCCCACCGAGCTTGCCGCCGCCAGCACCCCCAACCTCGACGCCCTGGCGAAGCAGTCCATGTTGGGCCTGCAATACCCTGTGGCTCCGGGCATCGCGCCCGGCTCCGGTCCCGGCCACCTCTCGCTCTTCGGCTACGACCCCATCCAGTACCAAGTGGGCCGGGGGGCGCTCTCGGCCATCGGTATCGGGGCCGAGTTTCGCGACGGCGACGTGGGCGTGCGCGGTAACTTCGCCACCCTCGATGCCTCGGGGCTGGTCACCGACCGCCGTGCAGGGCGGCCCAGCAACGAGGAGAACGCGCGGGTGGTGGGCAAGCTCAAGGCCGCCATCCAGGAGATCGATGGGGTCAGGGTTCGCTTCTACACCGAAAGCGAGCACCGCTTCGTGGTGATCCTCTCGGGGGCCGAGCTGGGCGAGAAGGTCTCCGACACCGACCCCCAGAAAACCGGCGTGCCCCCCCTGGAGTCCCACGTCCACAACCCCGGCGACGCGGCCAGCGCCCGCACCGCCGCCGTGCTCAACGCCCTCAGCGCCCGCATCCGCGAGGTGCTCAAGGACGAGCCCACCATCAACGGGGCCCTCTTCCGGGGCATCTCCGAGCGGCCCAGGTTCCCCTCGATGCAGCAGATCTACAAGCTCAACCCCGCTTGCGTGGCCTCCTACCCCATGTACAAGGGCGTGGCCAGCCTGGTGGGGATGAGGGTGCTCGAGGTCGCCGGGGAGGAGGACGCCCCCGAGGGCAAGGTGAAGGCCCTTCAGGCTCACTGGGCCGAGCACGACTTCTTTTACCTGCACTTCAAGAAGACCGACTCCACCGGCGAGGACGGCAACTTCGAGGAGAAGGTGCACAAGATCGAGCTTTTCGACCACCTGCTGCCCGAATTACTGGCCCTAAAGCCTGACGTGCTGGTGATCACCGGCGACCACTCCACCCCCAGCGTGCTCAGGGCCCACTCCTGGCACCCGGTCCCGGTGCTGCTGCACGGCCCCTACCTGCGCAACGACCCCGCCCAGCGTTTCACGGAGGACGAGGCCGCCCGGGGCACCCTGGGCACCCTGCGCGGCACCGACCTGATGCCCTTGATGCTGGCCCATGCAGGCAAGCTGCAGAAATTCGGGGCCTGATCCCCTACGGCCTCACGTCCTTACAGGCTACGGGCTTCCGGCAGGATCCTGCGAACTCAAGGACTCCTGGGGCAGCGGCTCAGGCGTGAGGGGCGGGATGGAGTCAGGGTCTGGAGGAACCGGCTCGGCTGGTTTAGGGG
>NZ_QWLA01000152.1 GCF_003574095.1 Calidithermus roseus
GGGTGGCCGCTTCTTGCACGGCGGGGGAACCCGGCAGGGCGTCGTCCCAGGGGGCCTCGAGGTAATCGAGGCCCCAGCCCTCCAATGAGCGCAGGACCTCGAGGTTGCGCTCGCGGTATTTGGCGTCGGGGTGGCGGGGGATGACCCCAAAAGCCACCACCTCGCCGCCAAACTTGCCCTTCCAGGCCCGCAGCACCGCCAGCCGCGCCAGGGCTTGGGGGGCGGGCAGAGGGGCTTCGCGGCTCTGCACCAGCCCGCCGTAGGCCAACGCGTCCAGACTCACTACCAGGCGCTGGCCGGGGGTGTTGATCAGCCAGGTGGAGAGGTCGAGGAAGCCGACCCCTGAGCGGCCCTTGTAGAACCCCGCCGGGGGGCATTGCACCATGCCCCAGGTGCAAGGGGTCCAGTTGGGTGGGCGGTTGTCGAGGGGAATGTAGAGGGTCTGGGCAAGGCTTCCAGAGGCCAGCGCCACGACCAGCAAAAGCAGCAGTTTGTGAAGTGATCTGCACTGCGGAGGGGGTGAAGCCATAGGATAGTCATACAAACAAAGATGTGAGGGCGGCTAAGAGCGCGAAGGCCATCCCTTACATTCTTCCCTCACGCGCCCGACTACACTGGTCGTGTGGAGCGGGAAATTGTTAACCCCAACAATTTCGCCAAGCAACGGGCCAGCAGCGAGGCTGAGGCTCTGGCTCGGCGCGTATTTTTTCACGATTTCCTGCACCGCCTGCGGGGTCAACCCAACGACCTTTTACCCTTCGACGCGATCAGCCGCCTGCGCCCCAAGGGGGAGCATTACCTGGGCCTGCGCACCATCGAGGTGGACAAAATCGTGGGCTCGGTGGACCGCTACGGCGATTTTGACGAGCACTTCCTGCCCAAGGAGCCCCACACCATCGAGCGTTGGACCCGCCTGCGTGAAGCCCAGCTCGAGGGCACCGAGTTCCCTCCCATCGAGGTCTATCAGGTGGGGGAGGCTTACTTCGTCAAGGACGGCAACCACCGCACCGCTTTGGCCAAGGCCCAGGGCCAGCACTACATCGATGCCTACGTGATCGCCCTGGACGTGCCGGTGGACCTGGGCCCCGAAGACACCCTCAAGGACGTGATCCTCAAGGGCGAATACGCCCACTTCCTCGAGCAGACCAGGCTCGACCGGCTTCGCCCCGACCACGAGCCAATCCTGTTCACCAAGGCTGGGCGTTACGACGTTCTGCTCGAGCACATCCGCACCCATCAGTACTTCATGGGCCTCAACCAGAAGCGCCACGTGAGCTGGGAAGAGGCCGTGGCCGACTGGTACGACAAGCTCTACGCCCCCACCGTGCAGGAGATTCGCGAGCAGAAACTGCTCGAGGACTTCCCTGGCCGCAACGAGGCCGACCTTTACCTGTGGGTCTCCGACCACCGCTACTACCTCTCGCAAGCCCTGGGCCACGATATCGGCGCGGAGGAGGCCACCATCTCGGCCCAACGCACCGTGCACAAGGGCCCCCTGAGCCGAGCGCTGGAGTGGGTGAGCGGCCTGTTCCGCCGCCGTAGCTCTGAGGGGAGGCTAAACGTCGATAGCCGATAGCCACGAGCCCTAGCCCCCGATGCCTCCTGGCTATTTGGTAACGCCACCGACGGCGTCAACCTAATGGCAAAGGGGGTGGAGGGGCATGGGGTGG
>NZ_QWLA01000153.1 GCF_003574095.1 Calidithermus roseus
CCACCCACCCCGCCCCCCAGCAGCACCATGCGGCGCAGGAACTCCCGGCGCTCGAGTTCGCCTTCGCGGTAATCCTCGGCAAATTCCTCGACGACGTAGCGGTACAGGTCCTGACGTCCCGATTCCATGCCCTACCTCCTTCTCCTTTTGCCACAACCAAAGACCATTCAACCCCACGAAGCCACCTCTAGTGCTAGGGCGCAGGTTGCATTTGCCCCTGGTCGTGTTAAGAACACTACGCTCAATTTCCCGCCGGGGATTCACATGGAGTTATCAGACGCCGTACGCCGAAGGCAAAGCGCCGTGGGGTCCGCGGTTTTGGGGGGTTAGCGCACCCGAAATGCGCGGGCGGCGGGCCGGTGCCCGCCGCCCTGCCGGTTTTCCCCGCTCAGATAGGGTTGCCGTTGTAGGTGATGGTGTAGCTGTTGCAGCCGGTGTACTGGATCACCAGCTTGTTGCCCGCGTTGTCCTGGAAGGTGGCCTTGCCGCTGACGAAGCTGCTGGTGCAGCGCGAGTCATACTCCAGGTCTTCACCCAACATATTGAGCACGTAGTACTCGCCACGCACCTTGTACACGAAGCGGCCCTGGAAGTCCACGAAGCCCGCGTCGTAGGGGTCGCTGTCTCCGTCTACTTTAGGCGTGTAATTCATGTTCACGCCGAAGGCGACCTTGTCACTATTCTCCTGAATCAGGTAGCCGTAACGGACGTTGTAAGTGCCACCCGCGCCAGGAGAGTAATCGATGCCCAGGGCCCATCGTACAGTATCGGTGCCGTCTGTGAGGGTCAAGTCGATAAGAATGGTAAAGCCGCTCTGGGGATCGCTGTCGTTCTTGTCCTGAAGCCCGATCAGCCCGTTGGCGGTTACGCCTCCCTCTTTGCAGTTGTTGTAGCGAACCTCCGCGTAGACGGGAATGCCGTCGCCGTCGTTATCCACGATATCCGCAACGTCGGTGGAGGTCCTGGTGCCGCCTTGTGCACAGCTTGCCGTGCCCTGCACGCGGATCGAGCCCGCCTCGAGCCGTAGCTGGCGCAGGTGCTTGGCTACGGTGGGGTAATCCTTCTCCACCAGCGCCGCCGCCGCCTCCATAGGGTTGGCGCTGGCGCCGCCAATGTTGCCGGTCAGGCCCACTGCAATCTGGTTGACTGCCGAAACCAAGGTGCTCTTTTTGGCGCTGGCCTGGCTCTGGCTGAAGCCAGTGGGCGAATCGCTGGGCACGCCCGGCACATTGTTGCTCAGGTTAGGACCGCTCGAGCACGCTGCCAGAACGCCGAGGGCAGCCACCAGACCAATCAATTTTGCTCCTAGTTTCATACGCCTCCTCTTCGTAGAAAAGTCGGGCCAGATCAGCAGTGCATGGGCAGCCTTCGTTACTGGCCCTACGGGTTTGTTACCCAAGTTCCACCTTACCGAACAACCGTCATCCCTGTCGGCCCAATTCCAGGCTGGGTACTTAATGTAACGCTCATGTCGCGCTTCTGAGCAAGGGCTTGCGGGGTGCGTCCCCGAATCAACCCTAAAGGGCTAAGCTGCTGGGAAAGCGACATGGCGCACGGTGTCGAAAGAGACGATTGGACGGAGAGAGAATAGCTGGGAGCGGCCAAAGGCCTTGGCGTGGGCCCCGCTGACCGACCAGCGAGCCCCGGCG
>NZ_QWLA01000154.1 GCF_003574095.1 Calidithermus roseus
GGCGGGGGCGGGGGGGCGACCTCGAGGCGGCGCGCGCGGTAGGTGCGGCCGTGGCGGGGGTGCTCGAAGGCCTCGAACTCCCCGCGCAGCCAGGTGCCCTCGGGGTAGGCCTCCAGCTCCCCCACCAGCCGTGCCCGCTCCCCCTCCAGGTCCACCTCCAGCACGCGGAAGCCCTCGCTGCGGTAGAGCTCGCGCTCCACCCGGGCGTGGCGCAGGACGGGGGACGCTCGCTTTCTCATGCTCTGATGATATGCCTTTCTTGAATAGGAGATAATGGCGCGCATGAGAAGAGCCGCGAGGTGGATCCGCACGCTGGCGCTGGGCCCGATGGCCGCGCTGGCGCTGGCGCAAAGCTCCCAGGCCCCCACACCCCCCCTGCCCTTCAGCGACGTGCCGGCCGGCCACTGGGCCGCCGAGGCCGTTCGCCGCCTGAGCGAGCGGGGCCTGCTGCTCGGCGACGACCGGGGGCGCTTCGCGGGCGGGGGCACCCTCACGCGCTACGAGGCGGCCCTGCTGATCTACCGGCTGCTGCAGCAGCTCGAGGCCAGCGCGCTCACCCGCGAGGACCTCGAGGCGCTGCTCATGGCGGTGCAGGAGCTGCAGGCCGAGCTCGCGGGGCTGGGGCTGCGGCTGGAGAACGCCTATAGCCGCGAGGAGGCCCAGGCCCTGCTGGAGCGGCTGGCGGCGCTGGAGGCACGCCAGGCCCTCGATCCTCAGGCCCTGGAAGACCTGCGCGTGCTGGCCGAGGCGGCCAGCCTCACCGCCAGCCAGGCCCTGCTGCAGTCCAGCCTGGCCCTCGAGCGGCTGGCGGCGCTGGAGGGGCGGCTGGCCGGGCTGGAGCAGACCGCCCAGGGCGCGCGGGCGCTGGAGGCCGAGCGCTTCGCGGCACTGCGCCGGGAGGTCGAGGGCCTCAAGGCCGAGCTGGCCGGGCTGAGAGGGGGCCTCGAGGCCGAAAGGGCGTCGGCGCCGGAGGACCGCGGGCTGCAGGCGCTGGAGCTCGAGGCCCGCCTCAAGGGGCAGCAAGAGCGGCTGGCGGCCCTCGAGGCCCGCCTGGAGGCCGAGGGCAAGGAGCGCCAGGCCCAGGCGGCGCTGGCCGAGGCGCGCCTGGCGGCGCTGGAGGAGCGTCAGCCCCCCCGCTTCTCCCTGGAATTCGCGCTGGCCTTGCGTCAGGGCTACGGCTTCGCGCTGGGCTTTGAGGGGCCTGAGGGGGAGGGCGAGCGGGCGCTGGGCCGGCTGCGGCTGTCGACCGAGCGGGACGGGGATCGGATGGCGCTGGCGCTGTACTCCGCCGGCGGGGGGTTCGACCCCGCCACGGGCGCAGCGCCCCCCGGCCCCCCGGCGGGCTACACCGCCGCCGGGCTGGAGTTCGCCCGCGGCGGCCTGGAGCTCTTCGGGCTGTGGGCCGGGGCCGGGGAGTACGCCTACGCGGTGGGCTGGCGGCTGGGCGGCCCGGACGACCGCCTGCGGCTGTGGGGCCAGGCCGCCAGCGTGCGAGTCCCCGACACCCTGGCCGCGCCCCGGGTCGAGGCGGGGCTGGAGGGGGGGCTGAGGCTCTTCGGGCTGGCCTGGAGCCGCCTGGAGCTGGCCGCGCGGCTGGGGCGGGAG
>NZ_QWLA01000155.1 GCF_003574095.1 Calidithermus roseus
CCCGTGATGCTGAACCTAACCGGCAGGGAGGTGCTGTTCGTGGGAGGGGGCTGGGAGACGGAGGCCAAGGTGCGGGGTCTGCTGGAGGTGGGGGCCAAGGTGACCCTGCTCTCCCCCCATGCGCACCCCGGCCTCGAGCCCCTCCTCCACGAAGGCCGTCTCCGCTGGCTGCGGCGGGGGTATCAGCGGGGAGACCTGGCGGGTTTCTCGCTGTGCTTCGCCCATCCCCGCGAGCGTTCCCTCCACGCGCTCATCGCCCAGGAAGCCCGCGAGCGGGGGGTGTGGCTCAACGCGGTCGATGACCCCGCGCACTGCGACTTCATCCTGCCGGCGGTGCACCGGCAGGGCGAGTTGGTGATCGCGGTCTCCACCAGCGGAGCCGCCCCCGCTTTAGGGGTGAGGATCAAGCAGGGCTTGGCCCAGGCGTACGGTCCGGAGTACGCCCTCTACCTCCAACTGCTGCGCTCGCTTCGACCGCTGGTGCTGCAAAGCTATCCCCACGACTTCGAGGCCCGGAAGGCCGCCTGGTATCGCATGATCGACAGCCCCGCGCTGGAACGGCTGGCCCTGGGGGAAGTGGAAGAGGCGCGGGAGATCCTGCTGGCGGCTTTGTACCACCAGCACAACGCATCGGCATCAACATCAACATCAGCACCAGCATTGGCATCGGCATCGGCATTGGCGTTGGCCTCGGAGACCCCCGAGTTGGCCTTAGCGTTGGAGGTGCCCTCGTGAGCCTGAACCGTGTGAGCTTCCTGGGCTTCCTGAGCCGCCTGAACTGCGTCAGGGACGTCAGGCACGTCAACTACGTGAAGCCCAACCCCAACCCCAGGGATGAGGGGGATTGGGTGAAGGGCAGCGGTGCGGGGAAGGACAGCGGTAGGGGTGGGGGTAGAGGTAGAGGCAAGGTCTACCTGGTGGGGGCAGGACCGGGCGACCCCGAGTTGCTGACGCTCAAGGCCCTGCGGGTGTTGCAAGAAGCCGAGGTGGTGCTCTACGACCGCCTGGTCAGCCCCGCGGTATTGGAACGGGTCAACCCTCTGGCCCAGCTCCTCTACGTGGGCAAGGAAGCGGGCGAGCAGGATTCGGTGCAGCAGGCCATCTTCCAGCAACTGCTCCACCACGCCCGCTCCGGGCGCAAGGTGGTGCGGCTCAAAGGGGGGGACCCCATGGTCTATGGCCGGGGGGGAGAGGAGTGGGCGTTTTTGGCCGCCGAGGGCCTCGAGGTGGAGCTGGTGCCCGGCCTCAGTTCCGCCCTGGCCGTGCCCGGCTTGGCCGGCATCCCCCTGACGTTGCGGGGGGTGGCGGGGGGCTTCGCGGTGCTGACGGGTCAGGCTCAGGGGGGAGGGCTGTCCGACTTCACCCCCTACGCTCAGGTGGACACCCTGGTGGTGCTGATGGGGGTCAAGCAGCGCGTGCGCATCGCTGGGGAGTTGCTGCGGCTCGGACGCCGGGCCGATGAGCCGGTGGCCTTCATCGAAAAGGGCTCCACCCCCGAGGAGCGGGTGGTGATCGCCACGCTGGGGCAGGTGGTCCAAGGAGAGGTCGAGGTTCGATCCCCCGCCGTGTGGGTCATCGGGCAGGTCGTGCGCCTGAGGGAGC
>NZ_QWLA01000156.1 GCF_003574095.1 Calidithermus roseus
CAGGCCTCCCGGAATACCTGCATCAGCCTTTCGCGCACCTAAGCGACCCCAAGCTCTACCTCCACCTTGCGCAGCAAGGGCAAAGGGTTTGGCAATGGGGGTTCGAGGTATAGTTCCAGGGCCTCCCACACCAGCCCCTCCACCCGCAGCGACAGCGCCTCCGACAGGCGCAGGCCGCTGCCGTAGAGGAAGCGGATGAGCGTGGACAGGAGCCGCTCCTCCCGCTCGGAGCGCGTGGCCTCGAGCAGCCGGGCGATCTCCTCGCGCGAGGGGTAGCGGGCCAGCCGTCGGCCCGCGCGGGGCCGGGCCACCGGGGCGGTGGGGTCCTCCACCGCCTGGCCCAGCACCTCCCGCTGCCAGCGGTAGTAGCCGCGGATGGCGGCCAGCACCCCCTGGGCCCGGCGGGGCCGCAGGGCGCGCTCCTCCATCAGCCGCCGCACCGCCGGCGGGCCGGGGGGGAGGCCGGAGGCCTCGAGGAAGGCCAGCCACAGCCTGAGGTCGTAGAGGTAGCGCCGCACCCCCCGCGGGCTGTGGCCCTTCTCCAGCAGCAGGTAGCGCTCGTAGGCGGCCAGCAGGCCCTCGGGGTGGTCGAGTCCTGGCCGAGTTCCCACCCTAGTTGGGCCTCCTCCGGGCGTGCTCGATGCGGATCTCCTCCCACTCCTCGACTCGCAGCGCCCCCTCGCGGATCCACTCCTCGAGGGGATCGGGAGCCTCAAAGCCCTCCAGGATCCGGGCGAACTCCTCCGGGGGGAGGAGCTGTCGGCGGGGGCCCTCGAGGGCTTGGGGGGCGCGGAATTCCACCAGGCTGGCGGTCCCGTCCACCCGGCTTTGGTGGACCCAGTAGGTCTGTGGCCGGTCCAGCCCCTTCGGGGCCAGCAGCTCCTGGTGCACCTTGCGGCAGACTTGCTCTAGGGCGTTGGTGACCGAGGGGCCGCCGTGGTCGTCCTGATCCCGCAGGACCACCAGCACCACCGGCCCCAGCCGGTAGGCCTCGACCGCACAGCCGCCCAGGCCGGGGTAGGGGAAGGCGGGGTGGGCGATCTCCTTCACGGTGGCCTCAGTGTAGCACGTCATCCGTGAAATGTCTCTTTCACGGATGACGCCCTGCTCGCGGCCCCGGCCCCACCCCCTCTTTCCCGGGCCTGGTCCGGCTTACCCATCCCTGGACCTATCCCGTGTAGGAGAGCCGTCCAGGACGGCTTCCAGGCCGCGAGCCCGTAAAACGAAAGACGAGGCCCCTCCTCAGCGGGGCCAGGGGAAAGGCCGGGGGTCAGGGGTAGTACTCGAGGGGCCGCTGGCCGTACCGCCGGCGGGCCCGGTGCCCGCTACAGGCGCCGCAGGGGGATGCCGTCGAGGGCCAGGTGGAGCCACTGCGAGGCGTAGTACCCCGCCAGGGCCCCCCACAGCAGGGCCGGCTCGAGGCCCCCCAGCCACCCACGCAGCGGCAGCAGCAGCGGGCTCAGGTACAGCAGGCGGCTGAGGGGCCCCAGCACCCAGTGGTGGGCCAGGCCGCGGTGGCGGAAGAGCAGCCCGTAGGGCA
>NZ_QWLA01000157.1 GCF_003574095.1 Calidithermus roseus
ACTCCTTAGAAAGGAGGTGATCCAGCCGCACCTTCCGGTACAGCTACCTTGTTACGACTTAGCCCCAGTCATGAGCCCGGCCCTCGGCGCCTGCCCAAGGCTACCGGCGACTTCAGGCAGAACCCACTTCCATGGCTTGACGGGCGGTGTGTACAAGGCCCGGGAACGTATTCACCGCGACATGGCTGATTCGCGATTACTAGCGATTCCGGCTTCATGGAGTCGAGTTGCAGACTCCAATCCGAACTGAGCCAAGGTTTTTGCGATTGGCGTCCTCTCGCGAGGTAGCAGCGCTTTGTCCTTGGCATTGTAGCACGTGTGTCGCCCAGGCCGTAAGGGCCATGCGGACCAGACGTCATCCCCGCCTTCCTCCTGCTTTCGCAGGCAGTCTCCATAGAGTGCCCAGCCGAACTGCTGGCAACTAGGGATAGGGGTTGCGCTCGTTGCGGGACTTAACCCAACATCTCACGACACGAGCTGACGACGGCCATGCAGCACCTGTGTCCCGGCTCCCTTGCGGGCACCCCCTCCTTTCAGAGGGGTTCCGGGCATGTCAAGGCCTGGTAAGGTTCTTCGCGTTGCTTCGAATTAAACCACATGCTCCACCGCTTGTGCGGGCCCCCGTCAATTCCTTTGAGTTTCACACTTGCGTGCGTACTTCCCAGGCGGAGTGCTTAGCGCGTTAGCTACGGCACCCAGCAGAAGCCGGACACCCAGCACTCATGGTTTAGGGCGTGGACTACCCGGGTATCTAATCCGGTTTGCTCCCCACGCTTTCGCGCCTCAGCGTCACAAGTCGTCCAGGTAGCTGCCTTCGCTATTGGCGTTCCTTCCGGTATCTGCGCATTTCACCGCTACTCCGGAAATTCCGCTACCCCCTCCGACCGTCTAGCCTCCCAGTATCCAACGCACTCCTGGGGTTGAGCCCCAGTCTTTAGCATCGGACTTGAGAGACCGCCTACACGCCCTTTACGCCCAGTAAATCCGGGTAACGCTCGCACCCTCCGTATTACCGCGGCTGCTGGCACGGAGTTAGCCGGTGCTATTACCTCGGTACCGTCATCATCGTCCCGAGTTCAGAAGTTTACACCCCGAAGGGCTTCATCCTTCAAGCGGTATCGCTCGGTCAGGCTTTCGCCCATTGCCGAAGATTCCTAACTGCTGCCTCCCGTAGGAGTGGAGCCCGTGTCTCAGTGCTCCTGTGGCTGGTCGTCCTCTCAGACCAGCTATGCGTCGTCGGCTTGGTGGGCCATTACCCCACCAACTACCTGATGCACCGCGGGCCGATCCTCAAGCGCCGAAGCTTTAAACACCCGCCCAAGCGGGGGTTCACATGGGGGATTAGCCAGGGTTTCCCCTGGTTTTCCCCCACTTGAGGGCACGTCTCCCACGTGTTACTCACCCGTCCGCCACTGACCAGCCGAAACCGGTCCGTGCGACTTGCATGTCTTAGGCATACCGCCAGCGTTCACCCTGAGCCAGGATCAAACTCTCCAGTGACAA
>NZ_QWLA01000158.1 GCF_003574095.1 Calidithermus roseus
TGGCCACCAGCTCCTTCTACGAGCGGCGCGAGGTCCAGCTGGTCCTCACCGCCCTCAAGGCCCTGCTGCGGCCGGACCCGCTCAACGTGGGCCTCCTGGTCGAGGAGCTCGTCGAGGGCGCGGGCGCTGGTGGGGGTGCGGCGCGAGGAGTTCGTCACCCACCCCTGCGAGGGCGGCCGCGACGGGCTGGCCCTCGAGGAGCACCTGCTGCTGGGGGCGGGCTTCGCCGAGGTGACCGCCGCCATCGGGCGGCTGACCGGGACCCGCGCCCTGCACCTCTTCGTGGCCCTGCGGCGCGACGGGGCCCGAGGTGGTCTACCGCGGCCGCGTGCGGCCGTGGGAGGAGGCGCTCGAGCTGCTGCGGCTGGCGCCGCTCATCGAGCTGTGAGCTGCAGGGCACAGCGTCCAGGCACAGGAGACACGACGGCGGGCCGGGATGACCCCCGGCCCGCCCTGCCCATTCGTTGGTTGGCATGAGCACCGTTTTCACGGGTTCGTTCCAGTATCCTGGAGCGGGATGGACGCGCTGAAGCCTGCTTTCTTCCAGGGGTTCTGGTGGTGGTGGGTCGCCGCCACGCCCCTCGTGGCCCTCTTCTACTACAGGCTCACTTACCGCTTCGAGGCCGGCGGCCAGGAGTATACCGGCGTCTTCAAGGACAGGATCGACGACAGCCTCGGGCCGGCCCGGCTGGATGAAGATCGGGTGGCGGTGTACTACGACCCGCGCGACCCCCGGCGCTCCACCCTCGACCGCCGGCTCAGCCTGCGGAACATCCGCTACGTGCCCTGGTGGGCGGCTATCGGGCTGTGGCTATACTGGTCCGAGCGCCGGCCGCTGAGGAAAAAAGCCGAGAGGCCCTGAGCTGGGAGGCTGGTAGCCTCACCGCCAGTACAGTCGCTGCCGCCACCGCTTTAGGCAAAAGGTGTGGCCGGGCGGCTGATTCCCACCGCCCGGCCGCGCAGATAGGTGACGGCTTACCAGCCCAGGTTGCTCTGTCCCGGAACCCACAGGGGCTTGCCGCCGGGCAGACCGGGCCTTGGCGGTCCCGACCCGCACCCCCGGCCCGATAGGGTTAAGCTGGTTTCATGGGGAAATCCCAGGACACCACCTTCTTCGGCCTGTCGCCGACCGTCTGCTTCGTGATCACCCTGTACCTGATGGCGTGGACCGTCTTCACCCTGCTGACGCTGGAGACCCTGTACAACTACGCCGTCGCCCGGGGCTACGCCGCCACCGAGGGGGTGATCGAGGACATCACCAGGCCTGCAGGGTGCGGCTATCCCTCTCGAGTCAGGCGCAGCAGCCCCTCCGGGTCGTAGAGGGTGAGGCAACTGCCGGGCCGCAGCCGGTCGGGGAAGACCACCAGATTACGGGCCCCCTCGAGC
>NZ_QWLA01000159.1 GCF_003574095.1 Calidithermus roseus
GGGCTAAGCTGCTGGGAAAGCGACATGGCGCACGGTGTCGAAAGAGACGATTGGACGGAGAGAGAATAGCTGGGAGCGGCCAAAGGCCTTGGCGTGGGCCCCGCTGACCGACCAGCGAGCCCCGGCGATTTTGAGGCGCCCCTGAATCACATGCTTGTTGGCCCCCTCAATCTGGCCCGAAGCGATCACCTCCAGTCCCTCGCGCCTGAACTGGGGGTAGTGGGTGTGGTTGAGCAAAGCCTGCTTTTCCAGGAAGTGCAGGGCCTTACGTGCTTCCGTTGGCAGGGCGCCCAGCAGGGAAGGGTCGTTGAGATGGCCATTGAGCCAGCGCTGCAGATCGATCTCCCCCCGCAGCAGAGCCCTGCGTTGCTGCGCCCGCTGAGCCTCTGGAAAGCCCAGCCCCTGCAGCAGCGTCTCGAAGTAGGTACTGGCATGGTAAACATCCAGAATATGCCGTTTGACTCCCAGATCCCCCAACAACTCGGCAATCCAGACCGCCCCGTCACTGATCCCGATCAGGCCATCGGCCTGGCGTACCCCGGCTTGGCGCAGCAGACCGTGTACCAGGGGGGCAAACTCCCCCGCAGACCCTAACGCGCTGACGTAGTAGCGCTGGCTGGGAGCGCGCATCGGGTACAGTACCGCGCTCTTGACCTCCCGCCACTCCACCCCCCCGTCCACCCGGGTAGGCACCAGGCTGCCATCCACCTCGATACACCAACGCCTGCCCCGTTCCTGCTCGCGTCCAGGCAGGGCTTGGTGGGCCTGCTGCGCCAAACGCTCCCTCCCCAGCGCCTGCTGGGTCCCTTCCAGGGCCACGCACAGCCTCTGCAGCTGGCTCTTGCTCACCTTGACCCGCCACCGTCCCAACCACCCCGCTGCCTCCCGGTAGGACATCCGCATGGCGGCATCCTGCAGTCGCCCCAGCAACTCCGGAAAGTATCCGCTCTCATCCAGGCTGTCATCCCCAAAGCCATACCCCTGGTATCCACAGCCGCAGCGGTACTGGTAGCGTCGAACCTCCACCCGCCCCCACAGGCTGGCGACCTTCATCCCATAGCGCTTACAACCCCTCAGGGTTCTCTGGCAGCCTGGACAGTTTTTTTGACCCCCTTACCCTCCCCTTGCGCCTCCTGCTGCGTGACCAGACCCTGCAGCAGGGTTCGCTGTATGACCTCCCCATACTCCAGCACCAACTGCTCCAGCTGGGCCAGTTTCATCCCCTTACCCTTCGCTTCCGCTTCCCCAATCAGCGCCATCAACCGCTCTTGTAGTGGGCTCATGCCTCAGTCTAGGCTATTGGGTTGTTTTTGGGACACACCC
>NZ_QWLA01000016.1 GCF_003574095.1 Calidithermus roseus
CAGCCCGCCCGCCCCCACCACCAGCACCGAGCTTTGCTTGAGCCTGGCCTGGCCTGCCCCGCCCACGCCCGGCAGCACGATGTGCCGGGCGTAGCGATCGAGTTCCTCACGACTCCACATGTAGCCTCACTTCCTCACCATCAGGGAGGTTATACGCCCGCACCTCGCCCGATTCTAGGGCGAAGATCACGTACGGCACCCGCCAGTAAGCCTGCATTCTGTCGCTGGAGCTGGGGCTGGCCGGTCCGTGGGGGTGCGAGTGGTAGATCGCCAGCAGCTCGAGCCCCTCGCGCTCGAGATCGCGAATCCCTCTAACCAGCGCACCAGGATCGGCGGTGTAGGCCGCCTGTGGTGTTTCATGGACGTTGGGGAGGGGCAAAACCCGCTCTACCCGCCCCCCTCGGCCCGCCCACAGCCCCACGCCCTCCCTGGGCAGCTCGGATCGCAGGTGTTGCAGGGTGCGCTCCAGTTCGGCTTGGCCCACGCGCAGCACGTACAGCAGCTTACCCCCTCACTACCTGTCCCGTGGGCAGCTGGAGCACCTCACAGAGGTAGCTCACCAGCTGGTTGGTTTGGGTCAGGTGCTCGAGCACCAGCCCTAAGAAGCCGCCCGAGCACACCTCCTCGTCGCTGAGGGGAAACCAGGTGACGAAGCTCTTGAGCTTGAGGTCTTCGATCAGGGGGTGATTGGGTTCGAAGCCCTTGGGCGGGCGCTTGAGCTTGTCCTCCTCGGAGAGGGGCACGGCCCGCCGGACCTCGAGCCAGCGGAAGTCCTGCCGGGCGATGGCCGCGCGCACGCGGGCTAGGTTTTCGGGATCGGGCTGCCACAGCCCCCCACCCACGCCCGACTCACCGGGCTCGAGGTGCAGGTAAAACCCCGGCGCGTGCACGTCACCCGAAGCCAGGAGGTGGCGAAACTGGGCCGCAGCGTGGGTCTTGTAGGGGCTCTTGTCGGCGGAGAAGCGGGTGTCGCGGTAGATGCGGAAGAGGCTGCGCTCGCTGGCGGTATAGGCGGGGTTGAGGGCCTGGAGGTGCGGGGCCAAGTCGGTGATAAAGCGCAGGAAGGGAGCCCTGACGTGCTGCTCGTAGCGCGACTTGTTGGCCTGGAACCAAGCGCGGTCGTTGTTGTAGCGCAGCTCGAGCAGGAACTTGAATAACTCAGGGGTGAAATAGGGGGTGTCGTGCGTATATGCGGAACGGGCCGGGGCCTTTCTTGCCATGACGTAATCCTACTGCGATGGGCCGCTAGCAGATCGCGAGCGGGAACACAGGAGGGGTGACAACTTCGGGTGAAGGGTGGTGGAAAGGAGAGCCCCCCGGCTCGCCCCCAGCCCCTACATCAGGCGTCTTGCGTCTTGCGTAAGACCCATCCTGGCGTTCGACCTTCGACCCACAAAGCGTATACTTTCTTCTAACAAAGGAGGCCAGGATGATCCGGACCGTAGCCCTCGTAGGGCACAGCGGCAGCGGTAAAACCACCCTCGGCGAGGCATTGCTGGTGGCGACGGGGGCCAAGGAGCGCATGGGTCGCGTGGAGGACGGCACTACCACCAGCGATTACACCCCGGAGGAGAAGAACCACCGCCTCTCGGTGCGCACCGGGGTGCTGCCCCTGCAGTACAAAGAGCACAGGATCTACCTGCTCGACGCGCCCGGCTATGCCGACTTCGTGGGCGAGATTCGCGGGGCGCTCGAGGCCGCCGATGCGGCGGTGGTGGCGGTCTCCGCCGAAAGCGGGGTGCAGATCGGCACCGAGAGGGCCTGGACGGTGGCCGAGCGGCTTGGGCTCGCGCGGATGCTGGTCGTCACCAAGCTGGAAAAAGGTGGCGATTTTTTTGCGCTGCTGGAGGACTTGCGCTCGACACTGGGCCACATCGTCCCGGCCCACCTGCCACTGTACGAGAACGGCCAGTGGGTGGGTATCGTGGACGTGCTGCACAACCGCGCCCTGCGCTACACCGGCGGCAAGGCCACGCCCATGGAGGTGCCCCAGGACATGCGGGCCCAGGTCGAGAAGTACCTGGGCGAAGCCCGTGAGGCCATCATCGAGACTGACGAAGGGCTGTTGGAGAAGTACCTCGAGGGCGGCGAGATCGAGGAGGCAGCACTCTCCAAAGCTTTCCACGAGGCCGTGCGCCGGGGGCTGGTGTACCCCGTGGCCATCGGTTCCTCGGGGGCGATGATCGGCCTGGACCTGCTGCTAGAGCTGTTCCTCGAGGCCCTGCCCTCCCCCACCGAGCGCTTTGGGGAAGGCAGCCCGCTGGCTAAGGTGTTCAAGGTGCAGGTAGACCCCTTCATCGGGCACGTGGCCTTCGTGCGGCTGTACCGGGGCACGCTCAAACCCGGTGACAGCCTGCAATCGGAAGCAGGGGTTGTACGCCTGCAACACCTCAACACCATCCGGGGCAAGGACCTCCTCGAGCTCGAAGTCGCCGAGGCCGGAACCATCCTGGCTTTGCCCAAGGCCGAGAACCTGCACCGGGGCATGCTCCTGTGGAACGGCACTAAGCCCGAGTCGGACGAGGTGCCCTTCGCCCGCCTGCCCGACCCCAACGTGATGGTGGCGGTGGTGTTGGAGAACAAGGGCGACGAGGCCAAGCTAGGTGAGGCCATGCGCAAACTGCTGGAGGAAGACCCCAGCCTAAAGTTCGAGCGCCAGCCCGACACCGGCGACATGCTCTTGTGGGGGCACGGCGAGTTGCACCTCGAGACCGCACGCGAACGCCTGGGCGACTACGGCGTCAAGGTGCAGTACCGCCTGCCCAAGATCCCCTACCGCGAGACCATCCGCAAGGTAGCCGAGGGCCAGGGCAAGCACAAGAAGCAGACCGGCGGCCACGGCCAGTACGGCGACGTATGGCTGCGGCTGGAACCCGCTCCGGAGTACCAGTTCGAGTGGCGCATCACCGGCGGGGTGATCCCCACCAAGTACATGGAAGCGGTGGAGATGGGCATCCAGGAGGCGGCCAAACAGGGCACGCTGGCCGGTTTCCCGGTGATCGGCTTCAAGGCCATCGTCTACCACGGCTCTTACCACGACGTAGACTCTTCGGACATGGCTTTCCAGATCGCAGCCTCGCTGGCCTTCAAGAACGTGATGGCCCAGGCCAGCCCGGTGCTGCTGGAGCCGGTCTACAACCTCAAGGTCTTCGTCACCCAAGACCGCGTGGGCGACATCATCTCCGACCTTCAGGGCCGCAGGGGCCGGGTGCTGGGCATGGACCAGGACGGGGCGCTGGCGGTGGTGCAGGCCGAAGTGCCTCTGGCCGAACTCCTGGAGTACAGCCGCGTCCTCTCCGGCCTGACCCAGGGCACCGGGGCCTACAGCCTGGAGTTCTCCCACTACGCCGAAGTGCCTCCCCATCTCGCCCAGAAGGTGGTGAGCCAGCGGCAGGCGGAAGCGCACTGAGGGTAGGGTCTCGGGTTTCGGAAAAAGTCTCACCCCTAACCCCGAACCCTCCTCCCCCGCCGAGTGCCCAAAACGCATACACCGGCGCCGGAGTAGGCTAGAATTGACTCATGAAATCACTCGCCCGATGGGCCTTGTTTACCCTACTGCTGCTCAGCCCCGCTCTGGCCCAAAGCTTGGTGTCCCTGGCCCCTACGGGGGCTGTCGCTGGGTTCTACGTGGGGGAGCTGAGCAACAGCCCCTACCTCAAAGGCATCGGCGAGGACTGGAGGCAGAGCGGCCTCGAGGCCTGGGTTCGTCGCAACCTCGAGAAAGAACTCGGTCACAACAGCGACCTGCTGGGCCTGGCCCAAGGAGGTGCCTTCGCGGCCCTTTACCCCGACGGGGGCTTTTTCTTCATCTCCAAGCCCAGCGCTCGGGCGATGCAGGCGGTCCGGAGCGAGATCAAAAAGGCCAGGCTCGAGAACGGCTGGCTGGTTGAGCGCACTGCAGACACGGTCAGCGGCGTGAGCCGGGAACTGGTCTTCATCGCCGCCCCCAAGCAGGCCAACCTCTTCCTAAGCAACAAACGCGGCCTGCGGGCGCCGATCTCGGGTGACCTGTTCTTCTGGGGCGAGCCGCCCAAGAACCTCGACCTCGAGCTTGGCCTGCCACCCCGCCTGGGGCTTACCCTGGCCTCACTCAAGCGCATCAGCCTGGGCTTGAAGCTCACCGCCGGGGGTTACACCACCGAGGCTCGCCTCGAGATCGACCGCACCACCGATCCCGCCTTCAGCAACCTGCTCCTTCCCCGCGAAAAGCCCTGGGAGCTGGGCGATTTCCCGGCGGGCTACTCGGGTGGGGTGGGCGTGCTGGACCTCCCCGCCACGGGCCGTTACCTCAGCAGCCTGCTCTCCGACTTGGAGGTGAAGCTGGGCTTCGACCTGCGGGCTTTTGGCACCCGCTACGCCCTGGTCACCGTGCCCGGCCCGCGCAGCAGCGGGGTGGGCAACCTCGAGGCCCCCCTGGGCCACCAGCTCGTCTACCTCGAGGTCAAGGACGCCGCCACCGCCGAGGCCAACTTCCTGGCTGCCGTGCAAAACCTCGCGGCCTTCGCCACCCCCGAGGGGCAAGGGGGCTTCAAAGTGGCCGGGCTGGAAGGCAATTTCAAGGCGCTCGAGGTGGGGCTGCTGGGCAACCTCTACTACCGCCTCGACGGCGATAAGCTGGTCATCGCCACCAGCAGGGCCGCGCTCGAGGCCGCCTCCGGCAAGCTCTGGAAGGAGCGCCCCGAGTACCGGCGCTTCCGCGTTACCGTGCCGCAGAACGCCGTAGCCTACAGCTTTGGCGACCAGAAAGGCCCCGGCCTGGAGTCGCTCGCCACCCTGCGCCAGAGCATCCCCCAGACCATCGGCGCCAAGGATCGTGAGAGCAAGGAACTCACCAACAGGCTGATGAACTTTCTCGAGCGCCTCTACGGACGCCTGGGCAACGGCATCTCCTACTCGGTAGTCGAAGGCAGCACCCTGGTGAGCCGGGGCTTTAGTGAGGTGCGCTGGAGGTGAGAAGCGGGTGACCTTCGCCCATCCGCTCCTGCTCGCAATCTTGCCCCCGATCCTGGGCCTGATCTACTGGCTCTACCGTCGCCGCAGGCCGCGCGAACGCAAGGTGGCCGGGCTGTGGCTGTGGCGGCAGGCCCGGCGGCGGGGCCAGGCCCGTCGCCGCTTCGATTTGCGGCTGTTTCTGCTGCTGTTGGCGGGGTTGTTTGCCGGGCTGGCGCTGTCCTTGCCTCGCCTCGAGATCGACCGCCCCGGACCGCTGGTACTCGTCCTCGATGCCTCGGCCTCGATGGCCGCGACCGACCGGGCTCCCAATCGCCTGGAATGGGTCAAGGCGCAGGTGCGCGGGCGGCTCTCGAGCAGCCCCAGAGCGGTGCTGGTGCGGGCCGGACGCACCAATCAGGTCTTCGGCCCAGCCTCAGGGCGGGAACTGCTCGACGAACTGGAGCAGATTCGCGCTGGGGATGAACAGGCTAACCTCGCCGCCGCTGTCGCGCTGGGCAAGTCCCGCCTGAACGCCCCGGCCCTGGTGGCGAGCGACGCATCCCCGCCCGAGAACGCCGATGGCTACCTCAATGCGGCAGGCAATGGGCAGAACGTGGGCATCACCGCTATTGGAGCGGGCTTCGTGGCCGTAGGCAACAGCGGTCCCGGCCCCTGGAAAGGCGAAGTGATCGTAGGAGGCAGGAGCTACCGCCTCGAGGTGCCTGCCGGGGGCTTCAGCACCCTCGAGGTGCCCGCCACCTCCACGTTCACGCTCCAGGCCCGCCTAAGCACTGCCGACGCCCTGAGCCTGGACAACGCCGCCGAGTTCAGCCGCCGCAACGTGCGGGTGGCACTCGAGGGAGATTCGCCCGCGCTGGAGCGCCTGCTGGCCCTGCTGGGTACCATCCGCAGCAGCAGCCCCGAGGTGCACTTCAGCTTCGCTCCCCCTCCGGAGAACCCCCCGAGCTTCAGCGTCTACTTCGCCCGGAGGGGGAGCGCAGAGGCCATTGTCGATGACGTGGAGCGCACCGTTCCCTACTTGCGCGGAGCCGAGTTGGTGGGCTTTCGCCTTCCCATTCCCCCTGCGCCTCCGGCCACCTGGCAGCCGCTGGTCCGTAGCGAAACCGGGCAGCCCATGGCCTGGTTCCACCCCAACGGCCTCTACCTGCCCGACCCCGCCTCCTTGCAAAACCTTCCGGCCTTCCCGGTGCTGCTCTACAACGTGATCGTTCCGCGAAGCGAACAGCGGCGGGGCCTGCTCAGCGCCGGGGAAACCCTCTTGCCCCGCCCTCAGCCCGACAGGCCCCTGCCCCCAACGCTGAAGCTGGAGCTGAGCCCCTGGCTAGCACTGCTGGCGGCGATGGTGCTGGGGCTCGAGAGCCTCCTTTACCGCAGCGCTCGAGCTGGAAAGCAGCCCCGCTTAGCGGCAGAATAGACCATGAGCGACCCCGGCGAGAACTCCACCGGCCCGGCAGCCAGGCGCACCGCCTTCGATCGCGCCTCCCACTGGCTCAAGTGGCTGGGTGAGGTCAGGGACGGCTTTTTCCCCAGATGAGGGAAAATCAAGCGGAGGGCACTTAGCTGGTGGGGCGGATACGAGATCCGCTTGACGGAAGGGGCGAACCCGGCGTACCCTGAACCAGACCTTTAAGGCCAGTCCCGTGAGGCTGGAAAGGAGGAAAACGTGGAACGCCTGGTAGGCCACAATCTGAAGCCACACGCACCCCAAGGGTGCGTTTTTTTCGTGCCCTGGAGGTCGTCTTGAAATTCAAATCCCGCATCCTCAGCGCCGAAGAAATCCGCCGCGCCCTCACCCGTATCGCCCACGAGGTGGTGGAGAAGAATAAGGGCACCGACAGGCTGTGCTTCGTGGGGATCCATACGCGCGGCATTACCCTGGCCCAGCGCCTGCGCGAGTTGGTGCGGCAGTTCGAGGGGGTGGAGGTGCCTATGGGCATCCTGGACATCACCCTCTACCGCGACGACCTCTCCGAGATCGCCGTTCAGCCCAAAGTGCGCGAGACCCGCATCCCCTTCGACATCGGGGGGCGGTCGGTGGTGCTGGTAGACGACGTGCTCTTCACCGGGCGCACCGCTCGAGCCGCCCTGGACGCCCTGATCGACCTGGGTCGCCCCAGCCGCATCTACCTGGCGGTGCTGGTGGACCGGGGGCACCGCGAGCTGCCCATCCGGGCCGATTTCGTGGGCAAGAACCTGCCCACCGCCAAGAGCGAAGTGGTCAAGGTCAAGGTGCGGGAAGTAGATGGGGAGGAGGCCGTGGAGCTATGGGAACTGGAGTAATGGAAACACACACACACAGCGCCGAGCAACCCAAACACCTCCTCGACTTCCAGGGCTGGAACCGGGCGCACATCGAGAGCCTCTTCGAGACCGCCAAGATGATGCAGGAGGTGCTCTCCCGCCCGGTGAAGAAGGTTCCGGCCCTCACCGGCTTCACCGTGGCCACCGTCTTCTTCGAGCCCTCCACCCGGACCCGGCTCTCCTTCGAGCTGGCCGCAAGGCGCATGTCGGCGGACGTACTCTCCTTCAGCGGCGCGACCTCCTCGATGTCCAAGGGTGAGAGCTACAAGGACACCCTGCTGACCCTCGACGCGATGGGCATTGACGCCTACGTGATCCGGGTGGACGCCGCCGGGGTGCCGCACCAGGCCGCTCGGTGGCTGGGCAAGCCCATCATCAACGCGGGTGACGGCTGGCGGGCGCACCCCACCCAGGCCCTGCTCGATGCTTTCAGCCTGCTCGAGCGCCTCGGCAGCCTCGAGGGCAGGAAGATCGCTATCGTGGGCGACATTCTGCACTCCCGCGTGGCCCGCTCCAACGCCGAATTGCTGCCCATGCTGGGCGCGGAGGTCTGGCTGTGTGGCCCCGCGACCCTGCTGCCGGGCGAGTTGCCCAGGGTCCGGCTCACCACCGACCTGCGCGAGGCCCTGCACGACGCCGACGCGGTGATGGCCCTGCGCCTGCAAAAAGAGCGCATGGATAGGGGCCTTCTGCCCAGCGAGCCCGAGTACATCGCCGGCTACCAGATCACCCACGAACGCCTGGGCTGGGCCAAACCCGAGGCCCCCCTGCTGCACCCCGGCCCCATGAACCGCGACCTCGAGCTCGAGGGCACCCTAGCCGAGTCCCCCCGCAGCCTGGTCGAGCGGCAGGTCGCCAACGGGCAGGCGGTGCGGATGGCGGTGCTCTACCACCTACTGGTAGGGAGAAAAGGCTGATAGCTGAACCAAAGAGCCTCTAGTATCGGCTATCAGCGTGCGACGAAGGAGCGCTCATGAAGGGTGAATTGCTCATCAAGAATGTTCGGCTGCTGGACAGCCGGGGCGAACACGGTAAAGCCGACGTGCTCATCGGTGAGGGGAAAATCCTGAGCCTGGAGGGCGGGGACGCGGCGAGCGTGCTGGATGCCGGGGGGCTGATGCTCACGCCTGGGCTGTGCGACCCCCACGCCCACCTGCGCGAGCCCGGCCAGGAGGTCAAGGAGGAACTGGCCACGGGCCTGCTGGCCGCGCTGCGTGGGGGCTACACCGACGTGGTCTGTATGCCCAACACCACGCCCCCGGTGGACACGCCCGAGGCCGTGATGGCGCTCATCGAGAAGGCCCGCGGCCTGGGCTACGCCCGGCTGTACCCCTCGGCGGCCCTCACCCAGGGCCAAGAAGGCAAGCTCTTGACCGAGGCCCGGCTGCTGAAGGAGGCCGGGGCCATCATGCTCACCGACGATGGCCGCACCAACGAGGACGCCGGAGTGCTGGCCCTGGGCCTCGCCTACGCGGCGAGCTGGGGATTGGTGGTGTCGGTACACGCCGAGGACGCCGGGCTGCGCCGGGGCGGGGTGATGAACGAGGGCCCCCTCTCCTACCGGCTGGGCCTGCCGGGCAACCCGGCAGCGGCGGAGGCGGCGAGAATCGCTCGAGACCTCGAGATCGTGCGCTACGTGATGCCAGGGGCAAAAGCTCAAAAGCCCTCAATCCTCCTCCACGTCCAGCACCTCTCGACCCGCCGGGGCCTCGAGCTCATCCGCCAGGCCAGGGCCGAAGGGTTGCCGGTGGGCGCCGAGGTGACGCCCCACCACCTCACCCTCACCGACGAGGCGCTGGAAAGCCTCGACCCCATCTACAAAGTCGCCCCCCCGCTACGCACCCAGGCCGACATCGAGGCGCTGATAGCGGGGCTGCTTGAGGGCAGCATCGACTGCATCGGCACCGACCACGCCCCTCACACCCAAGCCGAGAAGGAGCAGGATTTGCTGCGGGCCCCCTTCGGCATCGCCAACATCGAAGTGGCCTGGCCGCTGCTCTACACCGAGCTCGTACTCAAGCGGGGTTTTCCCCTGCCCACCCTGCTCGAGCGCTTCACCGACGGGGCTCGCCGGGTGCTGGGGCTTCCTCTTATCCGCCTCGAGACAGGAGCCGAGGCCAGCCTGATGCTCTTCGACCCCGCCAGCGAGCGAGCGGTCAACCCTGCCGAGTTTGCCTCCAAGGCCAGGTTCAGTCCCTGGGCGGGCTGGAAGCTCCAGGGCTGGCCGGTGATGACCCTGGTGGAAGGGCGCGTGGCCTGGACGCACGAGCGCCTGGGCGTGGGGGCTTGAGGTCGTATATCGTACGCCGAACGCAAGACGCAAAAATGCCAGACGCCTGTTGTAGGGGCACCCTCGTCCTTGGGGAGGCCAGGGTGGCCCTACTTCTTGCCGATAAGGTCCTGGACGCGCTCGAGCCCCTGCCGCTCCAGGTACGCCAGCAGCCCCTGGTTGAGCCTGCGCGGCAGCAGGGGCCCTTCGTAGATGAAGCCGGTGTAGACCTGCACCAGGCTGGCCCCGGCCTGTAGCCGCTCGAGCACGTCCTCTACGCTGAAGATGCCCCCCACCGAGATCACGGGGACGCGCACCCTGAGTTCTTGGGTCAAGTACTTGAGCACCTCGAGCGCCCTCGCCGCCAGTGGCCTGCCCGAAAGCCCACCGCTTTCGTTCACGAGGGACTTCAGCCCCTCGCGGCTGGTGGTGGTGTTGGTGGCGATGATCCCGGCCAGCAAGTAGCGCTCCACCAGTCCCACGATCTCGTCGATCTGGCTCCACGACAGGTCGGGGGCGATCTTGAGCAGAATGGGCCGGGATTGGGGCTGGGCGCGGGCGAAGCCGGTCACGGCGGCCAGCAGTTCCTCCAGCCGCTCCCCCTCCTGCAAAGCCCGCAGCCCCGGCGTGTTGGGTGAGCTCACGTTGATCACGAAATAATCGCCATGGGGCCAGAGCCGGCCCAGGCTCTCGAGGTAGTCCTGGGGGGCTTGCTCGAGCGGCCTCACCTTCGACTTGCCCAGGTTGATCCCCAGCGGCACCGGGAGCGCGCCCACGCGCCGGCGCAGCTCCGCCAGACGCCGCGCGACCGCTTCGGCTCCCTCGTTGTTGAAGCCCATGCGGTTGATGAGGGCCCGGTCCTCGAGCAGGCGAAAAAGCCGGGGCTTGTCGTTGCCGGGCTGAGCCAGTGCGGTCACGCTGCCGATTTCGACGAAACCAAAGCCCAGCGCACCCCAAGCCGGCACAGCCCTGCCGTTCTTGTCCAGGCCCGCCGCCAGGCCGACGGGATTGGGGAACTTCAGGCCCAAGCACTCCACCTGAAGCCGCCGGTCCCGCAGCGCACAGAGGGCTGAAATCGGCTTCAGGACAGCAGGGTGCTGGCTGCTCCAGGCCAGCCACCCCATCACCCGGTCGTGGATGGCCTCGGGATCCTGCCGGAAGAGAAGAGGTTTGACCAGCGAATACACGCGGTCAGGATACCTTCTGGCTCAGGGGTTGGGCAAAGCTGCGCTCAGGCTGGTGAGGGCGGTGTGATAAGCGGGCTCGAGTTCCTTCGGATGACTCACGCCGATGTGCAGAGTGCGCAGATACCCATCCTGCAGACCATAAATCCAGCCATGCACCGTAAGCTCCTGACCCCTGGCCCAGGCGTCCTGCACCACCGTGGTCCGGCAGACGTTGGTCACCTGCTCGATGACGTTGAGCTCGCACAAACGGTCTACCCGCTCGGCTTCGCTCTGAAGCGCCAGTACCAGATCCCGGTGCTTCTGAAACACGTCCTGCACGTGGCGTAGCCAGTTGTCGATCAGGCCAAGCCGGCTGTCCAGCAATGCTGCTCGCACGCCACCGCAGCCGTAGTGTCCGCACACGATGATGTGCTTGACCCTGAGCGCATCTACGGCGTATTGCATCACCGAAAGGCAGTTCAGATCGCTGTGCACGACTACGTTGGCCACGTTGCGGTGCACGAAGAGTTCTCCAGGCAGGAGCCCCACGATCTCGTTGGCCGGAACCCGGCTGTCCGAGCAGCCGATCCAGAGATACTCGGGGCTTTGCTGGGCGGAGAGCTTGAGGAAGAAATCTGGGTCTCGCTGCCGCATGGACGCAGCCCAGCGGCGGTTGTTCTCGAAGAGGTAATCGAGCGGGTTCACGCCAGCATTCTGGGGTTGGAGCGCCTTGAAAGATTAGCGCACCTGCGGGAAACCCAAGTCCACCTTGGAGGTGCTGGGGTCGGGCCAGCGGCTGGTGACCACCTTGGCGCGGGTGTAGAACTGCACGCCCTCGGGGCCGTACATGTGCAGATCACCGAAGAGGCTGGCCTTCCAGCCGCCGAAGCTGTAGTAAGCCACCGGCACGGGGATGGGGACGTTGATGCCCACCATGCCCGCCTCGACGTCGAACTGGAACTGGCGGGCCGCGCCGCCGTCGCGGGTGAAGATGGCGACGCCGTTGCCATAGGGGTGCTCGTTGACGAGCTTGAGCGCTTCCTCGTAGGTCTTGACGCGGGTCACGCTCAGCACGGGGCCGAAGATCTCGTCGTCGTAGCACTTCATGCCCGGCTTGACGTTGTCCAAGAGCGAAGTGCCCAGAAAAAAGCCCTCGCGCGCGCTCACCGGATCCTGGCGGCCATCCACCACCACCGTAGCGCCTTCCTTGGGAGCGTTCTCCACGTAGGAGGCCACCTTGTCACGGTGCTCCTTGGTAATCAGGGGCCCCATCTCGTTGCCTTCCTCGAGCCCCGGCCCCACCTTGATCTTGGGCATGCGCTGCTTGATGGCCTCAATAAGGGGGTCGGCCACGTCGCCCACCGCCACCACCACGCTGATCGCCATACAGCGCTCGCCCGCCGAACCATAGGCCGCCGAGACAGCGGCGTCGGCGGCCATGTTGATGTCGGCGTCGGGGAGCACGACCATGTGGTTCTTCGCGCCCCCCAAAGCCTGCACGCGCTTGCCGTTCTTGGTGCCGGTCTCGTAGATGTACTTGGCGATGGGGGTCGAGCCCACAAAACTGATGGCCTTGATGTCGGGGTGCTCGAGGATGCGGTCTACGGCCACCTTGTCCCCATGCACCACGTTGAACACGCCGTCGGGGAGCCCCGCCTCCTTGAGGAGCTCGGCCAGGTACAGGCTGGCGGAGGGGTCTTTCTCCGAAGGCTTGAGGATGAAGGTGTTGCCTGTTGCGATGGCGTTGGCAAACATCCACATGGGCACCATGGCGGGGAAGTTGAAGGGGGTGATGCCCGCCACCACGCCCAGAGGCTGGCGGATCTGGTAGACGTCCACCCCACGGCTGACCTGCTCGGAGAAGCCGCCTTTGAGCAGGTTGGGGATGCCACAGGCGAACTCAACGTTCTCCAATCCCCGCGCCACCTCGCCCAGGGCATCGGGGAGGGTCTTGCCGTGCTCGAGGGTGATGAGCTCAGCGATCTTGCGGCGGTTGGCGTCGATAAGCTCGCGGAATTTGAACATGATCTCGGCCCGCCGGGAGAGCGCAGTCTGCCGCCAGCTCTTGAAAGCCTCCTTAGCGACGGCCACCGCGTGATCGACCTCCTCCACGCTGGCAAAGTCCACCGTGGCCTGCTGGGCCCCTGTTGCCGGGTTCCACACCACGCCACTGCGCCCGGACTTGCCTTCGACCAGCTTCCCGCCGATCCAATGCGACACGCGCTTGATGCCAACTTCAGGTTCTCTGACTGCCATTTCGACCTCCTAGGTGCTCAGGCTTGGGGTGAAGGTGGGGTTGACGGTGCTCGAGTTGCCTCATGGTAGAACCCAGGATGGGGCGGCGCAATGGACAATGTGTCTAGACGAACGCCCCGCAGGCTGCAGGGCGTTCGTCCGGGACTGCCTGCCCTCAGACGACGCCCACGGGGGCACGGCCCCGCAACTGCACGTCGATGTTGCAGATGTGCCCTACCAGCCAGTTCTTCAGCGTTTCGTGCAGTTCGCGCAGCATCTCGATGCTGGCCCCTCCGCGCGCTCTATGCTGCTGGGTGAAGTCGTCGTAGAGCGCCAGGAACCTGTCGTGCGCTTCCTTGTTCTTGCGGGCGATGGGGCAGCCCCGCAGCGTCATGCAGAGTTCCTCATAGGCGAAGTGGGTATTGACGTAGCTCTCCAAGAACACCAAGAGGTTGTCCACCTCTTCGCGGTCCGCGGGGCTGCCGGGCGGGGTGGACTCGAGCAGGCGCTCGAGACGGTTGACGTAGCCGACAAGGTTGCGGTGCTGCCCGTCGATGCGGGGTTCGCCGGTTTCATAACTCGTGCTCCACTCGATGGCCATAGTCACGCTCCAACAACGTGAGTGTGACGAAAATAACCGGGGAGGAATGTCCCCGGTAACGCTGTCCTGGAGGGTTTTTCGGTACCGTCGTTTGCTGCTTGACGGCAGAGGATAGGAGAGGAAAAGGCGGCTTCTAGGCGTGCTTGGGCGGAGCGCAGCTCCCCCGCTTGATCAGGCGGCCAGGAAAACGCTTGCGTACGACCTTGTCGAGGGTACGGTTCTCCACTGCGTCCAGCACGATCTCCACTGCGGCCAAGCCCATTTCCTCCACCGGCTGCTCGATCACGTCCAGTGGGGGGGTAACCAGGGCTGTCCAGGAGTAATTGTCGAAAGTCAGCAAGGAAACGTCCTCGGGAATGCGCAACCCCAGTTCCTTGATGGCCCGGAAAGCTCCGGCAGCCTCGGTGCCATTGAGCGAAAAGATGGCCGTGGGGGGCTCGGGCAGGCGCATAAGCTCCAGGGTCAGCTTGTAGGCTTCGGGCTCGGTTAGCAGGATCACCCGCTGATAAGCCTCGATCAGGGGTAGCCCTACGGCCTCGAGGGCCTTGGGGAAGGAGCGACTGCGCTCTTCGGGATGGTAAAGCGGGTCATAGCTTCCCAGGGTGGCGATGCGCCTGTGACCCAGCGAGTGCAGATAGCGCACCCCTTCAAACACACAGCCTTCGTTATCGAGCATCACGTGCCCGAACGGGCTGTCGGGGTAAAAGTAGTCTATTTCCAGAATATACGTCCCCCGTTCCCGCATGCGTTTGAGGTAGTCGAGGTTGGGTTGACCATAGCCCGAACGAATGATCAAGCCACTGACCCTATGGCCGTACAGTACGCGCAAATTGGCCCGCTCAACCTTGGTGTCGTATTCGCTGTCGGTCACGATCAGGGCATACCCACGGCTCTGGGCCGCATGGGCGATGGTGCGCACCAGGCTGGCGAAAAAAGGCTCCATGATGTTGCCAACCATCAAGCCCAGGGTCTGGGTGCGCCCGCGCCTCAACCCCCCGGCCACCTGGTCGGGCTCATACCCCAGTTCTTCAATGGCCTTGCGCACGCGGGCCAGGGTTTCCTGAGCCAGGAGGTGGGGCTCGTGGATGGCCCGCTTGGCCGTGGTGGGGGCTACTCCTGCACGTTTGGCGACGTCGAGAATACTGGGCACGTGACCATTTTAGCAAAAAGGGGCTTGACAAACACCGGTGGTATACCTAGGCTTATGGACACGAGACCATAAGCCGTTCACCAATGCCCTTTCCGCGTCACTCTGTGGTCTATATGGTCACGTGGCCATTACGTCTGGGTCGTTGTTTTTTAATATCCGAATCCGCTCGAGCACACCGGCGCGTTCAGGCAAACACAAGGGGGTGATCTGGTAGGCATATTGCATCCAACCGTCGGTATCGGCCCTGAGACCTTTTGTTTAGCAGTTGGGTAGGAGGAAACCATGCGCTTTTGGAAGGCTCTGACCGTTGGAGCGGCCCTGTTGACCACGGCGGCCCTGGCCCAGACCACCATCACCATCGCCACCGTCAACAACCCCGACATGATCACCATGCAGAAGCTCACCCCGGAGTTCGAGAAAGCCAATCCGGGGATCAAGCTCAACTGGGTGGTGCTGCCGGAGAACGAGCTGCGCCAGAAGGTCACCACCGACATCGCCACCAACGCCGGTTCCTATGACGTGCTGACCATCGGCACCTATGAGACGCCGATTTGGGGCAAGAACGGCTGGCTGGTGGAGATGAGCGGGCTGCCGGCTTCATATGACCTGGAAGACGTGCTCAAGCCGGTGCGGGCCGGGCTCTCGTACCAGGGCAGGCTCTACGCCCTGCCCTTCTATGCCGAGAGTTCGATGCTCTACTACCGCAAGGACCTGTTCGCGGCCAAGAAGTTCACCGTGCCGGCCCAACCCACCTGGACCCAGGCCATTAGCTGGGCCAGGCAACTGCACAACCCCAGTGGCGGCGTTTACGGCATCTGCCTGCGCGGCCTGCCCGGTTGGGGTGAGAACATGGCCTTCATCAGCACCCTGGTCAACACTTACGGCGGGCGCTGGTTCGACGAGAGCTGGAAGCCCCAACTCACCAGCCCCGAGTGGAAGCGGGCCATCGGCCAGTACGTGGAGCTGGTCACCAAGTACGGCCCTCCCGGCGTGACCGGCAACGGCTTCACCGAGAACCTGACCCTGATGTCGGAGGGCAAGTGCGCCATGTGGATTGACGCCACCGTGGCGGCGGGCTACCTGGCCAACCCCAAGACCTCCAAGGTCGCCGACAAGATCGGCTTCGCCAAAGCCCCGGTGGCCGTCACCCCCAACGGCGCGCACTGGCTGTGGAGCTGGGCGCTGGCCATCCCCAAGTCCAGCAAGAAAGTCGAGGCGGCCAAGACCTTCATCACCTGGGCCACTTCCAAGGAATACATCGAGCTGGTGGGCAGCACCCAGGGCTGGGTCTCCGCGCCTCCTGGCACCCGTTACTCCACCTACAACAACCCCAACTACCTCAAGGCTGCCCCCTTCGCCAAGGTAGTGCTGGAGTCCATCAACACCGCCGATCCCACCAAGCCCACCCTCAAGCCCGTCCCCTATACCGGCGTGCAGTTCGTGGGCATCCCCGAGTTCCAGGCCATCGGAACCCAGGTCGGGCAATTCATCGCCGGTATCGTAGCAGGCAAGACCAGCCTGGACGCGGGGCTGGCCCAGGCCCAGGCCGCCGTCGAGAAGCTGATGAAGGAAGCCGGCTACCTCAAGTGAGCCAGTAAGCCATCCGAGGCCGGGTGGTCTCTCCCCGATCACCCGGCCACCCCCAAGGCCAATGACATGACCCATACAAGCGCTCTTACCAAGCCGCAATCCAGGCCGATTCGGCCCAATACCCTCTGGCTGCTTGGTCCGGCGATGCTGTTGCTCATTGTCTGGACGCAAATCCCCTTCGTTCTGACCATTTACCACTCCTTTCGCCGCTTCAACCTTCTCAACCCCGAACGCCAGGGCTTCGTCGGTTTTAGCAACTTCAGCTCCCTCCTCACGGACCCAATTTTTTGGACCTCTATCCAGAACACCCTCTTGCTGGTGGGTGCGGTACTGCTCATCACGGTGGTGATCGGGCTTTTTCTGGCCGTGTTGTTCTACCAGGACTTTCCCGGAAGGGCTTTGGCACGCACCCTGGTTATCTCTCCTTTTTTCGTGATGCCCGTAGTCACCGCCCTGATCTGGAAAAACATGCTGATGCATCCGGTGTATGGGCTCTTTGCGTGGGTTGCTGAGAACCTGGGACAGCGCCCTGTCGACTGGCTGGCCACCTATCCCATGCAGTCCATCGTGCTGATGGTTTCCTGGCAGTGGATCCCCTTCGCCATGCTCTTGATTCTGACCGGCCTGCAGTCGCTGTCTAAAGAGCAGCTCGAGGCCGCCAAGATCGACGGGGCCAACGCCTGGCAGGAGTTCCGCTACATCATCGTGCCCCACCTGGCCCAGACCCTGAGCGTGGTGGTCATGCTGGAAACCATCTTCCTGCTCACCATCTTCGCCGAGATTTACGCCTCGACCTCGGGCGGGCCGGGCCTGGCCACCACCACCTTGCCCTACCTGATCTACCTCAAGGCCTTTGGCGAGTACCGCATCGGGGTGGCAGCCTCGGGCGCGGTGTTCGCGGTCATCCTGGCCAACATCGTGGCGATGTTCGTGCTGCGCATGATCGGACGCAACCTGCAAGGAGGCCGCACGTGAGCCAAACCCGACGCATTCGCTGGGAGCTGACCCTGCTGGCCTACCTGGCTGCAGCTATCATGTTCTTTCCCATCTTCTGGCTCTTCCTCACCGGCTTCAAGAGCGAGGGAGATGCCATTTCCATCCCACCCAAGCTGCTCTTCACGCCCACCCTCGAGAGCATCTACGAAGCCCTCACCCGCAGCGACTATGCCCGGCACTTCCTCAACTCGATCATCTCGGCGGTGGGCTCGAGCGCGCTGGCTTTGGCCCTGGCCATTCCCGCGGCCTACTCCATGGCCTTCTACCCCACCAAGCGCACCAACGGCACGCTCTTGTGGATGATCAGCACCAAGATGATGCCGCCCGTCGGGGTGATCATCCCGGTGTACCTGATCTTCCGCGACCTGCGCTGGCTCGACAACATCTGGGCTCTGGCGCTGATGTACACCGTGATGAACCTGCCGGTGGTGGTCTGGACGCTCTACGCCTACTTCCGCGAGATCCCCCACGAGATCATGGAAGCCGCCAGGGTAGACGGGGCCAGCACCGCTCAGGAACTCACCCGCGTGCTGCTGCCCGTCTCCGGCCCCGCCATCGCCTCGGCGGCCTTGCTGAGCATCATCCTGGCCTGGAACGAGGCTTTCTGGAGCCTCAACCTGACCTCGGCCCAGGCCTCTCCGCTTTCGGTCTACGTTTCCTCGTTCAAGACCGCTGAGGGGCTCTTCTGGGCCAAGATGTCGGCGGCCTCCATGATCGCCATCTTGCCGGTGATGGTCATGGGCTGGCTGGCCCAGCGGCAACTGGTGCGGGGACTGACCTTCGGGGCCATCAAGTAAGGAAGGACTTCAATGCCTATGCGTGCGGCTGTAATTACCCAACCCAGAACCCTCGAGGTGCTCGAAGTCCCCACCCCCACCCCAGGCCCCGGACAGGTGCGCGTCCGGGTGGGGGCCACCGGGGTGTGCGGCACCGACTTGCACCTGTTCGACGGGCACTTCCACGCCCGCTTTCCCCTGATCCCCGGCCACGAGATTGCGGGGGTGATCGACCAGGTGGGCCCTGGCGTGAGCGATCTGCAAGAAGGCCAGCTCGTCGCGCTGGACCCGGTGATCTCCTGTGGGCAGTGCTGGGCCTGCCGACGGGGACAACGCCAGCACTGCCTGCGTTTCGAGGCTCTGGGGGTGACCCAGGCCGGGGGCTTCACCCAGTACGTCGTGGCTCCGGCTACCAACGCCTATCCCGTACAGGGCCTCAGCGCCGCCGAGGCGGCTTTCGCCGAGCCGCTGGGCTGCGTGGCCTGGGGCATTCTGCGCCTGCGCCCCGAGCCCGGCAGCAACGCCCTACTCTTCGGCGCTGGCCCCATCGGCCTGCTGCTGATGCAAGCCCTGCTGGTCTCAGGGGTGGCGGAGGTGACGGTCGTTGACCCGGTAGTCGAGCGGCTGGCGTTGGCGAAGACCCTGGGGGCAAGCCACACCGTACAGAGCGGCCCGCCCATGGCCCAGGCTCTACGCGACCTAAAGCCCCACGGTTTCGACATCGTCGCCGAGGCCACCGGCCTTCCCGGTGTGGTGGAGGCCATGCCCCAGTACGCCGCCGTAGGAGGCAGGCTGCTGATCTTCGGTGTGGCCCCCGAGGAAGCCACCGTGCGCCTGAGCCCCTACGACATCTTCCAGCGAGACCTCAGCCTCATCGGCAGTTTCTCGCTCAACGGAACCCTCCCCCTGGCCCTGAGCTGGCTCGAGAGCGGGCGAATCCAGGTGAAACCCCTCATCAGCCACCGCATGCCCCTCGAGGACTTGCACAAAGCCCTGAAGTACAAGGAGCACCCCGGCATGGGCGAGGCGCTCAAGGTGATGATCATCCCCGAAGGGTAGGTACTTCACATGGTGCTGGAGAAGTTCAGACTAGACCAACGGGTAGCCGTCGTCACCGGTGGGGCACGGGGTATCGGCCTGGCCATTGCCACTGCCCTGGCTGAAGCCGGGGCCAGCGTGGTGATCGCCGAGCTCGAGCCGGACATTGGCCAGCGGAGTGAGCGCGAACTCAAAGCCAGAGGGCTAAAAGCCGAGTTCCGCCCTCTGGACGTGACCCAATCGGCCCAGGCCGATGCGCTGGCCAAAGCCCTTTTCGCGGAATATGGGCGGGTGGACATCCTGGTCAACAACGCCGGAATCTGCCGCAACACCCCCGCCCTGGAAACCCCCGATGCCGAATGGCTACAGATCTTCGATATCAACGTCAACGGGGTCTTCTGGTGCAGCCGGGCCTTTGGCCGGGGAATGGTGGCCCAGGGCAGCGGCAGCATCATCAACATCGCTTCGATGTCCGGCCTCATCGTCAACAAACCCCAGCCCCAGGCGGCCTACAACGCTTCCAAGGCCGCCGTGGCCCACCTCACCCGTTCGCTGGCCGCCGAGCTAGCCCCCTTCGGAGTGCGGGTCAACGCCATCTCCCCCGGTTACATCGGCACCGAGATGACCCGGCGGGGCCTCGAGACGCCCGAGTGGCGCAGGGATTGGCTGGGCCTGACCCCCATGGGGCGGCTGGGCGAGCCCTCGGAAGTCGCCACCTGTGCGGTGTTTTTAGCCTCAGAAGCCTCGAGTTACCTCACCGGAAGCGAGCTGGTGGTAGACGGTGGATACACCATCTGGTAGGAAGAGCCATGCATACCCTGATTGCGAGCCCCCATCAAATTGACTGGGTAAAGGCCCCCCCAAGCACACCCCAGGCGGGCGAAGCGCTGCTCCAACCCCTGGCGGTGGGTATCTGTGGTTCGGACCTTCACGTCTTCGAGGGTCAGCACCCCTTCGTGAGCTACCCCGTCTACCCCGGTCACGAGGTCGCCGCCAGAGTCGTCGCGGTGGGTCCAGGCGTTGACCCCTCCTGGCAAGGGGCCCTCGTGGCCCTCGAGCCCTCCCTCACCTGTGGACGCTGCGAGCCATGCCGCAGCGGGCGCTATAACATCTGCGAGAACCTCAAGGTGATGGGTTTTCAGGCTCCTGGTGCGATGGCGGAGCACTTCGTGAGTCCCGTTCAGAACCTTCACCGGCTACCCGAGGGCTTCGACATCGAGCTAGGTGCGATGATCGAACCCCTCGCGGTGGCCGTACACGCCGCTGCCCTGACCCAGGTTCAGGGCAGGAGAGTGGCCGTGCTGGGCGCAGGGACCATCGGGCTGCTGGTCGCCCAGGTAGCCAGGGCCTATGGAGCCGCCAGCGTGGAGGTGGTGGACCTGCTCGAGCCCCGCCGTCGCGTGGCCGAAAGCCTGGGGTTGCAGGCCAAAACCCCCGACTCGGCGAAGTACGACGTGATCTTCGAGTGCGTGGGCAGTGAGAAGGCCCTCGAGGCCGCCATCCAGGGCATCCGCAAAGGCGGCATGATCATCGTGGTAGGGGTGTACGGCCAACCCGTCACCCTCAACGCCGGGCTGATCCAGGACTGGGAGATTGGCCTCAAGGGCAGCCTGATGTACACCTTTCACGACTACCAGGAGGCCACTCGCCTGTTCGCCAGTGGACAGGTGCAGGGCAGAGCGCTCATCACTCACCGCTTTGCCCTGCCGCAGGTGCAGCAGGCATTTCGTGCCGCATTAGAGCGGGGAAAGGCCCTCAAGGTGATGTTGCTGGCGAGCTGAGCACGGGGGCTGCGGCGAGCATCTCATCTACCAGCGCCAGACCCTCCTCGATGATGTCCAGGCCGTACTTCAGTTCCTCCCGGTCGATCACCAGCGGCGGGCAGACCCACAGCATGTTGAAGCGGCTGAAGGCGTAAACGTACTTGGATTTGAGGTATCCGGCCAGCTTCTGCATCTGGGGGGAAGTGCCGTTGAAGGGGGCCAGGGGCTCCTTGGTGGCCTTGTCGCGCACGAGCTCGAGCACGCTGAACAGCCCCTTGTAGCGCACGTCGCCCACGCAGGCGTATTTGCGCTTCATGGCCTCGAGCCGCTCGGCGAGGTAACGCCCCTGCACCTCGGTGTTCTCGAAGAGGTGTTCCTCCTCGTAGACCGAAAGGTTGGCCACCGCCGCCGCGCAGGAGACCGGGTGGCCCGAGTAGGTCAGGCCGCCCCAGAGCATGTTGTTCTCGAAGTAATCGGCGATAGGCTGACTCACGATCACGGCCCCTAAGGGCATGTAGCCGCTGGTGAGGCCCTTGGCGCAGGTGACGATGTCGGGCTTGATGCCGTAGTGCTGGGTGGAGAGCCACTTTCCCGTGCGCCCGAAGCCCGACATCACCTCGTCGGTGATGAGCAGGATGCCGTACTTATCGCACAGGGCGCGCAGCTTGGGATAGTAATCGTCCGGCGGGACCAGAAGGCCGTTGGAACCGGTGATGCCCTCCACCATGATGGCCGCGATGGTGTGCGGGCCTTCCATCTGGATGACTTCCTCGATGTGGCTCACGCACTCGCGCTTGCAGCTATCGACGGTTTTGCCAAAAGGACACCGGTAGCAGTAGGGGTCGAAGACCCGCACGATGCCGGGGATGCCCGGCTCCACCGGCCAGCGGCGGGGGTCGCCGGAGGCGGTCATGGAGCCCATGGTGGCCCCGTGG
Organism: Calidithermus roseus; assembly: GCF_003574095.1. Taxonomy (GTDB): domain Bacteria; phylum Deinococcota; class Deinococci; order Deinococcales; family Thermaceae; genus Calidithermus; species Calidithermus roseus. Next base: position 21,774 of record NZ_QWLA01000016.1, read on the forward strand.
TAGGAGCGGTAGCGGGTGATGATCTTGTCGCGCCCGGTGAAAAGCCGAGCGATCTTCATGGCGTTTTCGTTGGCCTCGGCCCCGCCCAGCGTGAAGAAGCTCTTGGCCAATCCCGTGACCTCGGCCAGCTTCTTGCCCAGCTTGCCCCTCGGCTCGGTGGCGAAGGAAGGCCCGGCGAAGCAGAGTTCATCGACTTGTTTCTTGATGGCCTCGAGCACCTTCGGGTGCTGGTGCCCCACGTTGATGTTGATGAGCTGGGAGCTGAAGTCGAGCCACTTGTTGCCATCGCCGTCCCAAAACCACACCCCCTGAGCCCTGGTCATGTGGATGGGGTTGGCAGCGCTCTGCACCGACCAGGAGAAGAGGGTGTAATCGCGGTTCTCCTGGATGACTTCCGACGAGGGGCGTTCCATTAAAGACCTCCTGTGCCTTTGTTCCCCCAATGGTAGCCCCGCTAGGCGAGGACACGCAATGGACAGAGTGTAAAAGGGCGGGCTAGCGCTTGAGCAGCTCGAGCGCCACCCACAGCCCCAGGCGGCGCTCGACGTTGTCCAAGTCGCCCAGCATGCCCTGGAGTTGCTCGAGGCGGTAGTAGATGCTCTGCCGCCGCACCCCCAGACGCCGGGCCGTTTCGGCGATATTGAACTGGGAAGCCAGCAGGGCTTCGAGCGTCGAGAGCAGCGTCGAACGCGGGCGGCTGGGCAGGGAGAGGACGGGGCCGAGCTGACGCTCGAGGAATCCCTGGCTCCGGCCCGTTTCGATCAAAGCGTCCAGGAGGGACTCGAGCAAAGGTTCCTCTCCCCTCGCCACGTGGGGTCGCAGGATGCGCTCGTGAGCGGCGCGGGTGAGTTCGGCGAAGCGGACCTCCGAGCGGAAGACCAAGATGGGGAACTCCAGCAGCCGTGCCGTCTGCAGCAGTTCGGCGGGCACCTCCCGCATCCACTGCACCAGTTCCAACGCCAACCCGTGCGCCCCGGCCTGGGCCAGCGCGCGCAGGTAGCCGACCTGGGCTTCCGGAGTGGCTCGAGCCAGCTCCAGCCCCGTGGAAAGCAGCAGTTCCCCGCCCGACAGGAAGCGCCAGGCGTCCATCACCTCCGCGACGTGGACCCAGGTGACGACCTGGTCCAGCCGGGAGTGGCCCGACAGGAGTTCTGCCCCAGCGAAGGGGGGCAGCTCGAGGATCTGACGCAGGGTGGGCAGGCTCATGGGCGAAAATCCACCGTCGTATCCGAGTCTACGGCAAACCGAGTTCAGGCCCCTCGAGCAGGGGTGTCCGTGGGGATTTTACTTCGCTCAGGGAAATTCGAGTCGCACCATGACCGTGTCGCCCTCCCCCAGGCTCTCCGCCTCGCGAACCTTGTCCTTGAGCGGGAGAAGGTACAGGCCGTCTTTCGGGAACAGCGAGGTCTTCCACTCGGTTTTGCCGATGCGCACCCTCACCGGGATCACGCCCCAGCCGTAGGTCAGCAAGCTCGACACGCTCTTGATGAGGCGGCTCTCCTCCTGGGGAACGGTGACGAAGTAGAAGGGGGCGGGGCCGCGCCACTCGAAGACTTCGCCGCTGAACTCGAGGCCCACCGGCTCACCCCCTAGCCCTGGCCTCACCACGTCTCCTGCCGCCATACGCCCCAGACCACCTTTTCCTCCTCCTCCTCGCTCATCACGTAGCCCATCGCCTTGAGCGCCAGCTTGATCTGGCCGAAGTGATAACCCTCGTGCCAGAGCATGTGCTGGAGGAGCAGGAGGGGATGGTCGTAGCTAGCGTGCCCGCCCTTCATGGGCTGCCCGCTGTGCAGGCGGTCCTTCACCGCCTCCCCGACGGCTCGGGCACTGTGCTTCAGGGCCTCCTCGATGCGCCTGGGGTCGCGCTCGGGCAGCCGCTCCGCTCCCTCCTCGTGGAACAGCGAAGACAGGCTTCGAGCGAACTCGGGGGCGGTGTGGGAGAGCCAGAAGAGCCGGGTCTGGTGGAGGTGGGAGAAGGTGAACGCGACGGAAGGGCTGCCCTCCATCGGCCTAGCGTCCATCCCGCCCTCCGGCAGGGCGTGCAGCAGGTTGAGCAGGATGGTGTTGTTGCGGTCCCACGAGTCCAGCAGGGCCTCGAGCAGGCCCAGGTCGGGCGCTTTTACCATGACAACCCCCATTCGCTTACGCAGTAAACGTGCCAGGGATTACGATATCATCGTATTTCGCCCGCCGCAAGCCCCGCAAGCGAGGCGGCTTCGAAAACTAGCCCCGCTCGAGAATCCAGCGCATGGTCTTGCTGGCGAGCTTGTCGAAAGCCCGCACGGCAAGCTCGAGGTGCTCTTCCTTGGTGTCTTCGATCTTGTTGTGGCTGATGCCGTGCAGGGACTGGGTGAACATCATCACCGTGGGGATTCCCGCCCTGGCCACCTCCGCCGCGTCGTGCAGGGGACCGCTGGGCAGACGGTGGGAGCGGCCTGCGACCTCCTGGATGGCCTGGTCACAGAACTCGATGAGGTCGGGGTGGAAGAGGATGGGGTGGATGCGCCAGATGAGGCTCCACTCGGGCTCGCTCAGCCCGCCCTCGCGGGCGAAGCGCTGGCTGGCCTCGACGGCTTCGGCCTTGAGCCGGGCGAGGGCCTGGGCGTCGAGGTGGCGCTGGTCGAGGGTGATGGTGCAGTCGGCCACCACGCTGGTCACGATGCCCGGCTTGGTGACGCAGGAGCCGATGGTGCTCACCCCGCCGTTGCGGTCGGTGATGCGGTAGATCTCCTCCGCCATCTTCGCCGCGGCCAAGAAGGCATCCTTGCGCTTGTGCATGGGCGTGGAGCCGGAGTGAGCGGCCTGGCCCAGGAAGCGGATGGCGTGGCGCTCGACCCCGAAGGTGCCCAGCACCACGCCCAGAGGCAGGTCCATGTCCAGCAGCACCGGCCCCTGCTCGATGTGCAACTCGAGGTAGGCCGCGGCGTTCTTCTGCTCGGACCTCGCCTCCAGCATCCGGCTCATCTCCACCCCGCAACGCCGCAGGGCCTCCTCCAGACGAATCCCGTCCTTGTCGGTGCGATCTTTCTCGGCTTCGGGATCTAGGGTGCCGGAAAAAGCCGACGAACCCAGCAGGCTGCGCCCGAAGCGGGCTCCCTCCTCGTCGGCCCAGTCCACCAAGCGCACGGTGACGGGGGGCCTGCCCCCGTACTCCTCGGCGATGCGGCGCAGCACCTCGAGGCCCGCCATCACGTTGAGGCAACCGTCGAGCCAGCCCCCATTGGGCACGCTGTCGAGGTGGCCGCCCATCAGCAGGGCTTTCTCGCTCTCTCCGCGCAGCGTGACCCAGTTGTTCCCGGCGGCGTCCTGATGGAACTCCACCGGCAACCCTTCAAGCTTTGACCTGAACCATTCGCGAGCCTTCAGCCAGGTCTCGGTCCAGGCTACGCGCTGCGCCCCGTTCTCATCGGCGGTAAGCGCCCGGAGTTCTTTGAGTTCGGCAATGGTGCGTTTGGGCTCGAGCATGACTCCTCCGAAGAAGGGGGGCGAAGCTCGAGCCTCGCCCCCACAGCTAAGTGCCTCCAGCGTATGTTTATCCTTTTCGGAGCCCCACGGCAAGCGCAAGCGCGTGCTGGAGCAATCAGACAGGGTTAGGCGTGTATGCGTTTGACAAGCTCACCGTGGGGTGACTTAGCGTAGGGACGATCGCCGCAGTCGTCCACTGGCCTATTTGTAGTCGGTGGCCTTCTTGCCGGTGGCTTCCTCCCAGGGGCCGTAGTCCACAACCTGGCGGGGCGGGTCCTTGGTCAAGATGCCCTGGTCGCGCAGCAGCTTGACCGAGGCCTGGAAGTCGGCGGGAACCAGGAAACCGGCCCAGCCCTTGGTGGTGGCCCCGGCGTTGTAGAGCTTGGCGATTTCGGCCATCTGCCAGGTCTGGTGGCCCTTGGCGTCGGCACGGGTGCCCGAGCCCTTGCAAGTGTTGCCGCAGAAGGGCAGCACGTACTTCTCCACCGTCTCGGCCTGGTTCTTCACCGCCCAGTCCCAGCCCTGCAAGGAAGCTTTGATCAGGCGGGCCGCGACCTGCCGCCCGGTGAGGCCCGAGCCCTTGAAGTTGCGGTCGTTGAGCACGCGCTCAGTGGTGAAGATCAGGTCTTCCAGCAGGTTGATGCCCTCGTCGGCCAGCTTGAACACGTCCACCTTGCTCTCGTCGTAGCCCAGCCCCGCGATCTGGTTGACCTCGTTGTAGGTCATGGCCGAAACCAGTTGCACCTTGTCCGGGAAGACCAGCGAGGGGTCAAAGGGGTAGCTCACCGCCTTGACGTCGGGGTTGGCGGCGCGGGGGTCGAGCGAGGAGGTCAGGCCGCACTTGCGGAACAGCGCCACCGCCGGGTACTCGTTGCCCGAGGGCCACACGCCCACGCTCTTGCCCTTGAGATCCTTGCACAGGTCCTTGACGCCCGTGGACTTCAGCGCCACCAGCGTGAAGCCCGAGCGCTGGAAGATCTGAGCCAGGTGCACCACCGGGATGCCGCGCTCGCGCGCGACGAGCAGGTCGGCGATCCAGGTGGTGCCGAAGTCGGCGGCGCCCGACTGCACGACCTGGATGGGCGACTGGTCGCCCGCGGGCAGCAGGGTCACGTCGAGCCCCTGAGCCCGGAAGAAACCCCGCTCCTTGGCCACGAAGAAGCCTGCGAACTGGGCCTGGGGGAACCACTTGAGCTGCAGGTTGACTTTGACCAGGTTCTGCTGGGCCATCCCCAGCGACGCGAGTCCCATGACCAGAACTGCCAATACAACCGTCCACTTCCTCATTCTCTGACCTCCTGCATGAGCCGTGCGATGAAAGCAGCCTTTAAAGGTACCAAGATACGTAGTCCTCCGAGATTCACCTCCTAGATTGCCGATAGTCGATAGCTTATAGCCCATAGCCTCCAAAAGTCTCCTTGTCATTAGCCACGGGCTATCGGCTACTCCCTGAACGAAACGTGCCAGCCGGTCATCCGGCGCTCGAGCCAGGCCACCAGGCCGTACCAGGCGATGCCGATGACCGAGGCCACGATGATGGCCGACCACACGATGTCAAAGCCAAAGCGCCCGGCCTCGATCTGGATGCGGAAGCCCAGCCCCTGTCCGCCCGCGCCGAAGAACTCGCCCACGATGGAGCCGATCATGGCCAAGGTGGTGCCGAGCTTGAGGGCGTTGAAGATGAAGGGCAGAGCGTTGGGAATGCGCAGCCACCAGTACTGCTGGGCATTGCTGGCCGCGTAGGAGCGCATGAGGTCGAGGGAGAGCGGGCTGACCTCGGTGAGGCCGCGGAAGGTGCCCACCACCACCGGAAAGAACACCGTGATGGCCACGATGGCGGCCTTGGAGGGCCACTCCAGCCCCATCATCTTCACCAGCACCGGGGCCAGCGCCACGATGGGGATGCTCGAGAAGGCGGTGGCATAGGGCAAGAAGCCGCGCTCGAGAAACACGAAGCGGCTTACCAGCAGCGCGGTCACCACGCCCAGGCCACAGCCAATGAGGTAGCCGGTGAAGGCCTCGAGCACCACCGTCTGGTAGGCGTCCTGCAAGAGCACGTCGCGCACGGCCCACAGCGTGGCGAAGACCCGCGTGGGCGTGGGGATCAGGCCCGCGGGCACCTGGTACGCCCGCAGCAGCGCCTCAACCGTCAGGAGCAGCAGGGCCAGGGTGAGCCCGGCCGGGATGAAGCCGACGAGCGGGCCGGTGCGGACGGCGGCGACGAAGTTCGCCACCCGCGCCACCCCGTAAGCCGCCGCCGCGAAGCCCGCCAGGATCAGCAGTTTCTGGCCCGTCCCCGCGAGGTCGCTGCGGTCCCACCAGCTCCAGGTGAACAAGGCCAGCAGGGCGAAGCCCAGCCCCACCGCCGCGACGCCGAGCCAGGGCAGGGGACGGGCCGCGGGCGAGGGGCGCCCCACCTTCAGCGCTTCCATGGCGTCACCACCCTCTCGAGCCACCCCACCAGCGCCACCAGCACGATGCCCAGCACCGCCGAGGCGATCATGATGACCCAGGTCGCCACCACGTCCGCGGCGCGGGAGTTCTCGGCGAGCATCTTGCCGATGCCCTGAAAGCTGATGGTGGAGATCTCGGCCACGATGGCCCCGATCAGGGCAGCGGTCATAGCCACCTTGAAGGCGGTGAAGAGGTAGGGCAGCGAGGCCGGGAAGCGCAGCTTGAGGTAGGTCTGCCAACTGCTGGCGTTGTAGGTCTTCATCAGGTCGAGGGAGAGCGGGTCGGGGCTGCGCAGGCCCTTGGCCACGCCGATGGCGATGGGGAAAAAGGCGATGTAAGCGGCGATGATGGCCTTGGGGATCCAGCCCTGCACCCCGTACTGGCCCAAGAGAACCACCAGCATGGGCGCGATGGCGATGATAGGCACGGTCTGCGAGGCCACGATCCACGGCAGCAGCGAGCGCTCGAAAGCCCTCGAGGCCACGATCCCGATGGCGAAGAAAAAGCCCACCACCGTCGCCAGCAAGAGGCCCACGAGGGTCTCGAGCGCGGTCACCGCGGCGTTGAGTGGGATGGCGTTGGGCGAGTTGAGGGGAAAGAGCAGGTTGGCAAAGCCCTTCCAAAGCTGCTGCGGCGAGGGCAGCACGGGGCTGCGCAGCTGGGTAGCGCACTCCAGCGCCGAGTCGCACTCCAGCGCCGCGCCGCTGTCGAGCGCCCGCTGGGCCACCGGGAGGTTGGCGAAGAGCATCAGCGGGTAGTACAGCAGCGCGATGACCAGGGCCACCACGAGCATAGGGACGAGGTTGGGCGAGCGCAGGCGAGCGAGCATAGGGCCTTATTTCACCCCGCTGGGGATGGCGTTGACGAAGCCGGCGAGCGAGGCGCTGTCGAGCAGGCCGGCGGCCTGGAGTTGCTGGGCCATCTTCTGCAGCTTGGCAGTGTTGACGTAGCCGAGCCCGTTCTTCTGGGTATCGGGCGTGACCATGATCTTCCTGATCTGCTCGAGGCCCGCCAGCTCGAAGGCAATGTCGAGGTTGGGGTTGTACTTGGCGAGAATTCTGCCGGCCTCCTGGGGGTTGTCCAGCGCGTAGCGGAAGCCCTTGTAGCGGGCCTGGACGAACTTCCGGACCTCGCCCGGGTACTTCTTCAGCACGTCCTCGGTGGTGAAGAGTACGTTCTCCGGCCAGTCCACGCCGAATTCCTTGTAGCTGTAGAGGTAGTACTTCTCCTTGGCCTGCTTCTGCGCCACCATGACCTCGTTGTAGATCATGGCCGAGGCATAGGGGTACTGTTTGGCCAGCCAGCCACCCAGCGTGGCGGGGTCGCCCTGCTGGTTGACGACCTGGATCTGCTTCTCCCAGCCCTTGCCCACCACAGCCTTGATGGGCTTGTCGTAGCCGATCCAGGTCGCGAAAGTGCCCTTGATGTCGGCGGGCTTGGCGATGGGCTGCCAGGAGAGGATGCGCATGGCCGACTCCTGGAAGTCGGCGGCCACGATCACCAGCGGCAGCTTCTGCTTCTGGCGGGCCTCGAGCAGGTTGTAGGGGTAGTCGATGCCCAGCACCAGCTTGCCCGCCTTGGCCTCGGCCATCACCCGGTCGATGGGCGAGAGCCCAGGACCGCCCGGCACCACCGTCACGTCCAGGCCCACCTCCTTGTAGAAGCCCTTGTCCACGGCCACGGGGTCGCCGATGGACTCGGCGTGGATGAACCACGACTCGATGATGGTGGCCTTCGTCAGGTTGCCCTGGGCTAAACCCCACAGCCCCCACGCCAGTAGCCCCGATGCCAGCCCCGCGAATGCTGCTGTCTTCCTCATGCCGACCTCCTCCTGAATAAGCCCATAAGCTGCTTCAACCCCTCCGGGTCATCTCGAGGTGCCAGCCCACGAAGCGCCGCTCGAGCGCCGTGAGCACCCCCAGCAAGATCCAGCCCACCAGCGTGCAGAACACCGCCGCCAAAAAGACCCGCGCGGTGTTGCCCACGTAGCGCGAGTCGAGGATCATGAACCCCAGGCCCTGGAAGGCCCCGAACAGCTCGCCCACGATGGCCCCATTCACCGCCGCCATCGCCGCCCCCTTGAGGCTGGTGAAGATGATGGGCAGCGCGAAGGGCAGCTTCAGGTAGCGCACTCGCTGTACGAAGCTCGCACTGTAGGAGGTAAGCAACTCCTCCTTGGTCGCGTCGGTGGAGACCATCCCCTTGTGCACGAAGTAGACCAGCGCGAAGAAGGCGTACAGCGCGGCGATCGCCACCTTCGAGCCGATGCCATTCACCCCCAGCCACACCACCACCAAGCTCGCCAACGCCACGAAGGGGATGGAGTTGAGGGTGGATACGGCGCGGAAGGTGAAGTCCTCGAGCCACTCCGGCAGCACGATCAAAAGCAGCGCGGCCAGGTGCGCGACCAGGGCGCCCAGCAGGAAGCCCAGCACGATCTCCTGGGTGGTGATCCAGGCGTGGGTGAGGACGAGGGCCGGGGTCTTGAGGAACTCCTCGAGGATGCGCGAGGGAGCGGGCAGCAGGAAGGGCGAGTTGTACAGCCGCGCCCCCAACTCCCACAAGACGAGGGCCACCACGGCGAACACCAGCCAGCGCACGCCCTCGTTCTTCCACAGCGGGGGGGCTTTGCGGGGGGGATGTACGGCCCTGGCCATGCCTCACCTCAGGAATCGGACTTCCTGGCCCTGCACGTAGGAGACCTCGGGCCGGGTCTCGGCCACCACTTTGCCGCGCTTGAGCACGTAGCGGCGCATGGGCAGCGTGCGCAGCGCGTCGTCCTCGGTGGGGACCGGCCATACAATGAGGTCGGCGGGGTTGCCCACCGCGACGGCGTGCCCCTCCAGGCCCTCGCTACCTCGCACCAACCGGTTGTGCCAGATGGCGGCGGGACGAGAGGTGAGCATGGGGAAAAGCTGCTCGCGGTCCTCGCGCCCCGACATTAGCCCGTAGTGCAGCAGCACGAAGGCAGTGTGCAGGGGGTCGCCCTTGCCCATGGGATACCAGGGGTCCATCACCGAGTCGTGCCCGGCGGCCACGTTGACCCCGGCGGCCAGCAGCTCCTTGACCCGCGTGAGGCCCCGCCGGATGGGGTAGTGGTCGAATCTCCCCTGCAGCACCGCGTTGTCGGGCGGGTTGCAGATGACGTGCAGCCCGGCCCGCTTCACGTTGCCGATGAGCTTGTCAGCGTAGGCGTTGTTGTAGGAGTGCATGGCGGTGGCGTGCGAGGCCGCCACCCGGCCCGAGAGCCTCAGGCGCAGCGTCTCGGCGGCCATGGTCTCGAGGAAGCGCGAGTGGTCGTCGTCGGTCTCGTCGCAGTGGATGTCGACGGGCAGGCCGCTCTCGTGGGCGAGCGAGAGCGCGAACTTCACGTTCTGCACGCCGTACTCGCGGGTGATCTCGTAGTGCGGGATCCCCCCGATCACGTCGGCGCCGAGCTCGAGGGCCTGCCGCACCAGCGCGTCGCCACCCTCGAAGGAGAACATCCCCAGCTGCGGGAAGGCCACAATCTGGATGTCGATGAGCCCCTTTACCTCGGCTTTGATCTCGAGCAGGGCCTTGAGCGCGGTGAGGCTGGGGTCGCACACGTCGACGTGGGTGCGGATGTGGGTGACGCCGTGGGCCACGAACCACGGCAGCACCTTGAGCACCCGCGCGCGCACGTCCTCGCGGCTGAGCCGCCCCACCCGCTCCGCCCAGATGGCGATGCCCTCCCACAGCGAGCCCGAGCGGTTGGGCCGGGGGTCGCCCTCGGTGAGGATGGCGTCGAGGTGGATGTGGATCTCGTAGAAGCTGGGGCTCACCAGGTTGCCCTCCGCCGAGATCTCCTCGCCCCCGTGCAGCCTCGGTTCGATGGCGGCGATGCGCCCGCCCTCGAGGCCGATATCCACCAGGCCCTCGCGTCCGGTAAGGCGTGCGTCCTTAATAACCAGGTCCATATATTTCGTCCCTACTCCTGCACCTCGAAGCCGTGCCCCTTGCGCAGGGCCTCGCGCACCTGCGTGGCGATCTCGAAGAAGCGGGTGGTCTCGCGGGTCTCGAAGCTGCGCGGCTGGGGGAGGTCCACGGGGATGACGGTCTCGATCTTGCCGGGGCGTGGGGTCATGACCACGATGCGCGTGGAGAGGAACACCGCCTCGGGGATGGAGTGGGTGACGAAGATAACGGTCTTGCCGGTCTCGCGCCACAAGCGCAAAAGCTCGAGGTTGAGGTTCTCCCGCGTGATCTCGTCGAGGGCGCCGAAGGGTTCGTCCATGAACAAGAGCTGCGGGTCGAAGGCCAGCGCGCGGGCGATGCTCACCCGCTGCTGCATGCCGCCCGAGAGTTGCCAGGGGTAGTGGCGGGCGAACTTCTCCAGCCCCACCAGCGCCAGCATCCGCTCGGCGCGGGGTTTGTGCTCGGCCTTGGGCACGCCCATCACCTCCAGCGGCAGCATCACGTTCTGCAGCACGGTGCGCCACTCCATGAGGGTGGGGGCCTGGAAGACGTAGCCGTAGGCCCGGCTCTTGCGCGCCTCCTCCGGGGTCTTGCCGCCGATGCGGATACTGCCCGAGGTGGGCCGGATTAGGTCGGCGAGCAGGCGCAGCAGGGTGGTCTTGCCGCAGCCCGAAGGCCCGATGAGCGAGATGAACTCGCCTGCGGCGACCTCGAGGCTCGCGTTCTGCAGGGCTACGGTGCCGGTGGGGAACACCATCGACACGTCCTTCACCGACACCAGGCTGGCGGCGCTGGGGGTTGGGTGGGGGTTGGGCTGGGATTGGGTCACAGGCACCTCAGAAGTACATCGGCTCGCGCCGCAAGAGCTTGCCGCGCCCCTTCTCGCCCACGAATTGGCCCTCGCGCACCTGTACCTTGCCCCGCACCGTCACCACGCTGGGCCGCCCGTCGATCTCGAAGCCCTCGAAGCCGTTGTAGTCGTTGTTCACGTGCTGGGTCCTGGCCGAGATGACCCCCTGGTAACTGGGGTCGTAGACCACCAGGTCGGCGTCGGAACCCACAGCAATCGTGCCTTTACGCGGGAAGAGCCCGAAGAGCTTGGCGGCCTTGGTGCTGGCGGCGTCCACGAAGCGGTGGAGGTCGAGGCGGCCCCGGCTCACCCCGTAGGTGTAGAGCAGGTTCACCCGGTCTTCGATGGCGGGGATGCCGTTGGGGATGGCGGTGAAGGCGTCCTTGCCCAGCAGCTTCTGTGAGGTGTCGAAGGGGCAGTGGTCGGTGCCCACGGTGTCGATGAAGCCCTGGGCCAGCGCGTCCCACAGCGCCTTCTGGTTGCGCTTGTCGCGCAGGGGCGGGGACATGATGTACTTCATGGCCTCCACCCCGCCCCGCTCGGCGTAGGTCTTGTCGAGCAGGAAGTGGGGGATCACCGACTCGATGTAGATGGGCACGCCCCTCGCCTTGGCCGCCATGGCCGCCTCGAGCGCGGGCTTACAAGAGAGGTGCACCACGTAGCCGGTGGCCCCGGTGGTCTCGAGGAAGGTGGCGAAGCGGTTCGTCCCCTCGGCCTCCACGGACTCGGGGCGGCTGGGCTCGTGCCACTCGGGTCCGGTCTTGCCCTCGGCCAGGAGGCTCTGCTGCAAGCGCCCCACCAGTTCGGCGTTCTCGCAGTGCGCGGTGACGATGACGCCTAGCTCCTTCGCCAGCCTCATCGTCTGGTACATCTCCCCGTCGTCCACGCCGAAGAAGTTCTTGTACGACAGGAAGATCTTGAAGGAGTTGATCCCGTCGGCCACGATCTCGCGGAGCTCTCCTTCGGTCTTGTCGTCGAACTTGGTCACCGACATGTGGAAGGTGTAGTCGCAGGCGCTGTTCCCCTCGGCCTTGCTCTTCCACAGGTGGTAGCCCTCGAGCGCGTCGTCGTTGCGGTTGGGGCAGCACATCTCGATGTAGGTGGTCGTACCCCCGATGAGCGCGGCGATGCTGCCGGTCTCGTGGGTGTCCTTGGCAAAAGTCGCCATGAAGGGCAGGTAGATGTGCACGTGGGGGTCTATGAAACCGGGGAAGACGTACTTCCCCGCCGCGTCGATGACCTCGGTGCCGGGTGGGGCCTCGAGGTTTTGCCCGATGCGGGTGATGGTTTCATCTTCGACGTAGATATCGGCTTTGTAGCGCGAATCCGCGGTGACGATCTCGCCGTTTTTGATCAGGAGTCCCATATCCACCTCGCTCTACTCGAAAACACCACGGTAAATCTGCGGCAGCGTGAGGCCACCACCTAAGCAGGGCAAGGGAATCTCGCCGTCTCCGGTCAGGTCCCGCTCCTGCCAGTGTCCCTCAGAATCCCGCCAGCAGTGCCGGACGAAGAGGCTGTCTTGGTCAACGATCAGGTAGGTACGCAGGCTGGGGATGCGAGTGTACTCGAGCCGTTTCTCCCGCAGGTCGATGCTCAGGGTCGAAGGGAAAAGCACCTCGACCAGGTTGCAGGGCTCAGTTTCGTAGTATTCGTTGGGCAGGGTTTTGTCGCACACCACCATCACGTCCGGGTAGTAGAAGGCCTGTTCGGTGTCGTAGCCACCCTCCTTGCCTACCCGAAGCTTCATGCCCTCCAGGTAAACCCGGCATGGCCTGTCCTGGGCCATCTGCCAGCACAGGGCGTGAATGTTCCCCGCGATGCGGTTGTGGCGGCTGCTCCCACCCGCCATCGCGTACACCTGCCCCCCCACGTACTCCCGACGCACGGGGGAGGCCGGCTCGCTGCTGAGGTACTCCGCGACGCTCATGGGCTTAAGGACGGGCTTGAGCATGGTTAAAGTCTAGTGGATCTCGATCCCCACCTCTTTCCGATAGCGCTCCATGGCCTCCCAGTCCGTGCCCACCTCGGGCCGCTCGCGGGTGAGCTGGTCCCAGGTGATGCTCGCGCGCCCCGAGGGCACCTCGACCATGGTGATGCAGCCGTCCACCGGACAGACGTTGTGGCACAGTCGGCAGCCCACACAGTCCTCCTCGCGCACCACGGGTTGCGGGCGGGTGGAGACGGCTTCGTGCTTGCCGTTCGAACGCACGTCGTAGCTGTAAGGCTGTACCACGTTCCCGCTCGCGTCCACAAGGTCGATGCACTGGTGGGCGGTGTCGTTGCAGGCCACGTAGCAGAGGTTGCACTTGATGCACTTCTCGAGATCGATGCGGGCGACGGCGCGGAAGGCGAGGTCGAAGTCCTTGAAGTCGGAGATGCGCCAGAGGCTCTTGCCTACGACCTCATCCACCGTCTTGAAGCCCTTGGAATCCATCCAGCTCGACAGCCCATCGCACAGGTCCTCGATGATGCGGTAGCCGTAGTGCATGACAGCGGTGCAGACTTGCAGGCTGCTGGCCCCCAACAGTAGAAACTCCGCCGCGTCTTTCCAGGTGGAGATGCCGCCCATGCCGCTGATGGGGATGCCGCTCTTGGCTACTTCGGGCGTGGTGGCCACCTGGGACAGCAGGTGCAGGGCGATGGGCTTGACCGCAGGCCCGGCGTAGCCCCCGTGCCCGCCCTTGCCACCGATGTTGGGGGTGATCTCGAGCGTGTCCAGATCCACCGCGACGATGGAGTTGATGGTGTTGATCAGGCTGATGGCCTGCGCCCCTCCGGCTACGGCGGCCTTGGCCGGGTAGGAGATGTTGGTGATGTTGGGGGTGAGCTTGACGATGACCGGGATTTTCGCCACCGAGGTCACCCAGCTCGTGATCTGCTCGCAGTACTCGGGCACCTGGCCCACCGCACTGCCCATGCCGCGCTCGCTCATGCCGTGGGGGCAGCCGTAGTTGAGTTCGATGCCGTCGGCGCCGGTGTCCTCGATCCTGAGCACGATGTCGCGCCAGGCCTCGGGCGTCGACTCCACCATGGCCGAGACGATCACCGCACGGTCGGGCCAGTGACGCTTGACGTCGCGAATCTCCCGCAGGTTGACCTCCAAAGGGCGGTCGGAGATCAGCTCGACGTTGTTGATGGCCAGCATCTTCTGAGAGCCGTAGTGCCACGCGCCGTAACGGTTGGACACATTGAGCACGGGTGCCCCAATGGTCTTCCAGACCGCTCCACCCCAGCCGTACTCGAAGGCCTTGTGGATCTGCGCCCCCGAGTTGGTCGGCGGGGCCGAGGCCAGCCAGAAGGGGTTGGGGGACTTGATACCCGCGAAATTGATGCGAAGGTCAGCCATACTCGCTCCTTTCTAGGGAAGGTGAAAAGTGGAAAAGGTAAAAGGTCAAAAGTAAAGTCCAGGTCTTCACCCTTTACCCTTTTGACCTTTTCACCTCAATCATCCGCCGCCGCGCGTAGCGGCACCAGTTTGCGGTGGATGGCAAAGGCCGCCAGTTTGCCGTCTTCTACGGCCATCACCGTCGAGGCCGAGCCGCGCGAGCGCACGCAGTCGCCGCCCGCGTACACGCCGGGGAGGCTGGTCTCGAAATCGTCGCTCACCTTGATGTAGCCCCGCTCGGTCGCCAGCCCCAGCATCTGGGCCAGGACGGGCTTCTCCTGTCCGATGGCTTTGACCACCTGGTCGGCGGGCAGCACGAACTCCGAGCCGGGCACGGGCACTGGCGCAGGGCGGCCCGAGGCGTCGGGTGCGCCGAGTTCCATCCGCACGCACTCGAGGCCCCTCACCCTGCCGCCTTCCGCGATGACCCGCACCGGCTGGGTGAGGAAGCGAAACTCGATGCCCTCCTTCTTGGCGAACTCGTACTCGTGGAGGTAGGCGGTCATCTCGGCGTCGGTGCGGCGGTAGACCATCGTCACGCGCTGTGCCCCCAGGCGCTTGGCGATGGTGGCGCAGTCGATGGCGGTATTGCCTGCGCCGATGACCACCACGTTCTGGCCCACCTCGAGGCCATGGGGGTCCAGTTTGCTCTTCTCGATATAACCAAGGCCGTCGATGATGTGCTCCTCACCGGGAATGCCCATAGCGGGCACCGCACCCAGGCCCACGCTGAGGAACACCGCGTCGTACTCCCGGCGAAGCTGATCGAAGGAGAGGTTCTTCCCCAGCTCCATCCCGGTCCGGACCTCCACCCCCAGACGCTTGACCATCTCCACCTCAGCCAGCGCAACCTCCACCGGCTCGCGCAGCCGGATGATGCCGTAGGTGGAAAGCCCGCCGGGAAGCTCGCGCTTCTCGAAGACCGTGACGCTGTGGCCCAGCTTGGCCAACTCGCCCGCGCAGGTCAGCCCAGCGGGCCCTGCCCCGATCACCGCCACCTTCTTGCCGGTAGGAGGGCCGGGCTCAAAGACGTCGATACCCCGCTCGTAGACGTAGTCAGTGGCGTAGCGCTGCAAGCGCCCGATCATGATGGGCCTCTCCTCGGCGTTCAGCACGCAGGCGCCCTCGCACAGCTCCTGCACCGGGCACACCCTGGCACACGTAGCCCCCATCAAGTTGGCCTCGAGGATGGTGCGAGCCGCGCCCACCACGTTCTCGCTGGCAATTTTCTTGATGAACTTGGGGATGTCGATGTGGGTGGGGCAGGCATGGGTACAGGGCGCGTCGTAGCAGTAAAGACAGCGGTTGGCTTCCACGGCTGCCTCGTGGTCGGTGAGCGGCGGGTAGTACTCCGCCAACACCTCCTCAGGCCGAATGATCTGGCGATTGTTCACGTCTGGCCTCCTGCGGGGCCACCGGCCCCCCGATCCTGCAGAGCTAAGGGTTGGTTTGTGCTAAGGCTAGGGCTTCCCGAAGGGAAGACGCAATGGACAAAGTGTCCAAAAATCGTGAGCGGGCGCAGAAATGGCCCGCCGCACGCAGACGCAATTTTTTCCAACACACGACAAACCCTCCAGCGCCCTTTATCCAGGCCCCGGAACCGACTATCCCCTCCTCCCATGAAATGCGGCACACAACCTCCGGTGTGAATAATCACCAAGAAGGTCCGAGCCCTCACGGGAGCTGACTTAACCCTGGCTCTATGCTTCTATGTCCCGACGGAAACTGTCAAGGGTATGCCCGGCGCTTCACTGCATAAGTTTGCGCCAAAGTTCACTTATCGCAGGTGCGTGTACCTCAACTTTTCTCAGAAAGGGTATAGTTCGGTCTATGAGGCGTTTTCTTCTCTCCATCGCCCTAGGCGGCCTGTTGACTGCGTGCAGCTTCGCTCCTCTGGTGATCCACATCGAGGATTACGACACCGACGTAGGCTTGCTCGGCAACAGCAAGGTGGTGTTCCAGAAGGCCAAGCAGAACCAGACACCGCCCACCCCCGTCAAGTCGATCGCCATCGAGGGGGAAGTCACCTACCAGCAACAAGACATCATCCTGGAGTTCTTCGCATCCGACGGACCTCCCTGCACCAACCAACCCATTAGCGGCGTTTACGTCTGCGACCTCAGCAGCGACTTCGAGAGCGTGGGTGAGGTCGGCTTTGCCAGCGGAGCTAAACAAAGCTTCCAGTGGAGCGGCAGCGAGCTCACGGCGGGCACGAACAAGGGGAGCCTCTACCTGGGCGTGCGGCTCAAAAGCGGCCTGCTCACCGGAGGCAGCCTCCTGTTTCGCAACATAGTCGCCAAGGTCGTCATCTTCTAAGTACCCCACGGGAAGCTTCGCGTCTTGGATTGGCTCAATATCTATCGATCTTCACCGTCACCGCGCCAACAAACGCTTCCCGCGGGGGCCCCAGATGTAGGGAAAATCAAACGGAGGGTTAAAATACTGGCGTGCTGAGCCAGACCCTCGAGGGCACCGTCCTACAAGCCCAGGCGCTGAGCATCCACGGTGCCGTGTTCTACGATCTGCTCCTGCAAACTGCTGAGGGCTCCAGGCGCGTGCGCTTCCAGGACACCTTCCTCTCCCCTGCTCCGCAAGCAGGGGAAAAGCTGCGCCTGGAGCTGATTCTGGGCAACGTCAGCAGCGTCGAGCGCGTGCCGTGAGGCCAGATCCAGCCAGACCCCTTGCTGCGTATGTAATTCCAAAACACCCCTAATCACCACCGACCCCGAGTAAAAGGGGTTCAGCATATCTGATAAAGGAAGACTCAAGTTCTCTAAGTGTGTCTTCTGACCCTATTGCGACGGAAGCGGGTTGTAGAATCCGAATAAGTCGTTCTTTCCCGCCGCAGAGCGACGGTTGAACAGGCGGGCTACGGAGGAAACGAATGCGTCTTGAATTGCCGGTCATTCCCTTGCGCTCGACGGTCATCCCGCCCCATGCCACCGCTCCGGTGGAAGTGGGTCGTGCGAAGTCCAAGCGAGCAGTGGAGGAGGCCCTGGGGGCCGACCGGCTCATCTTCCTGGTGGCGCAGCGCGACCCCGAGGTGGATGATCCGACCCCTGACGATCTCTACAGCATTGGCACTTTGGGGGTGGTCAAGCAAGCCATGCGGCTGCCGGATGGCACGATGCAGGTCATGGTCGAAGTTCGCAGCCGGGTACAACTGCTCGATTACATCGCCGGGCCCTACCTGCGCGCTCGTGGCGAGGTGCAAAACGAAACCCCGCTGCGCGACGAGACGCTGGGCCGGGTGCTGGTCGATGAGATCAAGGATGCCTTCGACCGTTACGTTGCCGGGCACAAGTCGCTGCGGCTGGACCGCTACCAGCTCGATAACCTGCGGGCTACCAGCGACCCCGCCGTGCTGGCCGACACCATCACCTTCCACGCCACCTGGAGCGTGGAGGAAAAGCAGGCCGTGCTCGAGGCCACCGACCTCGAGGCCCGCTTGAAGAAAGTGCTGGAGTTCCTCACGCGCGACCTCGAGCGCTTCGAGATGGATAAGCGCGTCTCGCAGCGGGTCAAGGAGCAGATGGACCAGAACCAGCGCGAGTACTACCTGCGCGAGCAGATGAAGGCCATCCAGAAGGAGCTCGGTGGCGAGGACGGGCTGGGCGACCTCGAAGAACTGCGCGGCAAGATCGAGGCCGCCGGGATGCCCGAGGCCGTCAAGCAGAAGGCCCTCAAGGAGTTGCAGCGCCTGGAGCGCATGCAGCAGGGCAGCCCCGAGGCCACCGTGGCCCGCACCTACCTCGATTGGCTGGTCGAGGTGCCCTGGACCAAGGCCGATGACGAGGTACTCGACATCAACAGAACCCGCGCCGTGCTCGACGAGGACCACTACGGCTTGCAGGACGTGAAGGAGCGCATCCTCGAGTACCTGGCCGTGCGCCAGCTGACCCAGGGCCTCGATGTGCGCAACAAGGCCCCTATCCTCGTACTCGTAGGGCCTCCCGGCGTGGGCAAGACCAGCCTGGGCCGCTCCATCGCCCGCAGCATGAACCGCCAGTTCTACCGCATCTCCCTCGGCGGCGTGCGCGACGAGGCCGAAATCCGCGGCCACCGCCGCACCTACATCGGGGCGCTGCCCGGCAAGATCATCCAGGCCATGAAGCAGGTCGGGGTGATCAACCCGGTGATCCTCCTCGACGAGATCGACAAGATGAGCGCCGACTGGCGCGGCGACCCCGCCAGTGCCATGCTGGAGGTGCTCGACCCCGAGCAAAACAACACCTTCACCGACCACTACCTCGACGTGCAGTACGACCTCTCCAGGGTCTTCTTCATCACCACCGCCAACACCCTCCAGACCATCCCGCGGCCCCTGCTCGACCGCATGGAGGTCATCGAGATCCCCGGCTACACCAATTACGAAAAGCACAACATCGCCAAACAATTCCTGCTGCCGCGCCAGATCCGGGAAGCCGGGATGGAGGGCAAGCTCTCCGTCAGCGACGCGGCCATTGACCGGGTGATCAACGAGTACACCCGCGAGGCTGGGGTGCGCAATCTCGAGCGTGAGCTGGGCAAAATCGCCCGCAAGGGGGCCAAGAACTTCCTCGAGTCCCCCTGGGAAGGCCAGCGCCTTGTAGACGCCCCCGAGGTTCCCGCCTACCTCGGCATCCCCAAGTTCCGCCCCGAGAAGGCCGAGAAGGAGCCCAGCGTCGGCACCGCGCAGGGGCTGGCCTGGACTCCCGTGGGCGGCACGCTGCTGACCATCGAGGCCGTGGCCGTCCCCGGAACCGGCAAAATCGTGCTCACCGGCTCGCTGGGCGAGGTGATGAAGGAGTCGGCTCAGGCCGCTTTTACCTACCTGCGGGCACACGCCCAGGAGTGGGGCCTGCCCGAGGACTTCCACAACAAGTACGACGTCCACGTGCACGTGCCCGAGGGGGCAACCCCCAAGGACGGCCCCAGTGCTGGCATCACCATGACCACCGCTCTCGCTTCGGCCCTCTCCCGCCGCCCCGCCCGCATGGACATCGCCATGACCGGCGAGATCACCCTGCGCGGCAAGGTGCTGCCCATCGGTGGGGTCAAGGAGAAGCTGCTGGCGGCCCACCAGGCTGGCATCAGCAAGATCATCGTGCCCAAGGAGAACGAGGCCCAGCTCCAGGACCTCCCCGAGGAAATCCGGCGGGGGCTCGAGATCACCCTGGCCGAGGACGTGAGCGAGGTGCTCAAGACCCTCCTGCTCCCCGAGCCCGTCATGCCTGTGGTGCAGCCCGGCGAGAACCGCCCCCAGCCTGGCGCAGGCGCGTAAAACCTTCGCGAGTATGCGGCGTTTTGTCCTTAGCGTTTGACCTTCGACGGGGGAGCATCAGGCATAATCAGGGTCATGGGTCGCGTTATCGCCTTCGTGGTTATTACGGCATTGCTCCTCATCGCCTGGTTCGCCCTTCTGCACCGCTACGGCGGTTAAAGCCGTGCCAGCAAGCGCCTGGCATACAGCGGAGCATAAAAGTAAGCCGCCGAGCCAAAGCCGGTGATGGCGTAGCCACCGGGGATTTCCTTGAGGTAATCCCCGTCAAGGCGATAGCGCACGCTGCTCCAGCTCGAGCGCCACTCGGGCCGATACCCCAGCAGTTGCTCGGCACCCGAGAGCAGCCACTCGACTTCCTGCGGCTGGATCTGGTGAGGCGAATAGCGCTCCCGGTGCGGCAGGTAGCTCCCTCCCAGGCTATGCCCGGCCACGTAGACCCCGTAGGAGCGGGCCTGCTTGAAGTGCTCCCGCGTGATGAGCACCGAGCCCGGCGTGAAGCGCCCGCCGAGCCCGGCCAGGTGGGCCCCGCTGGCCCCACCGGCGTAGACCAGCACCTCGCCCGTGAGGCTCCGCCCGTCCTCGAGCCACAGCGTGTTCCCCTCGAAGCGCTCCACGCCGGCCCACACGATGTCCAGGCCCTCGGCCAGGCGGTGCAGGAGGGGGGTGGACTCGAGCCAGCCCGCGCTCTGCAGGTACAGGCCTTCCTCGAGCCACCGGTGGGGGATGCTGCGGCCCTCGAGCCGCGCCCGCCACGCCTCCCGCTCAGGCCGAGGCACCGGGCGCAGGATGCCGCGGCGCACGGGGGCGAAGCGGGGATAGAAGCCCCAGAGGGCCTCGAGGGCTTCCTCGGCCTCAGGGGCCACCGAGCCGCGCTTGCCCCGCACCGGGTTGAGCAGGGGCTCAGGCACCCGGCTGGCGTCGCCTAGCTCCCGGCTGACCACCCGCACCCGGTGCCCCGCCTCGTGCAGGAGCCGGGCCGCAGTCAGGCCCGCGATGCCCGCCCCCAGAACGATGACTTCGGCGACCGGCTGGCTCACGGCGGGGGCGGCTCAGGCGCGTTTGGGGTAGAAGACGTAAACGGCGTCTTCCTTGCGGCACAGGTTGCGACTGGCGAGGAGTTCGAGCGTCTGCCTGGCCTGCTCCAACGGCATCCCCACCGCCTGGGCGAGTTGCTCGGCGGTGATCCTGCCCCCTTTGCGCCACGCGACCTGCATGGCTACACGCTCCCGTGCGGCAGGCCCGATGCCTCCGAGGTCGAGCCGGAGGTTCCAGTTCAGCGCGAGCCAGCCCGCCAGGAGGGCAAGGAGGCTCGAGACGGCAAAGCTCGGGAGGTTCCAGCGGAAGGTGGCCAGACTCACGGCAAAGACCGCCGCCCCCACGAGCCCGGCGATGAGAAAGCGCGGTTGCATGGGTTCAACATACCGCTGCAAGGCCCCGCAGGCTAGGGGTGAGAAGGAGGGCAGGCACAGGAGGGTTTATCCCCCCTAACCCCCCTTGCTAAGGGGGGAACAAGGCGCCTTGCGTTTGGCGTTTCGCGCCCGGCGTTCAACCCACCGCCCTACGCCATCACCAGCGGTATGGTGGCGGCCTCCTGCGCACCCACCACTTCCCCAAACAGCATGTGCGGCGTAGCCTGCTTGACCTCGACCTGGTAGAGCCCTGGCACCGGGGCCTGGGCCGCCGGGATCAGGACCGGGTGGTTGCCCCGGTCGTGGCCTTCGGCATAGCCCTCGTCCTTGGCGCTGCCGCGCACGAGCACCTCGACAGTGCGGCCCACCCACTGCTGGTTCTTCTTGTAGCTCCACTCCTTCTGGCGCTCGATCAGGCGTTGCAGGCGCTCGACCTTGACCTCGCGGGGCAAGTCCTGGAAGTGCTTGTAGCTCGGCGTGCCGGGGCGCGGGGAGTAGATGAACATGTAGGCCGAGTCGTACTGGACCTCGTCGTAAAGCGACAGGGTCTGCTCGAAGTCCTCCTCGCTCTCACCGGGGAAGCCCACGATGATGTCGGTGGAGAGCACCATGTCGGGGATGGCCTCCTTGATGGCGCGGATGCGGTCTAAGTACCACTCGCGGCGGTACTCCCGTCCCATGCGGCGCAGGACCCGGTTGGAACCCGACTGCACCGGCAGATGGATGTACCGGCACACCTGGGGCGTCTCGGCGATGGCCGCAATCACCTCGTCGGTGAAGTTGACCGGGTGAGAGGTAGTGAACTTGATGCGGGGAATGCCGACCTGGCCCACCATCCGCAGCAATTGGCCGAACTTGGGGAAGCCCGGCTGGTCGTTGCCGTAGGAGTTGACGTTCTGGCCCAGCAGCGTCACCTCGAGCACCCCCGCCGCCTTGAGCTGCTCGAGTTCGCGCAGGATCAGGTCGGGGTGGCGGGAAACCTCGGGCCCGCGGGTGGTGGGCACGATGCAATAGGTACAGTGGTGGTTGCAGCCGCGGATGATGCTCACGAAAGCCGAGAGCTGGCCCTGCGGGGCGGGAGGCAGGTGGTGGGTGAGTTCCTCGCGGAAGGAAAGGTCCCAGAAGCGGCTTTTGGCCTCGAGGGCCTTGCCGATCTCGGTGAGGGCACCAGGGCCCAGGAGCACATCCACGCCGAACTTGCGGGCCATCTGCTGGCCTTCTTCGAGCTGGGCCAGACAGCCCATCATGCCCACCATCAGGCCCCGCTTCTCCTTCTCCTTGCGCAGCTCACCCAGCAGCGAACGAACTTTCTCCACCGGCTTTCCCCGCACCGCACAGGTGTTGATCAGCACGAAGTCGGCCTCGGGGATAGAATCGACAAACTGTGCACCGATAGAAGCGAGTTCCGACCTGACCAGGTGGGTGTCGTACTCGTTCATCTGGCATCCGTAGGTGATGATGTGAGTCTTCATTCGTACCTCAGCGGCTTGCCGGAGGGATTCCGGGGCCTAAAGACGGTAGCTCAGGGGCCACCAGCGTTTCCAAGTGTATCAAACAGACGCCAAACGCCGATAACCGAAGGCCCCTGGGCCCCTGGGGGATAAGACCATGAACTACCGACGTTCGACTTTCACGGCCAAGTGTGTGCACTCGGCCATTCAAGTGCGCACAATTCCGGTATGAAGAACATCAAACGTTTGAGGGAGTCATGGAGCGCGAAACCTCGACCCGCTCGAGCCCAACCCGCCTGAGCCGGAGAGCCACCTGGTTTGCCCATCAGGCGGCTCGAGACCGCACCGCGCTGCTGCTGATGCTCGCGCCCTACCTCATCGGCATCACCGTGCTGGTGGCCGTGCCCGCCCTGCTGGCGCTGGCCATCGCCTTCACCCGCTATGACGCGCTGGGAACTCCGGAGTGGGTGGGCCTGGAAAACTTCGAGGCCCTGGCCGACAACCCGCTGTTTTCGGTGGCGGTGCGCAACTCGCTGGTTTTCGTGCTGCTGGCAGTCCCCCTGCGGGTTCTCGGAGCCTTAGCCCTGGCTTTGCTGTTGCACAAACCAAGGCCCGGGATCGGGTTGTTCCGCATGGCGGTGTTCTTCCCCAGCGTCATCCCCGACGTGGCCTATGCCCTGATCTGGCTGTGGATCTTCAACCCCATCTACGGGCCGCTCAACCTGGCGCTCAGGGCCCTGGGACTGCCCATCTCGCCGTGGCTGGCCGAAGGCAATACCGCGCTGCTGGCCATCGTGATCATGGCCGCCTTTCAGATCGGCGAGGGCTTCGTGGTGCTGCTGGCGGGGCTGCAAAACGTCCCCGAGGAGTACTACCAGAGCGCCGCGCTCGAGGGGGGCAACCGCTGGCAGCAGTTTCGCTTCATCACCCTGCCGCTCTTAGCCCCCTGGCTGCTGCTGCTTACGCTGCGCGACATCATCCTGAGCGCGCAAAACACCTTTACCCCCGCTTTCTTGATGACCGGAGGGGGGCCTTACTACGCGACCTTGTTCCTGCCGCTGCTGATGTACCAGGAGGCTTTCGACGCTTTCCGCTTCGGCAGCGCCGCCGCGATGATGCTGCTGTTGCTGTTGGGCGTGGGGTTGCTGCTGAGCCTGGTCTACTTCGTGGTGCGAGGCTGGGGGTATAGCGATGAGCAGTGAGCCGCACAAAGCCCTGCGCGCCCTGGCTCGTGCCCTGCACTACCTGCTGTCGCTGGCAGTGGCCGGGCTGTTTTTGCTGCCCCTGTGGTGGGTGCTGGTGGCCTCGCTGCGCCCGCCGGGCCTGCCGCCCTCGGTCACCCTCGAGTGGCTGCCCAACCCCCAGGGCTGGAGCAACTACCTGCGCCTCTTCGAGCTCATCCCCCTGACTACCCAGCTGCGCAACTCGCTGTTCGTGGAGCTGTTCGCCGTGCCCCTCACCGTGCTCACCGCCTCCTGGGCAGGCTTCGCCATGGCCCTCTCGAGGCCCCCCTTCCAGCGGGGGCTGGTGATCCTGGCGCTGCTGCTGATGATGGTTCCCAGTACCGCGCTGTGGCTGACCCGCTTCCTGCTGCTGAAGAACCTGGGCCTCATCGACACTCCCTGGGCCCTGATCGCACCCGCCATCGCCGGGACCAGTTCCTTTTACGTGCTGCTGTTTTTCTGGACCTTCCGGCGCATCCCGCGCGAGACGCTCGAGGCCGCCCGGCTCGACGGGGCAGGCGTGTTCACCCTCTGGTCGCGCATCGCCATGCCGCTGGCGCGGCCTACTGGCATCACCGTGGCCATCCTGGCCTTCAGCTACTACTGGAGCGACCTGACCTCTCCCCTGCTCTACCTGCGTTCGGAGGAAAAATACACCCTTCCGGTGGGCTTGCAGGTGCTCCAGCAGATGGATTCGACGAGTTCGTCGCTGTTGATGGCGGCGGCGGTGATTATGCTGTTACCTGTCCTGCTGTTGTTTCTGATCCTCCAGCACTCTCTGGGCTTCGGCGGGCAGCTCTTGCGCGATTGGACAACTCGCCTGGACACGAGCGGTAGAAAGTAGGGACCGAATTTGGCAATGGCGTAGCGCTTGAATCATAGGAGAAAGGAGAACGCAATGCTACGGAAAGTGCTGTATATCGGCCTGGCACTGCTGACGGGAGGATTGCTGCTACGGGGAGCCTCGAGCTGGGCCAGCGCTCAGACGAGCACTCCCGGGGGGAGCTTCATCTTTATGATTTTCGGAGACCCCGCTGAGAAAGCGGCCTACGACAAGCTGGTGGCGGCTTTTTCCCAGCGCTACCCGCAGGTCGAGGTCAGGATCCTCTACATCCCCAGCCAGAACTCCTACCGCACCCGCCTTGCCGCCGACCTCGCCGCGGGCACACCCGCCGACGTGTTCCTGCTCAACTACCGCCGCTACGCCCAGTTCGCCGCGCGGGGCGTGCTCGAGCCCCTCGATGCCTACGTGGCCCAGAGCAAGGTGCTCAAGCTGAGCGATTTCTACCCCGAAGCCGTCGAACCTTTCCGCTGGAACAAGCGTCTGATGGGCATTCCGCAAAACCTCTCGAGCCTGGTGGTCTACTACAACAAAAACCTCTTCGATAAAGCCAGGGTGCCCTATCCCAAAGCAGGCTGGACCTGGAACGACTTCCTCCAAACCGCCAAGGCTCTCACCAAAGACACTGATGGCGACGGCATCACCGACCAGTTCGGCCTGGGAACCGAAGCCAGCATCTTCCGGGTGGCCCCCTTCGTCTGGCAGAACCGGGGCGACCTGGTGGACGACCCCGAAAACCCCACAAAGCTCACCCTCGACGCGCCCGCGACCAAGGAAGCCTTGCAGTGGTTCATGGACCTGCAGGTGAAGCACAAGGTCGTGCCCAACAAGCTGCTGGAAAAAGCCCGGCCCAGCGAGGACCGCTTCCTCGACGGCACCCTGGCCATGTTCCTCAACAGCCGCCGGGGGGTGCCCACCTACCGCGAGATCAAGGAATTCGACTGGGACGTGGCTCCGCTGCCACGGGGCAAGGAACAGGCCGGTATCCTCCACGCCGACGCCTTCTTCATGGCCGCCGCCAGCCGGAACAAGCCAGCAGCCTGGGCCTTCATCGAGTTCGCCAACTCCAAAGAAGGCCAGACCATCCTGGCCGAATCCGGGCGCACGGTCCCCTCGCTCAAGAGCGTGGCCCAATCGCCCGCCTTCCTCGACCCCAACAGCAAGCCGCGCAACAGCCGGATCTTCTTGGACACCATCCCCTACATCCGGGCAGTTCCCGTGATGGAAACCTGGGTCGATATCGAGACCCTGGTCTCCGAAGACCTCGAGCGGGCCTTCCACGGCGACGTGACGCTCGAGGAGGCCATCAAAACCGCCATCGCCCGCACCCAGCGCTTCTTCCCCGGCAGGTAACCGTCTACTGCTTCACCCCGTTGACGAAGACCTCCAGACTGTCGGTGCGGCCAGGCTTGAGTCGCATCACCAACTCGAGCTGGTCGTTGCGATAAGCCAGCAGGATCCAGTCTTCAGGGTCCAGGCCCTGCACGGTGTTGCCCAGCGCCGTGAGCACCTGCCGCAGAATCGGAATCAGCGCATCGGCCCTGCGGGCATCGTTCAGGTTGCGCGAGGCGATCACCAGCCCGATACCGGGAACGTACTGCCAGGTCCCCTCGCTGCCCTCGAGCACCCCGTTAATTGCCCCCACCAGCGCCGACCTGCTGCGGTTGATCTGCTGCAGATCGTAGGCAAAAGCAGTGCTCAACATCACCAATAGACACAACAGGCCACGCTTGATCATCACTCCGGCTCCTTTGTGGATCCAACAGCCAATTGCATCGTAACCCCTGGCTTTTTGTAGGCGTAGTGCAGGTTCAGCAGACCCATACGCCAAAAGCAGGCCTCGAGCCGCGTGCGTTACCCACAGGGTTTCCTGCGATTACATTAAGGCTTTTGGTGCGCCCGGCAGGACTCGAACCTGCGACCTAAGGTTTAGGAATTCTTCATCAACCCTCCGGCATCCCACGGCATCCCCCGATTTTTGCCGTCCCTCATGGATAAAATCAAGAATTTATTGACTCTGAATATATTCCAGTATAACAGCTGTCACACTCCGATCCCCGTAGAATTACCGTAGACTTGACTGGCTGTATACGCTGTCAGGCGCAACATTATCCGAATAATCTCGTGCAACTACGGGGGAAGATAGGGATTAAAGTGTCAGCGAGTGATAGTTATATATGCACTTTTTGATCTAAGTATGGACATGATGTGCATACACCACAACCCGGCTATAGCTCACACACTCCACCATCAATAGCCCACAATGGGCAATGTACGCGCGTGTGCGCGAAGCCCCTAACAAGGAGGCAACATGGGAGAGGTCGGAAACGCCCTCCGGGAACTTGTTTCCATGGAGGCCACACCTCCTGCACGGTTCCTGACGAATGGGAGCAGCTTAATAGGCCCTAAAACCCCTTCTAGGGCGTAGTAGCGAACTTGAGAAGCGTCTGAGGATCGCGCAGGGGCGGCTCTCTCGGGCTTTTAGCACCGAGGAACCGCAACCGTCATCAAGGTGGAGGCCATCTCAAGGCTCGTTCGGCACGTCCAGAGCGACATCCATCCACATTCAGGCCCGATTCACCAAGATCAAAGCCGAGCGGGGGCGTGAACAGCTGCAAGCCGAACACGATGCGCCATTGGCTACCCGCAGGCAACTTGAAGGCGAAGCCGAGCGGCCATTGGACGAGCTAGAGGAACATTTTCACGATCTGGCCCGCGAGTGGCGCAATCTCTCGAAGAAGCCAACCGCTTCCGAGACCCGGCGCAGTCAAGTTATGGACGCGCTAGCCCTTGGCCACTTCCAGCGCGTCACAGCCGCACGAGACGGGCTCGACGGAAGCTTTGCTCTTCGCCTCTGAGGAAAGCTGCAGTTCATCTTCCGAAGCGACGTGCTGCGTGAGATCATAACCCGCTACCTCGAAGCGGTAACTGCGCTGCCCAAGATCAGAAAACACAACTCTCGGAGCGGCGAGACCCCGAGAGTTGAAATCGGCACGCACTGAACGTAATCATCCACCTACATCACACCATGTTCTGTTCTAGAAGTCCCCCGAGAGTCATCTCTAATAGCACAAAGCGACTATCGGCATCAAGACCCTGCCCCCGAGCATAGACTCGGGGTTTTTTGGAGAAACACGACATGATGAACACAGAAAATATGCCCCCCCTAATTACCCTTGCCCACCTGCGGAAGATCGTCGGGCCAGACATTCTGGGTCGAGACAAGGGGTTGCAGTTGATGCAGCAACACGGCTTTCGCCTGGGCCGCCGGTACGTGCTCCCTCGAACCAAACTGGAAGCCCTTCTGAGGGGCGCTTTACCTGAACAAGACAACAAAAATCTGGACTTACGCAGCCTGCCCCTGCACCGATAACAGAGGGCTCAAATCCAAGCTCAGCTTACCTGCGATCAGTCTTCGTCGGCATTGGTAGAAACTCAACCCCATCCGCTCTCGCTGACCCTCAATCAGCCCATAAGCCACCAGCCCTAAGGCCAGATGGGCCAGCAGCTTGGCCCTGCGCCAGTGCCGATGCCCTGTCCACCCCAGCTCCTGCTGCAATCCCCGAAACATCTCCTCAATCGCTGGTAGACCTCCCTCATCTCCGGGCCCCACCACTCCGCCCGATTCGTCCCGTAAAACTTCCCCCCACGCTTGAGCACCCCCACAGCAAAGGTCAGGCCCCTTAGCCTCCCCGCCTTGACCCAACCGGTTCCCCCATGCCTCCTGAGCTGAACACCGTCCAGCACACGGTTAGACCTGAGCCTCGTGACAAAAGACCAGCCGCGGGCATGGAGCCACTCCAGGACCTGCCTTGCTGCGTACCATGCGTCAAACAGTACCCCCTCTGGCCGAAAACCCTGCCCCTCCGCCCAATCCAGCAGGGCCAGGGCCAGATCCAGCTGGCTCTCCTCTTCTTCCCCGAAGTAGGGCAGGAAGGCCAGGGGAATCCGTCGCTTCCCGTCCGTCCACCCCAGCACCACCAGGGACAGGCCAAACACCCAGGCCCCCGTGGAGGTGTCCCGGGCCTTCTTCAGGCCCAGCCTGCCTGAGCGGTAGCGCTGGATGAGGACGTCATCAAGGATGAGGTAACCTCGCTTCAGCCCGCCCACCCTTTTGCAGAGCTTTAGGGAGAGCTCAAAGAACAAGGCCAAGGGCTGGCTCAGGGCCCGGTAGAGGGTGTCGTGGGCAAAGTCTTGGTCCTCAGCCATGGCCAGGGCGGAGGTATTGATGGGGCTTTGGGCTAAAGCTGCTAGAGCGCGCAGAACAGGGCGTGGTATCCTATCTTCGGGCCTTCTCAGTGACATGAAGGCCCATTTTATCTGCTCTTATCCTTGGTGCGTAAGTCCAGTCTTTTGCTTGAAGACCTGATGCGCGTGGGGAATGCCCCTGGTGATATGACAAATGGGACCTACATCGCTGCAGACCCCTCCGGTCGTAAAGCCAGGCCCATCTCTACCTGCAATCTGAGGAGAGCTTCTGGGGCCTCCTGGCCCACGCTCTTGGGCTGCAAGCGCCCGAAAACACTGCTCTGCTCTCGAAGAGCAAGCTGGTGGGTGTTGCTTCCCTCTTCGCGCCCGGATTTCAACAGCTCGATACCTGTACTGGCACCCCGACAGCCTCTTAGTGTTCTCACTCAAAAACGCCCTTAAGATACTGATTTTGAGGGGCAGTACAGAGACAACATTTTGGTGGACACACAGAGACGTTGTGGGCGCTGGACCTTGTCAATGGGCTCCACGTCTGCTCCAGGACTGGAAGCAGGCTGCAACGGTAGGACCGGAGGTGTTCGACACCCCGAGCCTGCGGTTGGTGAGGGGTGACCCAGGCGAACTCACCCGCAGCCTTAGCATGGCCGCGAAGAGGTTCGTCGAAGGTTTTGGCTGAAGATGGCAACTATTTTTCCTCCGGCCAACCGAAATAGGGCCGATCCTCGTAGGCGTCGTTCACGTTGGTGTAGCCCTCCACGTAGCCGTAGATGTCCCCTACCGCATCGAGGATGGCCTTCCCCTCTTCATCCAGCGCCCCGTTGACCACGGTGTAATCTCCCGGCCCCCTCCACTCGACCTCGGCCATCACCGAGCCGTCGGGGTTGTAGCGAATGATCTTCTCGTCCATAGCACTTCACCAGGGGTTGGGAGCCGACCAGACCCGCCGCTTCCACTCTTCCTTGGCCCGCCGCACCTGCTCAGGGTCATTCTCGTCGAGGGGCATCAGGCCGGTCTCACGCCAGCGCTTCAGGCGGTTTTGCACATCCTGATCCAACTCGCTCTCGGAGATGGGGGCCACCGGCTTGAACTCTCCCCTCTCACGCTGCCAGAGCCAGCCATTCCAGTAGTACAGATCAGGGTTATCCGCCGGGTCGAGGCCGTACTTGCGCACATCGAACACCGGATCGTGGATGCACCAGTCGCGGTAGATAAACTTGGGGGGCTGCTGCATAGCGTAGTTCCTCCGGGTCTCCTCGTCGGCCTCTTTAGGCGGCTGGAAGCCCTTGAACTCAGGCCGACGGTAGAGCCTATTATGCACACGAACGAACTCCCGCTCAGCTTTCCCGGTTTTTCTTCTTGGTGAACCTTTCCGCCTCCCAGGGCGCAGAAGCCCCCCAGATCACCTCGGGGTCGGTGAGCCAGTAGTAGCTGCCGCCGTAGGTTTTGTGCCAGATATTCGCCCATAACGCCGCATGAGCCCCGGAGCCAGCCTGGACAAAGGTGTAGGCGGGCACCTCAAAACCCCTGGGCAGCCGCACATCCCTGCCCAAATCGGGGGGAGGGGGCAGCTTGGGGG
>NZ_QWLA01000160.1 GCF_003574095.1 Calidithermus roseus
CACCCGAGGCCCAGGCCCCCACCATCCAGGTCCACATCGGGCGCGTCGAGGTGCGGGCACTGCTGGGCTCGCCGCCCGAGCCACCCAAGCCCAGTCCACCCTCGCAGGGGCTGAGCCTCGAGGAATTCCTCAAGGGGAGGCGATGAGCAACCCTCTGGCCATCACCACCGTCAGCGCCGTGTTGCAGTGGCTGCTGGCCAACCGCTTCGGCCAACCCGACGTCTCGCTGGGGGGGCAGGTCAAGGTCACCACCCTGCCGCCGGACCAGGTCAAGCTCGAGGGCAACGGCCTCTTGCAACTCAACCTCTTCCTCTACCAGGTCAGCCCCAACCCCGGCTGGCGCAACGCGGGGCTCCCGGCCCGCGACGAGCGCGGCGAGCGGGTGGCCAATCCGCCGCTGGCGCTCGACCTGCACTACCTCCTCACCGCCTACGCCAACTCCAACCTCCACGCCGAGGCCCTGCTGGGCTACGCCATGGAGGTGCTGCACGAGATGGGCATCCTGACGCGCAAGTACATCCAGAACAGCATCCAGGCTATCGCCTCCGACCCCACGGTCCCGCTGGAGATCAGGAGCAAGCTGGGCGAGGTGGGGTTGGAAAACCAGATCGAGCAGGTCAAGCTCAGCCCCGAGGCGCTCTCGACCGAGGAGCACTCGAGGCTGTGGTCGGCCATGCAAGCCAAGTACCGACCCACGGTGGCCTACCGGGTCTCGGTGGTGCTCATCGAGGCCCAGCGCTCGAGGCGGGTGGCCCTGCCGGTGCGCCCGGAGGGGGTGGGGGTCTACGCCCGGCCCTTCCGCTTCCCGCGGCTCGAGGCCGTGCGGGCCAGGCCCAGCCCCAACGCCGACTTGCTGCCCCCCTCCGAGCCCATCCTCGTCGGCTACCACCTGGTGCTGCTGGGGCAGAACCTGCGCGGCGAGGTCACGCAGGTGCGGGTGGGCGGGCAGAGCCTCACCCCGGCGCAGGTCAGCGACACCGAGGTGAGCTTCCCGCTGCCCGCGGGCCTGCGGGCCGGGCCCCAGACTGTGATGGTGCAGCAGCAACGCCTGCTGGGCGAAGCACCCGCGACTTTCACCCGTCCTGGCGAGGCGTCCAATCCTCTGGCCTTCCTGCTCAGCCCCAGCGTGAGCGTGGCCAAGATGGGGGGGAAGCTCGAGCTGACCTTCACCCCCCGCGTGGGGCGCGAGCAGCAGGTCACACTACTGCTCAACGAGTTCGACCCCACGCCCCCCACCGACCGGCCCCTGCGGGCCTACAGC
>NZ_QWLA01000161.1 GCF_003574095.1 Calidithermus roseus
CACGCAACACCTCGCGGGAGTGCCCGGCCTGCGGGCACACCGAGCGGGCCAACCGTCCCACGCAGGCGCTCTTTCGCTGTGTGGTCTGCGGGTGCTCTGGGCCTGCGGACTACTTCGCGGCGGTCAATATTGGCCGCCGGGCTGCGGTTGAGCGGCGTATGCCGCCGGGCTATGCCCGTACCAATGTCATCCAGCCGAACGCGGGGGCATGAAATGCTATGCATGGCTATCGTGCCACCTGCAAGCCTCGGACTTCAGTCCGAGGTAGGTGACGCGCCCTATTAAGTCATCTCGAGCCAGGTGGTGCATGAGAGCAGGGCTTTGGCGTGACCTGAGTGCTCTCCAGGACACAAATCTACCCCTCTTGAGCACCGGGGCGCGGGGTGGCTGGAGCTGTGTTGTGAAAAATACCCACCGGATTGTGAGGAGGCTGGTATAGGCTTTGGGAGTAGCTGTACATATTCTCAGGGGGACGTACAGTCATGGTGATCAGCGGAAATCTCAAGGAAAGCCCATTCCAGACCCTCATAGGCCATTTCCAGGACAGGACCGGCGTGCTCGAGTTGTGGAACATGCCAGGCCTCAAAGACTGCAAGCTGTGGGTCAAACGCGGTCACTTGCGCTGCATCGAGATCGGCAAGGAGTACATCGCCGATCCCTTGAAGGCCAGGGATATCCTCTTGGGGATCATCGCCGCGCGCGAAGGGGCCTTTGAGCTGACGTACAAGGAATTCAAGACCCCCTGTGACCCGGCCCTGCACTGGCCGCTGGAGCGGGTCGTGACCTCGCTGAGCCTCATCGAAGAGGACATCACCCTGCGCACCATCGAGATGCCCCCGCCCAACGTGACCTACCTGATCAGCGGCGACGAGGGGTTGCTGGACCTGAACAATTCCTTTTTCTGGAAGCGGGCCAGGCCCATGCTCCAGCACGGAGCCACCGCCGAGCAGATCGCCAAGGCGCTGGGCATCTCGCTCAAGCTGTCTTGCTACTACCTCGCCCGCCTCGAGTGGCTGGGCGCGGTCAAGCCGGCGGCGGATGTCATCGAGATCGAGTTTTGATCGATTTCCCACGATCCCTCGCTGGGATTGGGGATTCTCGACCGAAGCGAATTATTTGGCTGGGTCAGGGCTGGGGCAGGCTCATGAGGGCGCTCTCCAGGGCCGCGAAAGCCTTCTCGAGGTCGAAACCCCCGCCCTGGGCCAGCCAAATAATTCGCTTCGGTCGAGAA
>NZ_QWLA01000162.1 GCF_003574095.1 Calidithermus roseus
TTTACTCGAGGATCTTGGCGACGACTCCGGCACCGACGGTGCGGCCACCCTCGCGGATGGCGAAGCGCAGTCCCTCCTCCATGGCGATGGGCTTGATGAGTTCGACGGTGAAGGTCACGTTGTCCCCCGGCATCACCATCTCCACCCCCTTGGGCAGCTCCACCACCCCCGTCACGTCGGTGGTGCGGAAGTAGAACTGCGGCCGGTAGTTGGTGAAAAACCCCGTGTGCCGACCTCCCTCCTCCCGCTTCAGCACGTACACCGAGGCCTCGAACTTGGTGTGCGGCGTCACGCTCCCCGGCTTGGCCAGCACCTGACCCCGCTCCACCTCCTCCCGGCCTACCCCACGCAGCAGCAGCCCTACGTTATCCCCCGCCAGCCCCTCGCTCAGGGTCTTGCGGTGCATCTCCACCCCCGTCACCACCGTCTTCTTGGTCTCCCTCAGCCCCACGATCTCCACTTCATCCCCCACCTTCACCCGGCCCCGTTCCACACGTCCCGTGGCCACCGTTCCCCGTCCGGTGATGGTGAACACGTCCTCCACCGGCATCAAGAACGGCTTGTCCACGTCCCGTTGGGGGGTGGGAATGTACGAGTCGATGGCGTCGAGCAACTCCCAGATCCGGTCCACCCACTCGTTCTCTCCCCGCTGGGTCTTGGGGTTCTTGTGCATCTGCTCCAGCGCCAGCAGCGCCGAGCCCCGGATGATGGGCGTGTCATCCCCGGGAAACTCGTACTGGCTCAGCAGGTCCCGCACCTCCATCTCCACCAGGTCCAACAACTCCGCGTCGTCGACCATGTCCACTTTGTTCAAAAACACCACGATGTAGGGCACCCCCACCTGCCGCGCCAGCAGGATGTGCTCCCGGGTCTGGGGCATGGGCCCGTCGGTCCCCGACACCACCAGGATCGCCCCGTCCATCTGCGCCGCCCCCGTGATCATGTTCTTCACGTAGTCGGCGTGCCCCGGGCAGTCCACGTGGCTGTAGTGCCGCTGCGCCGTCTCGTACTCCACGTGCGCCGTGTTGATCGTGATCCCCCGCGCCTTCTCCTCCGGCGCCTTGTCGATCTGGTCGTAGTCCTGCACCTCGATGTTGGGGTTCGCCGCCGCCGCTACAAACGTGATCGCCGCCGTCAGCGTCGTCTTCCCGTGGTCCACGTGCCCGATCGTCCCCACGTTTACGTGTGGTTTCGTCCTCTCGAATACACCCTTCGCCATGGTT
>NZ_QWLA01000163.1 GCF_003574095.1 Calidithermus roseus
GTTCATGGGAACTTCGGGGTGGGCCCGGGTGGGCCCGGCCTCCGCCTCGGCGGCTTCGGCTTCCGCGAGGGCTTCCAGCAGCAGGTCGGCCTCCTCCTGGGTGATGCGCCCCTCGTCGAGTAGCGCCTGGATGCGTTCGCGTTCGCTCATGCCCTCCCCTGCTTGGATCTGTTCGCTCATCTTTAGGCCCTCACTTCCAGGTTGCCCACGCTGACGGAGGCCTCGAGCTGGGCCAAGCCCTGCCCCACCTGGCGGGGAGTGCTCTCGAGGTTGCCCAGACCCACCCGCGACTCCACCTTGACGCTCGAGCCGGGCAGGATCTTCACGTCCACCTCGCCCAGCGTCACGTGCAGGCGGTGGCGGCCCTCGGTCAGGCGCACGCTGCCGTCGATCTGGCCGGTCTTGACCTCCACGTCCACGCCCTGCACGTCGCTGAGGTCCACCTCGCCCGCCATCAGCCGGGCTTTGACGTAGGGCAGGCCCCTGGCCCGCACCTCGCCCGCCGTGCCGTGGACCTCGAGCCCCCACCCGGCAGGCACCCGCACGGTTACTTTCCCGATCTTGAGCCCACCTAGCAGATCGCCCAGGAAGTCGCCGCCGGGGGTCTGGGGGGTGACCTCGAGGTCACGCCCGTTCTCGCGGGCCTCCACCTTGCCCTCGATCTGCGGGGCGCTGAGGCTGGGGTCGAAGCTGGCCACCAGTTCCCCGGCGGTGAGCCGCACCCGCACCCAGCGCAGGGTGGAGGGGTCGTCGCTGGCGGTAGGCGGGGTGTCAGGGGCCATGGCTTCGCTGAAGGGAGCGTCCAGGGCTTCGCGCAGCAGCCGGGCTTCTTCCTCGGTGATCTTGCCTTCCTTGAGCAGCTTTTCGATACGTTCGTGTTCGCTCATCTCTTCTCCTCTCAGGCCTCGAGGGTCAGGTCGCCGTGGTTGTGTTCGACCCCCAGGCGGGCCTCACCCCGACCCAGCAACCCCTTGAAATCGCGCCCGCGCAGGGTGAAGGGGCCGCGGGCGTCCAGGTCGCCGCCGTTGATGCGGCCTTCGCGCAGCAGGTTCTGGATGCGTTGGTGGTCGTTCATGGCCTCAGGCCTCCTGGATAAAGACGAAGAGGGGCTGGAAGGATTGAGGGGACGATCCCGTGGCCGATTCCCTTCGGGACGGGGCAGGCTCCGCGCACCGGGGAGAAGGGTTGGGGG
>NZ_QWLA01000164.1 GCF_003574095.1 Calidithermus roseus
GGCGTGTCGGCCCGGCGCATCCTGCAAGAGTTCCCAAGGCTACGGCGGGGCAAGGGCGGCGGTCATTTGTGGACACCCTCCTTCTACGTGGGCAGCGCCGGGAATATCTCAGCCCAGACTATTCAGCGCTACATCGAGTCCCAGCGCAAATACCAGGATGACGATGCTTAAAGCATTTAAGTACCGCCTGTACCCCACCCAGCCCCAGCAAAAAGACCTGGAGCGCACCCTCTCGCTGTGCCGCCACCTCTACAACGCGGCCTTGCAGGAGCGTAGAGATGCCTACAAGAAGGCCGGGAGGACTGTCGGCTTCTACGAACAGAAGAGGTATCTGCCCGAGATACGGGCCGAGCTGCCGGAGTACAAGCACATTCATTCCCAGGTCTTGCAGAACGTCATCGAGCGGGTGGACAAAGCCTTCCAGGGCTTCTTCCGGCGGGTCAAGGCAGGGGAGAAGCCCGGCTACCCCCGCTTCAAGGGGCAGGGGCGCTACGACTCCTTCACCTTCCCCCAGGCCGGGACTACCGGGGTCAAGCTCCAGGAGGGCGGGAAGCGGGTGCTCCTCTACGGCATCGGCTCGGTGAAGATGAAACTTCACCGCCCGCTGGAAGGCAGGCTCAAGACCGCCACGCTGAAGCGGGAAGGGGATGACTTGAGTACCGGCGCTAGCCGGGGGCCGATGGCCCTTCACTGGTACATCGTGTTTGTCTGTGAGACCGAGCCCAAACCCCTACCCGAAAACCGGGCAGCCATCGGGATAGACCTGGGCACCAGCCCCCACTTCCTCGTCACCTCGGAGGGGGAGATGGTCGAGGCCCCTCGGTACTTCCAGAAGGCGCAGGCCAAACTAGCCCGCACCCAGCGGTCCGTGACGAAGAAGCGGCGGGGTTCCAACCGACGCAGGAAGCTCAAAATGCGCCTGGCTCGGCAGCACCGCAAAATCGCCAACCAGCGCAAAGACTTCCACCACAAGCTGGCAAGGAGGTTGGTAAACCGCTATGGCACCGTCGTCCACGAAGACCTGAACATCCTCGGACTGGCCCGCTCCCGCACCGCCAAGGGGGTGCAGGACGCGGGGTGGGCACAGTTTCTCCAAATCCTCGCCTACAAAGCGGAAGAAGCTGGTAGGCGGGTCGTGGGGGTAGACCCCAAACATACCAGCCAGGACTGCCCGGT
>NZ_QWLA01000165.1 GCF_003574095.1 Calidithermus roseus
TGAACGTCGGCTACATTCAGCCACTCCGCGAACAGCGGGGTCTAAGTCAAACCGATCTGGGTAACAAGGTCGGGGTGACCCGGCAGACCATCGCGGTCTGGGAGAAGGGTGAGCGCATGCCATCTATTGGGCAGTTGGCTGCTATAGCCCAAGCTCTAGGCGTTCCACTCGAGGTTTTCTTTGAACAAAACGCTGAGGAGCCGACCCTGTTGTTCAGGGCCGATGAGGCAGGGGTTCTTACCCCTGCGCTCAGGGCCCTGATCCTCAAGCGGGCCCTGGCCTACGCGGAGATCGAGCGGGAGATTGGTGAGGTCGCCGTATCGCCACCCCAGATGCCGGTAGAGGCATATGAACCGCACGCGGTGGAGCGCTACGCGGGTGAGGTGCGGGACTTCCTCGGGGTAGAACACGCTCCTTTGGGGGACGTGATCGCCCGGCTCGAGGAACGGGGTTTGAAGGTTCTCCTCACCCCACTGCCCGCCCACGTGAGCGGGTTCTCGGCCTACACCGAGTCGCTGGGGGCGGTCATCATCATCAACGAAAATCACCCGGTTGAGCGGCAGTTCTTCACCGCTCTGCATGAGCTGGCCCACCTCATCTGTCATCGTCAGGACTTCCTGCACCCTGAAAAGGCTGTGGCTGCGGGGTTGAGGGAGAAACTCGCCAACCACCTGGCCGGGGCGGTGCTGCTACCGCGTGAAGTACTTGAGCGGGAACTCCACGCCTTCCGCAACCGCTGGATCCCCGAGGCCATGCTGCTTGACCTCAAGCTGCGCTACAGCGTCAGCATGCGGACCGTCCTGATCCGTGCCGAGCAGGTCGGCATCATTTCCCGTAAGCAATGCGGCCAGCAGATCGGTGTGCTGAACAAGAGGTTTGGAAAGGACAAGGAGCCGCTCGAGCTGCGGCGCGAGTTCTACAACCCGGACTTTAAGGATGACCAAAGCCAGGTACTGCCCAAGTCACGGCTTGAGCGGTTGGTTTTCCAGGCCCTCTCCCTCGGTGTCGTGAGCGCCTCTCGGGCTGCGGAAGTGCTGGGGGTTCCGATTGAATATATCCGCAAGCGGGCCGCCCTCTGGTCGTCGAACGGCGGAAGTGCCCTCTAGTGGCCCCGATGATCCTACTCTCCGACG
>NZ_QWLA01000166.1 GCF_003574095.1 Calidithermus roseus
ATACCAATTCTACGACGAGGTGACACATAAAGCCTCTTGAATCCAAGGCCAGAAGCAAAGCTGCTTGACCCTGGTTGGGTCAGCCGCAAGCTGGGTGAGAAACTGCTCGGCAGCCAGGCGCTTGTGCTCCAGCGAAGGGTACACCTTGCCTTCGATGGCCCGCCTGACCTCCTCAAAAACCCGTTCGGCAGGGTTGAGCTCGGGCGAATAGGCCGGTTGAATGATACGACTGCCCGAAAGCTCGCATAGGCTACGACCCCGGTGGACCCCCGCCCCATCCCAAACGTTGATCGCCAATGCCCATTGCTCCAGGACCGGTTTGAGGTGGTCTTGTTTCATGCGCGGGATCCAACGCCATCTCAACTGGCCGATGGCCGGTATCACCGCCAGCAGCAGGTAGGCATACTGGTATTCCCGCTGTACCCTTTGAACCACCTTCACCCCACGAGGCGCCAGCACCCGTCGAACCTGACCCAGCAGTCCCAACCGCATCTCATCGCTAAAGCCAATCTGGGCCAGGGCATCCCCCATGGTTTTACCCAGTCGGTTGAGTTCATCGGCGATCAGGGCTTTGAGCCCCCCTTTTTCCACCGCCCTTGCGCTGCCGCATCGGCCTTGGCCGAACTCGGTCGCGGTACTTTGGGGTGAATCTTCAATCGAGCCATCAGCCCATACAGACCTTTATAGCTGTACTGTACCCCGAAGCGTTGTCGCACCCACTGCCGCGCTTCTTCGTAGGTGCGAAAGCTTCCTTTGGCACTCTCCGCCATCAGTTCCAGCTGTTGGCCTTCATCCAGCCAGGCTCGACGGACTTGGACCCCCCAGCCCGGTACGCGCTTCAATACCTCCCCCAACCCTCCGCTCCGATACCAGCCCAGCCACCTGCTGAGGGTTTTACGTCCAATCCCCACTTCTCTGGCCGCATCCTGCGCATCTTTGCCTCGACGTACCAGCCACATCGCCTGCAGCCGTTTACGTCGTTCCAGGTGCTTCTCCCTTCTATACTGTTCCTCCAACTCCTCTACGCTTTCGCTCCAATCGATTGGGGCAATCCTTCGGCTCATTCCCCTATCCTAACTTTAGGGGTCACCTTGAATGAGATTTGGTAT
>NZ_QWLA01000167.1 GCF_003574095.1 Calidithermus roseus
CGTGAGCGCCTCTCGGGCTGCGGAAGTGCTGGGGGTTCCGATTGAATATATCCGCAAGCGGGCCGCCCTCTGGTCGTCGAACGGCGGAAGTGCCCTCTAGTGGCCCCGATGATCCTACTCTCCGACGCTAACATCCTCATTGACTTCGCCAACGTCGGGGGTCTGGACTCTCTGGTGAAGCTGGGAACCCTGGAAGTACTCGATGTTGTGCTGGCTGAAGTGGATGACCTAACCGAGCCGCAGGTCAGTGCGTTGGGCGTAAGGGTTGTGCGGGTTCAGGAAACGTGGTTTTCGGAGGCGAGAGTCCTGAAGAAGGCAGGGCTATCGCTGGCCGATGCCCTGTGCCTCCATTACTGTTGCACTAACGGCCATACGCTCCTCTCCAACGATGGGCGGCTGCGCAAGGCTTGTGCGGAGAACCAGGTCGCTGTCCACGGCAGCCTTTGGGCGGTTCTTGAGCTCCATTCCCGAGGGATTTGTCCACCTGCTGTGCTTTGCGGCTGGCTTTCTCGCTGGGAGAATGAACTGGAAGCCCGCCTACCTGCCAGTGAGCTGGCCCGGGTGCGCCGGGAAGTAGGGTGTACTGGGTTTTTGTGAGCCGTTAGAGAAGCGAGGGGGTGTGGGGGAGCTATAATCCCCCGGTTTTCAAACCGGGGATACATGGACTCCCCCACGTCCGCCGGAGGCGGACATAGTATAGTGGGCGGCGGATGTGCTATCATATGCACGTGCCTGAAGAGCGCACCACGCGCCATTCGCATTACAACCTGAACTACCATCTGGTGTTCACCCCCAAGTATCGCAGGCGGGTCTTCTTTGGTGAGGTGCGCGAAAGGCTAATGCAGGTACTCCGGGAGGCCTGCTTGATGAGGGACTGGGCAGTGCTAGGCATGGAGGTCATGCCCGACCACGTGCACCTTTTCCTTTCTGTACCGCCCAAGTGGGCACCCTCGGACGTGGCGAAGATACTGAAAGGCGTGTCGGCCCGGCGCATCCTGCAAGAGTTCCCAAGGCTACGGCGGGGCAAGGGCGGCGGTCATTTGTGGACACCCTCCTTCTACGTGGGCAGCGCCGGGAATATCTCAGCCCAGACTATTCAGC
>NZ_QWLA01000168.1 GCF_003574095.1 Calidithermus roseus
GGCGCAGGCTGCTCCTGCGGCGGTGGATCCGGGTGGGCTGCCGGGGGCACTACCTGCTGCAGGAGCTGGAGGTGGCGCGCGAGGAGTTGCCGCGCTACGGGCTGGGGCGCGACGGAGGGTGAGCCGGGGGTCAGGCGGCCCAGTGTACGGGGCGCCACGGGAACGGGTTTGCCACAAAATGATATAATGCCT
Source organism: Calidithermus roseus (assembly GCF_003574095.1). Lineage (GTDB taxonomy): Bacteria > Deinococcota > Deinococci > Deinococcales > Thermaceae > Calidithermus > Calidithermus roseus. The sequence goes on from NZ_QWLA01000168.1 coordinate 193, forward strand.
CCCGATAGGAGGTAAAGCATGGGAATCACCCACTACTGGCGCGTGCGACCCGAGGCCCTCGAGCAAGCCCTCCCCGCCGTGGCGCGGGACCTAGCCGCCCTGCGGCCTTACCTGCCGCCGCTGCAAGGGCGCGGGCGCGGCGAGGAGGCGGTGCTGCAGCCCGACCTGGTGTACTTCAACGGGCTCGAGCCGGCGGACTACGAGGACTTCGTGCTCACCCCGCGCGACCACACCGAAGACGGCCGGATTTTCGGCTTCTGCAAGACCGGCTTCGTCGAGCAGCGCCCTTACGGCCGTGCAGTGATGGCCGCGCTGGCGCTGCTGAAGTGGCACTGCCCGGAGGCTGCGGTCAACTCCGACCTGCTGGTGGCCGACTGGGACGAGCCCTGCCGGCTGGTGGTGCGGCAGCTGGGCTATCCGGTGGACCCCTTCTGGGTCCTCGAGCGCGAGGCCTGGCGGCTGAGGGACGGCGGGGGGCGGGAGTTCCTGGCCGAGGGGGAGCGTGACCCCCAGCACATGCTGATCTGGCTCGACGACCTGGCGCGGCAGGGGGCCCTGCCGCTGCAGCCGCCCTTCAGGGTGGTGGGCCCCGCGGACGGTTTCGCCGAGCGCCGCCCGCACCCACACATCCGCAGCGTCTACCTCCTCTAAAACGGCACAGGCACAACCCACACGAACGGGGCCGGGAGTCTCCTCCCGGCCCTCCCTCGGCTTCCCTCCGCCCTAGCGCCCGGCGCCTTGCAGCGCCAGCAGCAGCTGCTGCTTGAGGGCCACCACGGTGGGGGGGTGGTCCAGCAGCAGCCAGCGCTCCTGCTGGCGGGCGATGAGGTAGCGGTCGTCGGCCAGCAGGAAGCCCCCGCGCACCCGCCCCGGCAGCAGCCGCAGGCTGTAGCGCGCCCCCTGCAGCC
>NZ_QWLA01000169.1 GCF_003574095.1 Calidithermus roseus
CGTGAGCGCCTCTCGGGCTGCGGAAGTGCTGGGGGTTCCGATTGAATATATCCGCAAGCGGGCCGCCCTCTGGTCGTCGAACGGCGGAAGTGCCCTCTAGTGGCCCCGATGATCCTACTCTCCGACGGTGAAGCTGGGAACCCTGGAAGTACTCGATGTTGTGCTGGCTGAAAAGGACACCCAGGGCAACTACTTCGAACAGATCAGCCAACCCGTCGCGCTGCGGTCGGGTAGGACCATCGAGGCCGTGGTGACCTACCGCTTCGAGCCCGTCACCCTGCCCCCCGACCCCTCCGACCCCTCCGGGGGCAGTTCCAGCAGCAGCGGGGGCGGAGAGTGCGCCTACGCCTACGGCTCGACCTGTCTGGTCATGGCGGGCACCATCCTCTGGAACACGGGCACGCTCACCGCGCTGGTGATGGCCCCCTTCAGCGCGGGGATGGCCAGCGCCGGGGCCATCTTCGGCCTGTTCGGAGCGGCCCTGCTGGGCGTGGGCATCGTGCTGGCGGCGGTGCTGGGGGAGTCGGCGCTGCAGGAGGCCAAGGACGTGCTGACCGCGCTGGGCGAGACCGTGAAGGAGATCGTGGATGCCATCGTGGACGTGGTGGTGAGCGTGGTGGACGCGGTGGTGGACTTCTTCAAGGACCTCTTCGGGGTGGAGAGCACTGACCAGCCGCTGGGCCAGGGCAGTGGGGGAGGGGAGTCGAGTTCCGGCTCCGGCTCCGGCTCGGGCTCGGGCTCGGGCAGCGGCGATGGCTCCGGCTCGGGCTCGGGTTCGGGTGAAGGCGGTGGAGGAGGGGGCGACTACGTTCCACCGCCTGACGACCGGGGAGTCTGAACCCGAACCGCCCTCTCATCCTGACATGGCTACAATGTAGGTAGATATGAACCGATCCTTTCTCCGACTCCCACGGCCTTCGACCCTGACCTTCGCCTTCGGCCTGGCCCTGGCCCTGACGGCCTGTGACCAGAAGGGCAGCGCCACCCCGCCCCCGCCCCCGCCCCCGCCCGACCTGGGCGGCATCAGCAAGCTGGAGCTGCGCTGCACCAACC
>NZ_QWLA01000017.1 GCF_003574095.1 Calidithermus roseus
GATGGGGCTGGAACCCCACTTCTATTCCGCCTCCTACGGCGCGCTCTTCGCGGTGGGCCACACCCTAGGCGGTCTGGCCTTCGCGGCGATGCTGGCCACCCCCGCCAGACCCGCCAGCCCGCCGGTGATGAGGGCCATGATCAGCACCACTTTGGAGATGGAAATCCCGGCGTAGCGGGCCGCGCCGGGGTTCTCCCCCACCACCCGCAACTCGTACCCCAGCGTGGTGCGCGTGAGCAGGACCTGCAGGGCCAGCGCCAGGACAATGCCCAGCACCAGCGTGGGCCAGTGCACCAGCGTGCCGGGGAGGGTGGGCAACTGCTCATAGGGTGCGAACTCGTCGGAATAAAGGAAACCCCGCACGTTCTGGCCCTTCCAGGGGCCGTTGATCAGGTAGATGAGGATGTACTGGGCCACATAGTTGAGCATCAGGGTGCTGAGGATCTCGTTGACGCCGAGCCTCGAGCGCAGCCAGGCCGCCAGCAGCGCCCAGGCCCCGCCCAGCAGCAGGCCCGCCACGAACATCGCCGGCAGGCTCAAGAGGGGCGGCAGCGGCAGGAACAGGGCCACCCCGCCCCCGGCGATGGCTCCCATGAGGATCTGGCCCTCGGCCCCGATGTTGAAGAACTGGGCACGGAAGGCCAGCGTCAGGCCCGCGCCCACCAGCAGGAGCGGGATGGTGCGGCGCAGCACCTCCGATAGGCCCTTCCAGTCGGTGAGGGTGCCCCGGAGCATGGTGCCGTAGGCCTCGAGGGGGCTCAAGCCGTAGGCGGCGAACACGACGCCCGCGATCAGCAAGGCCACCGCGATGGCCCCCAGCGAGACCCAAAGAACGCGCAGGCGGGGCGGGTTGGGTTCGGGGATCAGCCTCATCGCTCCCCCCCCAGTCCGGCCTGGGGCACGGCGGTCGGGGGCTGTGAGCCGGTCATCAGCAGGCCGATCTGCTCGCGGGTGAGGCTGCCGACCTCGAAGGGTCCTTGCAATCGCCCCTGGTAGAGCACCGCCACCCGGTCGGCCAGGGCCAAGATCTCGTCGAGGTCCTCGGAGACCAGCAGCACCCCGGCCCCCTGGTAGGTCTTCTCGAGCAGGATCTGGTGCACCTGCTCGGTGGCCCCCACGTCGAGCCCGTAGGTGGGGTGCACCGCCAGGATCAGCCGGGCCGAAGCGGCCAGTTCGCGAGCCAGGATCACCTTCTGAATGTTGCCACCCGAGAGCAGGCGGGTGGGGGTGGAGGGACTGGGGGTGGCGATGGCGTACTGCTGCACCTGGGTCCTGGCCCGCCGGCCATAAGCGGCGAGGTCACGCAGAAAGCCCTTAGCCAGCGGGGGCTTGCCGTACTCGCGCAGGGCCAGGTTTTCCTCCACCGACATCGGCGGGACCGTGCCCATGCCGATGCGGTCTTCAGGGATGTGGGCCACCCCCATCTCGAAGAGCCGGGCGGGATCGGCGGCCAGGGGCCGCCCCTGAAGGCTGAGCAACCCGGCTTCAGGCTTGCGCAGCCCGGCCAGCACCTCCACCAGTTCGCTCTGGCCATTGCCCGCCACCCCCGCCACGCCCAGAATTTCGCCCTCGCGCAGGCTGAAGCTCACGTCGCGCAGCGCAGGGAGGCCCCGGCTCGAGCGCGCCTGCAAGCCCTGCACCTCGAGCAGCACCCCTCCCAGCCTGGGCTCGGCCCGCTTGCGGTCGAAGCTCACGCTGCGCCCGACCATCAGCTCGGCCAGGCGGGGTTTGGAAGCCTCGGCCAGCGGTAGCTCGCCCACCACCCTGCCGCGCCGCAGCACGCTCACACGGTCGGCGATGGAGAGCACCTCGTCGAGCTTGTGGCTGATGAAGATCAGGGACTTGCCCGCCGAGCGCAGCTCGCGCATCACCTGGAACAGGGCTTCGGCCTCGTGGGGGGTCAGCACGCTGGTGGGCTCGTCGAGGATCAGCACCCGCGCCCCCCGCAACAGCGCCCGCAGGATCTCGATGCGCTGCTTCTCGCCGGGCGAGAGCTGGTGCACGCGGGCGTGGGGATCAACCTCGAGGCCATAGCTGCGGGCGAGTTGCTCGATGAGGGGCGCCATGCGCTGGGCCGGAAACCAGAAACGCCCCACCCCCAGGGCCAGATTCTCGGCTACGGTATGCCGTCCTACCAGCAGGGGGTGCTGGGGCACCAGGCCGATGCCCAGCCGCAGCGCGTGGGCCGGTGAGGCGATGTGCACGGGCTGGCCATCGATGCGAATCTCGCCCTCATCGGGGCGGTAGAGCCCGTAGAGGATGCTGACCAAGGTGGACTTCCCCGCCCCGTTCTCGCCCAGCAGGGCCAGCACCTCGCCCTCCTTGAGCTCGAGGTCTACCCTGTCATTGGCGACGACCCCCGGAAAACGCTTGGTAATGCCGGACAGTTGGAGGATGGTTTGCGCCACAGCCTCTCCCTCTCGGGGTGCATCTTACCTGAAGGTCGGCGGTCGGTAGCCAAACGCTGCACCCTTCACCACCCGATCGCCGCTCTTCGCCAGCGACTCAGAGCGGTTCCCACAAACACCCGCCGGGATCGGCGGGTGTTTGTGGGAACCGCGATCACTTATCCGCTTTCAACACGGTCAGAGTCGTGCCGGGATAGAAGTGCTCGAGGATTTCCCGGTGGCTCTTGCCCGCCCTGGCCAGGCCCCTGGCGCCGTACTGGCTCATGCCGACCCCGTGCCCGTAGCCCCCGCCCCAGAAAGTCAAGCGTTGCAAGTTGCCAGCAGCGCGTTCTTCCTCCCAGGCGAAGGCTGCGCTGGGCAGGGCCGGGAAGTTGGGGCTCGAGACGCCGTTGAAGCGCTCGAGCAGGATATCCGGCCCCCCGGTATAGCGCCTGTCGGGTCGGATCAGGCTGCGGATGTTGGACTCGCGCCCCACCCAGTAGCGTCCCCTGCTGGTGCTGATCTCCAGCTCGGTGATGTAGCCGCCGGAGGTACGCCTCAGGACCTTGAGGCCCTCGAGGGTGCCCAGCTCGAACTCAGGGCGCTCAGGGGCGTAGCGTCCCTCGACGGTACGCACGAACTGGGGCGAGGCGCGCCGCAGGGCGGGGAGGGTCTTGGATAGGATGGCCTCGAGTTCCTCCCGGCTCAGGGTCAAGCGCCAGCGAAACAGCGAGGATTCGCCGTCGTAGAAGCCCTCGGGGCTCCAGTTTTTGAAGAACCCCAGGGCTTGCCCTTCGCCGGTGATGTTGACGGTGAGTGGATTGGCCTGGGTTCTGGCCCTGAGGTAGGCCACCCGGTCGCGGTCGGGCCAGACCTCCTCGATGCTGGCAGTGGAGCCAGGTGAGGTGGAGAAGTAATAGGTCTGGACGGCTTCGCCGCGGTAAGTCAGGACCTGCCCCAAGGTTTCCGCTACGGCCTGGTCGGTGAGGGACTGAGGTGGTTGGGCGTTGTAGAGCTGTTCGCTGGTGCTGTCGTCGAGGTCGGCCCCGAAGGACTTCCAGTAGTTGCGCTCGGGGGGCGCGCTCATGCGGCTATAGGCGTAGGTGCGGGCCGCCACCGCCTGGGCCTTGAGGGCCTCGAGGGGAAAGGTGGGGGGCATCTCGCTGGGCAGCACCCGGCGCAGGTATTCCTGCATGTCAAGCTGGTTGACGACGAGCAGCCTGCCCTCCCGCAGGCTCAGGTGGAGGCTGCCGGGATACTCGGGAAAGAAGCCGGCGCGGTTCTTGGCCCCGATCAGGAAGCGGGTACCAGGCTGGGCTTGGGGGCTCGGTGACACCTCCGCGAAGGCACCTAGGTCGTAGCTCTGGCCCAGCACGCTGGCCCGGATCTGCCCGTTCTCCACCGTGAAGCGAATCGGACCGTCCCCTAGGCTGCTGAAGGCCGGCCTCAGGCTCTGAGGGCCGGGTCCACCCCGTACCTGGGCGCGCTCGTAGAGGGGGATGACCTCGAGGCTGTCGAAGAGGTAGAGACCGGGACCCGACGACAGCAGCACCCGGATGCTCTGCCCGCTCAGGGGAGGGAGCGAGGGCACAGGCTCAGACAAAGGCGAAGGCTCGGCCTGCCGCAGGGAAAACAGCGCCGCCAAGGCGGCACAAGCGAACAGCGCACTCAGGTACATCCGGCTCATTTTCACCGCACCGCATTAGAGTTGTTTAGCAGTACCATCGAGCCGAGTTCACCCACGGTATAGCGGATGTGGGCCAGCAGGGCCTGCATCAGGCGGTCGAGGGGGGCTTCCTGCAGGGCGTCGATGGCCTCGCTGCCGGGAAGGCGCAGCACGGCAGCCAGAGCCTCGAGCCCCTCCAAGCCCAGGTAGACCCCGCCCCTGGTGCTCAGGTCCCCATCGAGCAGGTGGGTGCCCTCCCCGCTCAGGTTGGGAGCCAGCCCCGCCGCTTTGAGGATGCGCCAGCCCCCCCAGATGGCGACCAGGCGGGGGTTGGGGTGCTTGGCCACGCCCCTGAGCGCCGAGACCAGCAGGGGCCACACCCGGCCCGCCACCTCGGGGGAGGCCACCCGGAAGGCCAGTTCGGCCAGGAAGGAGGCAAAGGGGAAGCGCTGGGGGTGCTCGAGGCCCTCCAGCCGTCCCACCAGTTCAGCCTGGGTGAGGGTGGGAAGGTCGGAGCCAGGTTTCTGGTAGACCTGAAAGCGTAGGTGGTGAAACAGCGACAGCCGCCCGCTGCGCCCCGAAGGGCGCATGGCCTTGCGGGCTACGGCCTGGCTGGCCCCCTCCGGTCCTACGAAGGAGAGGATCACGTCGCCACCGGGCATGGCCTTGCGACCCACGACCAGGGCCTCGAGGGTGTGGTAGCGCTCCACTTCCCCATGCTACCGGAGTGAAGCCGCTTTGCCGTCATCTGGGTTGCGGTCAGTTGCGGTCGGCCTCTGGCCTCTACGCCTGCGCCGTGCTGCCGCCGGGCATTTTGAACTCGTCCACGCCGGCTTGCTTGAGCACCTCCTCGGCGATGAGGATCTCGGCTCCCGTGCGCAAGGCCAGGGCCAGGCTGTCGGAGGGGCGGGCATCGACGTCGTACTCTACCCCGCGCTGCTCGAGGATCAACCGGGCGTAGAACGTGCCTTCCTTGAGCTCGACGATCTCGACGCGGTGCAGCTTGACGCTGAGCAGGTCCAGCACCGAGGCAAACAGGTCGGGCAGCAGGGGTCGAGGGGGCTTCTCCTCAGAAAAAGCCGCGAGGATATGCTGGGCCTCGAGGTGACCGATCACGATGGGCAAAATAGGGCCATTCTCGGCCCTAAGCAGTACGATCACGCTGCCGGAGTTGGGTTCCAAGCCCAGATTTTCCACTTTGGCCGGTACCATCGCTCCCTCCTGAAAGTTCGTATTCAGTATAGGCGCTGATCCTTGTTGCCGGGTGTGTGGCTTTGGGGATGCTGCCCCAAACTACACGCTTACGATAAACTTTGGGGGTGAAAACTTACCCAGTCAACATCGCGGGAGTCAAGCGCGAGTTGCCGGTCGTGCAGGTGGGGCCGGGAGTGGCCGTGGCCCTGCTCAACCTGCTGGGCGACACGGAACTGGTCGAAGCGGCAGCCCAGGCCCTAGCTGAGAAACTGCCTGCTGAGGTAGAAACCCTCATCACCCCTGAAGTCAAGGCGGTTCCTCTGGCCCACGCGCTCTCCCGTCTCACCGGTAAGCCCTATGTCGTAGCCCGCAAGACCGAAAAACCCTACATGATCAACCCCGTGACCCGCACGGTGATCTCCATCACTACGGGTAAGCCCCAGCTCCTGGTGCTCGACGGCACCGACGTGCCCCTGGTCAGAGGCAAGAAAGTCGCCATCGTAGACGACGTAGTCTCCACTGGCAGCACCCTCAAGGGCCTGCGCGAGCTGATCGAGGATGTGGGCGGCCAGATGAGCGCGGTGCTGGCGGTTTTCACCGAGGGAACCCCTCGCGATGACGTGGTGGCCCTGGGGCACCTGCCCCTCTTCGAGCCGGAACGGTAAACTAGGAATCGAGGTCAAAAATGAGCATGGACACCTACCCTATCACGGTGGGCCGTGTCACCCGGCACGTGCCTCTGGTCGAAACCCTCCCCGGCGTCAGGATCCCCCTGATCGAGCTGATGGGCGATGTCGAGCTGGTCAACGCAGCAGCAGAAGCCCTGCTCAAACACCTGCCCCCCGAAACCGACTACCTGCTGACCATGGAGACCTCGCCCATCGTGCTGGCCCACGCCATGAGCGAGATGTCAGGCAAGCCCTACGTCGTCGTGCGCCGTCGTCGCCGCCCCTATATGCAAGACCCCATCATCCAGGAAGTGCAGTCGCTCACCCTGGGCGTCAGTGAGACCCTGTGGCTCGACAGCCGCATGGCCGAGAAACTCTTGGGCCAGAACGTGAGCCTGGTGGTGGACGTGGTCTCCTCGGGCGGGACGATCATGGCGCTCGAGAAGGTCGCCATTCGTGCCGGAGCCAAAGTAGTCGCCCGCCTGGCGGCCTTCCACCAGGGCACCAACAAGCTGCCCGTCACCTTCCTGTCAGAAATCCCCATCCTGCAGACGGCCTAAACGCTACAGAACGCTCGCAGGGCGCACCGGAAGCAGGGTGCGCCCTAGCCCTTCCGGCGCTGGGCAAAGAGCCAGCGGGGAAGTTCTTCGTCGGCGTAACCCCTGTCCCAGACGGCGTGGCCCACGTTGTCGTACTCGGTGAAGCGGTGGACTTTGTTGCCGCCCTTCTCCAGCGCCCGCCTCAGCACCCGGCTGAACTCCACGGGCACCACCTCGTCGTCGGTGCCGTGGAAGTTCCATACCGGCAGGTGTTGCAGGCTGAACATCACCCGGAAAGGGTCGGCGGCCCCGCACATGGGGGCGATGGCGGCGAAGCGGTCGGGGTAGAAGCAGGCCAGGTTCCAGGTGCCGTGGCCGCCCATGGAGAGCCCAGTGAGGTAAAGGCGGTCGGGGTCGGTGCCAAACTCCCGCTCCAGCCGCCCGATCAGCCGGTAGACCGACTCGAGGACGAAGCCCTCCCAGCGCAGCCCCTCGGGGCACTGCGGCATCGCCACGATGCCCGGCCAGCGCTCAGGATGCTGCTTGAGGTACTTCGGAAGCCCTACGGTAGTCTGTTTTCTGCCGTCACAACCACGCTCGCCCGAGCCGTGCAGGAAGACCACCAGCGGCCAGCCCTCTTTGGGCGGGGAGCCACCGGGAACGTACAGCGCGTAGGGCAGGGTGTCGAAGGCGGCTTTGCGGTAGCGGAAGCGCACGCTCATGGCCCTCAGTCTAGGGCCTTGTCCAGCACCGCCAGCGTCACAGTGGCCTTGGAGACCAGCTTTTGCGTGTACAGCTCCGACTCGACGACGCTCAGGCTCTTCCCCGGCTTGAGCACCTGGGCCCGGCAGCGCAGGCGCTCGCCCTGGGCCGGGCGCAGCAGGTTGATCTTGAACTCGACCGTCAGGACGTACTGGCCCGGCCTAATGAGCGTGGCAGCGGCGGTCCCCGCGCTGTGATCGGCCATCGTCGCCTGCACGCCCGCGTGGATGAAGCCGTCCTGCTGCTGGTGCCGCTCGCCGATCTCGATCTCGGTCTCGCACCAGCCCTCGCCCGCGTCCACCAGCCGCATCCCGAGGTGGCGGATGAAGTGGGCGGTCTGGTAGAGACGCTGGATCTCCTCGAGGTTGATGGGCTTCATGGCTTTATTTTCGCCATGCGCTGATTTTCTGCTTGAGTTCCTCGGTAGACAGCACACGGTTGGCGCGGGAGTCCTCCAGAGCGCGATCTACCATCCGGGCGAACGCCAGCTCACGCAGGATTTCCTCAAAGCTGCTGTCTTCGGGCTGCTCCTCGATGATCCGGGTCATGCGCTCCTTGAGCGACACGCCTGGAGCATAGCTCACGCTCGCACCCGCATACCAACGTCGGATGTCAAGGCTCAGACCAGCACGGGTTCCTCGTAGACCCCGTACACCGCCCGCAGTTCGTCCATCATCTCGCCTAGCGTGGCATAGGCCAGGGCGCACTCGACGAAGTGGGGCATGGTGTTGCGGCCTTCCCTGGCGGCCTGGCGCAGGCCCTCGAGGGTCATCTGCACGGCGACGGGGTCACGCTCACGGCGTACCTGGGCCAGCCGGGCGTTCTGCACCTTCTCCACCTCGGGATCGATGAGCTGGATAGGCACCTGCAAGCCCTCGTCCTGGAAGGCATTCACGCCTACGATGATGCGCTCGCCCCGCTCGACTTCCTGCTGGTAGCGGTAGGAAGCATCGGCGATCTCGCGCAGGAAGTAGCCCTCCTCGATAGCTCGCACCACCCCGCCCATGCGGCGGATTTCCTCGATGATGGCCATGGCCTGGCGTTCCATCTCGTCGGTAAGCCACTCGACGTAGTAGCTGCCGGCCAGAGGGTCGGCGGTGTGGGTCACGCCGCTCTCGTAGGCGATGATCTGCTGGGTGCGCAGGGCGATCTTGGCCGAGTCCTCGGTGGGCAGAGCCAGCGCCTCGTCGTAGGCGTCGGTGTGCAGGGAGTTGGTGCCCCCCAGCACGGCGGCGAGGGCCTGGATGGCCACGCGGGCGATGTTGTTGAGGGGTTGCTGCGCGGTGAGGGAAACGCCAGCAGTCTGGGCGTGGGTGCGCAGCATCCAGCTCTGGGGGTTCTTGGCCTTGTAGTGCTCGCGCATCTGCTTAGCCCAGATACGCCGCGCGGCGCGGAACTTGCACACTTCCTCGAAGAAGTCGTTGTGGGCGTTGAAGAAGAAGGAGATGCGCGGGGCAAACTCGTCGATGTCGAGGCCGCGCTTGAGGGCAGCCTCGACGTACTCGAAGCCATCGGCCAGGGTATAGGCCAGCTCCTGCACGGCGGTGGAGCCCGCCTCGCGGATGTGGTAGCCTGAGACCGAGATGAAGTTCCACTTCGGCACGTTGCGGGGGCCCCACTCGAAGGTGTCGATGACGAGCTTGACGCTGGGCTCGGGCGGGAAGATGAACTCTTTTTGGGCGATGAACTCCTTGAGGATGTCGTTCTGGATGGTACCGCCCAGCTTCTCCCAGCGGTAGCCCTTCTTCTTGGCCGCCGCCAGGTACATCGCCCAGATGGCGTTGGCGGGGGAGTTGATGGTCATGGAGGTGGTGACCTCTTCGAGGTTGATGCCCTCGAAAAGGATCTCCATGTCGGCCAGGCTGGAAACGGCCACCCCGCACTTGCCCACCTCGCCCTTGGAGAGGGGGTGGTCGGAGTCGTAGCCCATGAGGGTGGGCAGGTCGAAGGCGGTGGAGAGGCCCGTCTGGCCCGCCGCCAAAAGCTTCTTGAAGCGCTCGTTGGTCTGCTCGGCGGTGCCGAAGCCCGCGAACATGCGCATGGTCCACAAGCGGCTGCGGTACATCGAGCCGTACACCCCGCGGGTATAGGGGTACTCGCCGGGGTGACCCAGCTTCTCGTCGTAGTTGAAGCCCTTGAGGTCTTCGGGAGTGTAGAGCGGCTCAGGGGCGATGTCCGAGAGGGTCTTGTGCGCCACCGGGCGCTCGGGCATCTTCTCAACCGACTTGCGGTAGGTTTCCCGCATCCAGGCGTGCTTGGGACGGGTTGGGGTCATGGCAAGATTATATAACGTTTTTGAGTCTGTAGAGTATCAAAGCGTCAGACGATTAAAGACAGTGCTTTTCTCGGGTGTAAAGGGACAAAAGTTTGGGTACAAATCCCCCTACCACCGCTATACCCTTTCCCGTACTTTAGATTTCGAAGGAGAAGTTAATCACTTTTTCGAGCGGAGGTAGATATGGCAGCGGCAAGGATCGGCACCAATGTCCAGATACCTGAGCCCAGCATCACGCGCTTTCTCTTCGCGGACGCCAGGCTTTCGCCCATCTGGCTGGTCTTGCGGGTTTACCTGGGTTGGCAGTGGCTCGAGGCGGGTTGGGGCAAGCTCACCAACCCGGCGGGGGTTTGGGTCGGGGATAAGGCGGGAGCGGCGGTGGGCGGCTTCCTCGAGCGGGCCCTGAGCAAGACCACCGGCGAGCACCCCGACGTGACGGGCTGGTACGCCTGGTTCATCCAGAACGTGGCCCTGCCCAACAAGGTGCTCTTCAGCTACCTGGTGACCTACGGGGAAATCCTGGTCGGGCTGGCGCTGATCGTGGGGCTCCTCACCGGCTTCGCAGCCTTTTTCGCCGGCCTGATGAACGCGGCCTTCCTGCTCGCGGGCACCGTCAGCTCCAACCCCTGGATGTTCATCGTCGCCACCTGGCTCGTCCTCGCCTGGCGCACCGCGGGCTACTTGGGCCTCGACTACTTCGTCCTGCCCCGGCTGGGCGTGGCCTTCAGGAGAAGGAGCGAAGCAGGATCGCAATAGCCCATGGCCCAATGCAAAGCGCCTTTGGTAGGGGCAGGTCTCGTACCTGCCCCTTCGGGTTTGGGAGAGCAGCTCTACCGCCGGAGCGTAAAGCTGTCGAGAAGCTTGTTTCCGGGCGCTACCGCCGTAAAACTCAGCCGCTCTTCGGAGGCCTCGAGCACCCCGAAGTGGGCTTCCACGACGCGCACCCGGCTCTGGGGCACGGCCTTGAGGAAGCCGCGCAGGTAGGCTCCGCCGCCGCCGGAAACCACATGGGTGATGCCTCTGGCCTCGAGGCGCTCATAGTCGTGGTCGTGGCCGGCGAGCACTAAGCGGACTTCGTAGCGCAGCAGCAGGGGCTCGAGGCTGCTGCGCAGGCTGCGGCTGCCCCCGTGAAACCCTGAGCTGTAGAGGGGTCGGTGCAGCACCAGCACCTTCCAGGGAGCCCTCGAAGTCTTGAGGGCGGTCTCGAGCCAGCTTCGCTGCGCCGGGTCGAACACCTCGGAATAGACCACGAAGACCTCGAGCGCCCCCAGCCGGAAGCTGTAGTAGGGTCGTTCCACGCCGAAGAGCCTGAGCTGCGCCCCCAGCGCCGGGACGTCGTGGTTGCCGAAGGCCGGGTAGATGCGGACTTTGGGCAGGTCGTCGATGAAAGCCTGCACGGGCTCGCCCCTGGGATAAAAGTTGTCTCCCAGCGTGATCAGGCCGTCAAAAGGGTGCTTCTCGTGGGCTTCGCGCATGGCCTGGGCCACTTGGGGTCGGTGGGGGCTGGCCGCCCCCCAGTCTCCGATGACGGCGAGGCGCTGGGCGCATACCCACGACCCCAACAGCAGCAGCAGGATCAGCGTTCGCAGAAGCATCGGGCCTAGCCTACCGGATTTTGGCGGGGGCTGCCCCTACAGAAGCCGCCCATAGCCAAGGTGCGTCGAGGGCTCGTGGCTATCCCCGGAGGCAGAGGAGGGCATTAGGCGTCCAGCGTCTTGCGTACGACGTAGGACTTACGACCCCATGGCTACCGAGCATCGACTTGTTCAAGCGTCCGACCTGAGATGCACGTGCATATGAAACACCTCCTGCCCGCCCTTCTCGCCCACGTGGATGCGCACGAAGTAGCCCTCGAGGCCCATCTGGCGGGCGATGCGGTTGGCCGTGAGCAGCAGCTTGCCCAGCTTGAGCGCGCCCTCTTCGGTGTCGGGGTAGTCGGCCAGGGTGGGGATATACTCCTTGGGACAGACCAGGATGTGCACCTTCGAGCGGGGGCGAATGTCCTGGAAAGCGATGAACTCCTCGTCTTCGTAGACGATGCTGGCGGGGATTTCACGGCGAATGATCCTGCCGAAGACGGTGGGATTATCCATGCGCAATACTTTAAGCCATGACCGCTCGAGCCCTCTGGACAGGCATCCTCCTCATCCTCGTGAGCACCATCGCCGTAGTGGCTTCGAAGCCCACGCCCACGGCCTTCATCCCCGGCATCCTGGGCCTCCTGATCGCCTTGCTGGGCATCGTGGGCGAGAAAAACCCTGGCCTTCGCCGCCACGCCATGCACGCGGCGCTGGGCCTGGCGGCGCTGGGCATCCTGGGCTCACTGCGCGCAATCCCCGACTTCCTCACTCTGCTGGGCGGGGGCAGCGTCGAGCGCCCGCTGGCGAGTATGGCCCAGTTCGCCACCCTCTTCATCTGCCTGGGCTTGGTGGCGCGGGGGGTGCAGAGCTTTCTCGAGGCGCGGCGGAAGCGCTGAGCAAGGCCACCGGGTACACTTAGACCATGAACCGCGCCCCAGACTGGCTGGAGCAGGCCGAGAAGGACCTGGCCCTCGCAGAAATCGCCCGCAACGCCACCCGACACGAGTGGGCCTGCTTCGCAGCTCAGCAGGCGGCGGAAAAAGCGGTGAAGGCCCTGCACCTCTCCTGCGGCCAGGAAGCCTGGGGGCATCTGGTGGCGCGACTCCTGCGCGAACTTCCTCTCCTCGCCCCTCAAGAACTCGTGGAAAAGGCCAGAACACTGGATACTTTCTACATTCCAACCCGCTACCCAGATGCCTTCCCCGAAGGCTCCCCAAGCGAGCACTACGGCCCCATGCAAAGCGAGGAGGCAATTCGCTATGCCCGTGAGATCCTTGCGTTCGTCCGTGATCACATGGCCCAGCCGTGAAGCGGTGGAGCAGGTCTTGAGGGAGTGGCTACAGCGGCTCGAGCTCCCCGGTCTCCTGGCAGCGGGCTACTTCGGCTCCTATGCTCGCGGCGATCAGGGTCCAGGAAGCGACCTGGACATCATCCTCATCGTTCAGGAGGCTTCTTTGCCCCCCTGGCAGAGGCCCCGCCTCCTGCCCCTGGAGGAGTTGCCCGTGCCGGCTGAAGCCCTGGTCTACACCGAGACCGAGTGGCGGAGCCTGCCTCGAGCCAGCCCCCGTTTCGCCCGGACTCTGGCCCTCGAGGCCCGCTGGCTCATCGGCCCACCTACGCTCTAGGCCATCGGCAACAGCATCCGCTGGGGCTCTTCCTTCACCGCCTCCACCGGCCCGATGAGGGTGTAGCCCTCGAGGCGCTCGACCCGCACCCACACCGTCTGGCCCTGCTTGAAGGCGGGGCCATCGGCCAGGACCTCGTAGTAGTCGGGGGTGTGGCCCACCCATTGCCCCCCGCAGCGGGACTCAAGCAGCACCTCCACCCGGCTGCCGAGCTTGGGGGCGATGCGCCAGGCAGCGAGTTGTTGGGCCAGGGCGATGATCTCGTGGGTGCGGCGCTTGCGAATTTCGATGGGCACCTGGGGTAGGGAGGCGGCGCGGGTCTTGGGACGGGGGGTGTAGGTGAAGGCGTGGACGCGGCTAGGGCGCAGCTCGCGCAGGAACTCCAGCGTCTGCTGGTGTTCTTCTTCGGTCTCGGTGGGCAGGCCCGCGATGACGTCGGTGGTGAGGGCGAAGCCGGGGATCAGCTCGTAGGCCCGCATGACCAGCTCGCGGTAGTACTCCTTGTCGTAGCGGCGGCCCATCAGCTTGAGCAGGCGCTGGGAACCGGTTTGCAGGCTCAGGTGCAGGTGGGGCCGCACCTGGGGGGCATAGCGGGCGATGGTGCGCAGCAGGGTCTCGTCGGTGTCCTCGGGCTCGATGGAACTCAGGCGCACCTTGGCCCCCATCAGGGCCAGTTCCTCCACCAGGCCCGCCACCCCACGCGGGTGGCCTTTGTACGAACCCAGCCGCACCCCGGTCAGCACGATCTCCTGCACGCCGGCCTCGAGCAGACCCCGCGCCTCGCTCAGCGCGTCCCGGCTGTCGCGGTGGCGCTCACGCCCGCGCAGGCGGGGAATGATGCAGTAGGCGCAGCCCACGTTGCAGCCATCCTGCACCTTGACGAAGGCCCGCACCCAGTTGTTGAGCAAGCCGCGCTCCCCGGCCCCCCAGAACTCGTTGGGCGGGGTGGTGAGGGGGTCGGCAGGCAGGCCGAAGTGCTCGAGGATCACCCTAGGCAACTCGGCTTTGCGGGCGTTGGGCACCACGGCGTCGGCGCCCAGTTCGGCCAGTTGGTCCGGCGCGAGTTCGGCGTAGCAGCCGGTGACCACGATGAAAGCCTGGGGGTTGGCCCGCCGCGCGCGGCGCACCTCCTTGCGGGCGTCGGCCTCGGCGGTGGTGGTCACGGCGCAGGTGTTGATCACCACCAAGTCGGCCCCCTCCTCCAGCCGCACCACCTCGGGCTCGAGGGCCCGCAGCAGCCCGACTAAAGCATCCGACTCGACCTGATTGACCTTGCAACCCAAGGTGCGCACCGCCAGCCGCATAGCTGAAATATTGTCGAGGGTCAGGGGGCGGGGGTCAAGGGCCGGGGAACAGCGCTTAGCTACGGCGTTCGACGCACGTAGCACGTACAATGACCCTCGTGATCACACTCGAGGACATCCAGGCCGCCGCCCGCCGCATCGCCCCTTATGTTCACCGCACGCCGGTGCTCACCAGCCGCAACCTGGACCAAATGTTGGGCAAGGAGCTTTTCTTCAAGGCCGAGCACCTGCAAAAAACCGGCAGTTTCAAGGCTCGAGGCGCGGTCAACGCCGCTTTGCAACTGCAAAACCCCAAGGGCATCATCGCCGTGTCCTCGGGCAACCACGCCCAGGGCGCGGCCTACGCGGCCCAGGTGATCGGGGTTCCGGCGCTGGTGGTCATGCCCCAGGACGCCTCCGAGACCAAGAAGGCCGCCACCCGCGCCTACGGGGCCCAGGTCTTCGACGAGGGCGTGACGGTGGAGAACCGCGAGGAAATCGTGCGGCAGAAGGCCGCCGAGCTAGGCTACGCCCTGATCCACCCCTTCGACGACTACGCGGTGATGGCCGGACAGGGCACCCAGGCGCTGGAGTTGCTCGAGCAGGTCGAGGGCCTCGAGGCCGTGCTGGTGGCGGTGGGCGGCGGGGGCCTGATCTCGGGCATCGCCACCGTGGTCAAGCACCTGCGGCCCGAGTGCGAGGTGATCGGGGTCGAGCCCGAGAACGCCAACGACGCGCAGCAGAGCCTTCGCTCAGGCCACCGCGTCCGGCTCGAGCAGGCCCCTCAGACCGTGGCCGACGGCGTGCGCACGCTGATGGTTGGCGAGCGCACCTTCGCGGTGATGCAAAAGCACGTCGATCGCATCCTCACCGTGCCCGACGAGGTGACGCTCGAGGCCCAGCGTCTGATGATGAGCCGCCTCAAGCAGGTCGTCGAGCCCACCGCCGGGCTGGCCCTCGGCCCGGTTTTGATGGGTTACGACCTGCCCAGGCGGGTAGCCGTGATCGTCTGCGGGGGCAACTGGATGCCGTAATGGCCGAGGGTCGAAGGCTGGGGGTGCGTCCCCCTAGCCCTCGACCACCGCCCCTCAGCGCCCGAGGATGCGCTCGAGGACCAACCGCACCACGCCCGCCGTCTCGGCCATGACCTGGGGGTCGGCCACGGTGTCGGTGGGCTGGTGGTAGTTGGGGTCTATCCCCCAGTGAAAGAACAACACCGGCACCCCGGCCTGGGCGAAAGGCGTGTGGTCGCTGCCCCCGGAGTTGCCGATGTCGTTGAACTGCACCCCGCTCCGCTCGAGCAGCTCCAGCAGCGCCGGGTTGCCGCCTATCCCCAGCGCGGAACTCGCCCTCACCCCCACCATGTCCAGGTTGATCATGGCCCTGAGACCCCGCACCCACTCGGGATAAGCCTGCACGAAGTTGCGCGATCCCCACAGCCCGTCCTCTTCCCCGTCGAACCACACGAACCACACGTCCCTTGCCCAGCTCTCCGAGCGCAGGGTTCGCGCGAGCTCGAGCGCCGTCACCGTGCCCGAAGCGTTGTCGTTGGCCCCCGGCGCACCCGGCACCGAGTCGTAGTGCCCGCCCACGACCACGCCGGGAGCCTGGCTGTCGGCCCGGCGGGCGATGACGTTGCGGGCCTGGGCCTGCTCGAGCACCGACCCCACCACCAGCCGCACCCGCTCCCCGCTACGGGCGAACAACCCCTCTCCGTCCCGACCGGCGACCGTGACCCCTGGAATTGGCCCCGTAGCCCCGTAGGTGCCCCGCACCCCACCCGGCTCGTTGTTGACCACCACGATCGCCAGTGCGCCTCTGGCCGCGGCCTGGCGGGCTTTCTCGAGGAAGGGAATCCCCCCGCGCCGCACCACCACGATCTTGCCCTGCACGTCCAGGTTGTCATAGTCGCCCGCCGCGCCAATCCCCGGCACCGCCTGCAGCACTGCCTCGAAGCTTCCGCCTGGGCTGCCCGAAAGCGCGAAGGCCTCGAGGCGGCTCTCCCCCAGACTCAGGCTGCTGCCGGTGTCGCGGCTGCGGGTGTAGCTGAAGGACTGGAACTCCGTCACGTAGCCAGCGGCCCTGGCCTGCTGTGCGAGGTACTCGGCGGCCTGGGCCGCGGCAGGGCTCCCCGCCACCCTGGGCCCGATCCCCACCAAATAGTCCAGATCGGCCTTCGCCCGCTCCGGAGCAAAGGAAAGCGCGCTAAAGCCGAGAAGCAAGATGAGCCACAGGCCGCGTTTCATGGAAACAGTGTGGCGGCAAGACCCCAAACGAACCATCGGCCAGATCACGGAAAAGGCTGGCTTTGCTCAGCATCTTCCTCGCCAGGGCTTCGTTGTCCAAATCGGGGTACTTGGCCCGCAAAGACTGGATGTAAGCTCCGACCTGGCCCGCGTCGTGCACAACTGGGCCGAAGCGGTCGAGGGGCGGCGGATGCGGGCTTTGGGGTCTTCCTCATAGGGAAGCTTCCTTTCTCCAGTGATGGCCTGCGTTGCTCTATACGAACCATTTGCGCCAAGGCTGCAAAGCCTCCCGCCACAGGCGCTCGACCGGCCAAGCCTCTGCTGGGCGCCCCAGCTCGACGCACACGCCCAGGTACACGTCCACCCACAACCAGTCGAGCTTCTCGAGAGAGGCGAGGAACCTTGCCATTTCACGTAGGTTGGGAGACCCTTTTATTTCCTCGGTATCCGGGAGCTCGAAGCTCTCGAAGTGGGTGGATAGGGCCCAACCGTCGTGTTGAGCTAGCCAGAAACTCTGGGGTGCCCTCTTTCCTCGCTCTTGCAAGTCCGATTTTAGTTGATGGGGCCGCGATTGCGGAAGCGCAGGTATTCCCCGTCAATGTAGGGGAGAACTGTGTGGTCGCGCATTCCTTCAAGAAGATTGAGCATACGAGGTGCAGCACTGCAATCAATTTCGACGCAGTTGCCGTTGACGTTGATCTGAGGTGTCTCTTGCATACCCTCGGCCAGGCGACGTAAGAAGTAGGCCAGATCTTCGGGGTGATCTATACCTTCAAAACACACCCGGTTTCCTTCGTGAATTGCTCTCGACATAGCTCCATCTTAACGCAGAGGAACCGGGAATGCCCGGTTCCTTGCGACACGGAGGGGAGAAAGAAGCCCCTTCCACTAATCATGGTAGCTGGAAGACTTGAGCCGGTCAAGGTTTTAGAACTTTAGCAAGGGCAGTGTGAGGCGGGCCAGACCCATCTGCGCCGTCACGAAATCCACGTAGAGCCGGAGGTAGGGCCAGAGGTTTAGCGGCAAGTTCTGCTGGGCAAAAGTCTGGAATACAGACCCCTGGGGAAAAATGGCTGAACGGTACATCCCCACAGCCTTTGCACGGACTTGGCCGAACGGCCTGCCGTCCTCCAACAAGGTGACGGTCATGACTAGGCCCGCCCGAAAACCCCCGTCGAAGGGCTCCGGCCCGAAGGGTTCTAGGTTCACCGTAGCTCCCTTCTTGCCTTCGGGGCTGCGCTCGAGCTTTGCGGACAGCTCCTCGAGGGTAACCCCCAAGAGCTCGAGCCCGGCGATGAATTCCCCGTACACTTCCGGGGTTGGCTCATCCTTCTTGGCCTTCAGCAACCCCAACCGTCTGAGCTCGTTATAGGCGTGCTGATAGCGTATTCCAAGGGCCTTGGCGACCTCTGATACAGTCTTTCCTTCCTGATAGAGCCGACGGATTTGCTCAGCCTTGCTCATATCAGGCGGCGCGCTCCCCGAAGTGAACCAGTTTCATCCCGCTAAGGGGCGCGACTTCCCACTCGCTCTCCTTGCCTGGGGCTTCGCTCAGCGGGAAGCGAGCCACTTCGCCCGCCTCGTCGGCGAAGCCAAGCGTGACCCGGTACCCCAAAGCGCTGGCGTATCGAACCAGGGTTTCGAGCGAGAGCGAGAGCCCCTCGACAGCTTCAATCTGGGCCACCCGACTGCGGTTGAGCCCCATGCGTTCGGCGAGGACCCGCTGGGGCAGGCCGCGGTTCTGCCGGAGCGACTTCAAGACCTCACCTAGCTCCTCGTCGAGGACATCCCGATACGCCTCGCGGAGTTCGGGGGTGTCCAGGTCGTCCTTGAAGAACTCCTCTACGTTGGTGAGCTTGCGCTTCATGGTCTAGTCCTCCGAGTTGAGCTCCGTGTAAGCCCGCAGAGCATAGTCGATGAGTTCGCGGTCGGCTTTGTCCCGCTGCTTGACTTCACCTGCTGCCGCCACAAACACGGTCTTCTCTTGACGCCAATAGTAGATACGGATGCCTGAGCGGTGACGCAACTCCCAGACCGGCCCCTCGATGTGCTTAGCCCAAGGCTCTTTCAGGTCGGGTCCTATGGTTGGTAATAGCTCTTTGAGCATCCAGCGGGCTTTGGCATAGAGCGATGGGTTGGTCTGCTTGAGTTCCTCGAGCCAGGACTTGATTTGCGACCGACCCTTAGCATCTTCATAAAGCAGAACCTGATAGTTCGCCGCCACAGGCTACCTCTAGGTTAGCTTTTCCTAACCTCACTGTCAATGTGAGCTATACGGTCCCAGGCTTCCAGCACCAGCCGCATGGTGCGGTACTCGCCGTAGGCCTTGATTTCCTTATCCTTGAGCACCCGGAAGGTCTCGCCGGGGAAGGAAGGCCCCTTCACGCTCTGGGGGTCGAGGATGTAGCAAAGCTCCTCGCGGTTCAGGCCGTAGAGGCGGGCGTAATAGGCGTCCAGCTCGGCCCGCAGGCGGGCCCGGCGCTCCTCGTCCCAGCGGAAGGGAGGGAAGGGGTAGGGGCTTTCCACCCAAGGGGGAGGGGCGTCCGGGTGGCCTCCGTTGGCCCGGTGCTGGGCCAGGAGGGCTTCCCGCAGGGCCACGTCCGCCTCCGCCCACACGTCCTGGGCCAAGGGAGCCAGGTCCCAGGCGGTGTAGGTGAGCTCGAGGATGCGGGGGACGAGGAAGAGGAGGTCGGCCTGGGTGTAGCGGTCGGGGGGGAGGACGGGAAGCTGTTTCACTACGTGGTACTTCAGATGTGTCCCGCCGATTTTCTGTCTGGCGGTGTAGTCAAAGACCAAGCTGTTTAGGGAGCCCAGCAAAGCGAGAACGAAATGCGCGGGTTTATCAGAAAGCATTTGGAGAAAGGTGTCACCTGCTGCCACCCTGGGGTAAATGGCGGCGATCATCGTGCGCTCGTTGGTAGCGTTGGTAATATCCCGCCAGCCCAAAAGCCACCCCCGCCCCCACTGCCACACCTCGTTCCCGTTCCTATCCCGCTTCACCAGGCGCTCCTCCACCTCTTCTCGCCGCACCCAGTAGCGGGGGAGGGGCAGGCGGACGGGGTCTTGGTGTTCCTCCGGGGCCAGGTCGCGGGTGTCGGCGCCCTCGTAAGTGGCGAAGCGGTGGTCGAAGTGCCAGATGAGCTTGGCTTCGTAGAGGGGCAGGTAGACCTCTTCCCCCCGCACGAGGCGGTTGCTCACCAGGGTGAAGCCTTGGGCCTCGAGGGCCCCCCGCTCCCGGAAGAGGGGGGAGTCGTTGGCCATGTCCAGCATGCGCAAGAACCGCACCCCCCAGGGGTTCTCCTCCGGCTCTTCCTTCCACAGCACCGGCACCCGGCGGTAAATCTTCTTGGTCAGCTCGGCGTCGGCGCGGGTGCGGAAGACGGGGCAGGTGCGGGTGTTAGGGTTGAGGAGGGCGAAATCCTCCGGAGTCAGGCTGAAAACCCGCTCGGGGTCTTTGAGCTGAGCCACGTTGGTGGCGAAGAAGGCGAGCTTGGCGGGGCTACTGGTGCGCGACTCCCGGCCTCGCAGAGCCAGGACGCTGAACTTCATACGGCTGTCCACCGCCGGGAACAGCCCCTCGCGGTTCTCGAAGTCCAGCAGCGCGGCCAGTTGGCCCTGCTCCACCAGGTCGGCGAAGAACTCCTTGTTGGAGTCGTCGGTGGCGATGCCGGTGGGGACAATCACCCCGGCGCGGCCCTGGTGGCTCATCACGGTGCAGCCCAGTTCGGCAAAAACCTGATAGGTGTTGACGTCGCCCCCGCCCGTGAGGGGGTAACGCCCGGAGGTGCGCAGGAAGTTGCTGATGTTCTCGGCGGCGTTCAGGGCCTCCTGGAAGGCCGCGTAGAGCGCGGGGTCGCTCTCCTTCAGTCCGTCAATGAGCCTCTTACGCCGGGCGGCGTTCTCGGCTTGGGCGATTTCCTCGTGGCGGCCCGCGAAGAACTCCTTCTCCTGGAGCTTGACCCGCTCCCAAGGGGGGTTGCCCAGCACCACGTCGAAGCCACCCCCCGGTTTGAGCCCACCGGTCTCGCGGTCGAAGAAGACCTCGGCGAACTCGAGCCACCAGTGGAAGAAGCGGTACTTGCTCCTGGCCTCGTCTATGGGCTCGGCCAGGCCGCTTTTCCTGCACATCTCCTTGGCGGAGAGGCGGGTGAACTGCTCTTCGGTCAGCGTGATTAGACCCACCATGTCCGGCAGCTTCTCACCAGGGCCGACCCGCGCGAACCAGGCCGCCGTCCAGTAGTCGGCCAGGAACTCGTACTTGCGCACGAGCTCGCTCTGGCGCCACTCACGATAGGCCTGGGCTTTGGAGCGCACCTGCTCGAGGGAGTCCTCGGGGGCCTCGAGGGGCGGGACCTTGAGGGGCTCTTTGAATAGCCGGTGGGGTTGGGAGCGCCATTTCTCCAGCGCCTTCTTGCCCAGGGCCTTGGAGAGGTTGCGGGCCATATCCGGCACGTCGGCGCGCTTGTGGGCCTCGGCGGGGATGCCCAGCTCGTAGAAGCCCGGCGGCGCCCCCACGAGCGAGTTGCCCACCTTGATGTGGTGGTCCAGGAAGCCCAGGGGCTTGCCCGGCTCGGCCATCTCCATCCACAAGGCTACCTTGCACAACTCGGCGGACATCTCGTTGACGTCCACCCCGTAGAGACAGTTGCGGATTACATCGCGCAGGGCCGAGCGCAGGGCCTCGGGGCTGGGCTCGTCCTCCCCCGAGCGCAGCCGGGCCAGGGCGCGGGCGATGCGGTGGGCGGCGGCAATCAGGAAGTGGCCGGAGCCCACGGCAGGGTCCACCACCTTGAGGGCGAGGATGGGCTTCTCGCGTTCGCCTGGGGGCAGGCGGCGGGCCTGCTGCAAAGCCTCTTCCAGCTTGGGGGTAAGGGCCTCGTCCAGCACCACCTGCACCAGGTCGTCCGGGGTGTAGTAGCTGCCGGTGGTCTTGCGCTCGTTGCCGGAGAGGGTCCGTAGGGCGAAGTGGGCCGCCCCTACGTCTACCTCCGGCACCAACTCCAGCAGTTGCTCGTAGACGCTGCCCAGCTCAGGGGCTCCGAGGTTCTTGTAGTCCACCGGGCGCAGCACCCCCTCGGCCTGGGTGAAGGCCAAAGCCCGCACAGCATCCAGGAAGCTGCGGTTGGCCAGCTCGGCCTGGAAGAGGTGGGGGGTGGCGGTAGGCTCGAAGAGCAGGGAGTTCAGCGGCTTGAGGGCCAGGGCGGGGGCCCCCTGATCGTTTAAGAAGCCCGCGATGAGCTTGTGCTGATGGTACAGGTCGGGGTGGCGCGTGCCCGTGACCCGCTCGGCGATGCGGCGCAGGCGGCGGGTGGAGTAGTGCTCGAGGTAGGTCTGGCGGGCCTCGGGCGGAGCCCCCTCGTCGAGCAGCACCTCGCGGTCTTCGGCTACGAACAAAAACAAAAGCCGGTAGACCAGGCGCAACAGCTCCCGGTAGTAGCCCATAGGGGTGAGAGCTCCGCTACGCAGGGCTTCTTTGAGGGGGGTGTTGGCCGGATGGGCCAGAAAGCCCTGGCCCAGGTGCACCAGGGCCTCCCGCACCCCCTCGCGCAGCCGCTCCAGGGCCCGCTTGCCCTGAAGGGCCCCCTGCTGGCTCCAGCGCTCAAGCCAGCACTCCGAGAGGGGCTTGCCGTCGGTGTAGACCCGCGACTCGTGGGCCAGCAGCCACAACAGGGCAAAGTCGGCGTAAGCCTCGGACTCGAAGAGGGTCTCGAGGTCGAACTCCACGTAGGCCTGGCGGGTGAGGGCGGCGTTGTCGCGCAGCAGACGCAGCTTGAGTCCGTTGGCGACGAAGCCCCACAACGCCTCCGAGCGGTTGAGGTACTCCTGCACGAGCCCGTGGGGGCTCTGGCGGGCAGCCCCCACCGCGCCGGGGGTGCGCCGGTCGAGGTCCACGCCCGCTCCCACCAGGTGGATGGGCACCCCGTTCCACTCGTGGGAGATGGGGTAGGGTTTCCCTTCGACCTCGAGGCCCCGCGCCAGGGGAAGGCGGCCATAGCCCAGCTCCTGGAAGAGGGGCAACAAGAGTTTCTCGCGGGTCAGGCCGGTGGCGGCATCGGTTGCAGGCAGGTTGGCCCTGGCAGTTTGGAAGTTGGCCCACACCGCCAGCATCCGGCCCCAACTGCGGCTGATGGCCTCGCTCAGGCGCTCGCCCACCAGGTGGTAGTCGTCGGCCTCGAGGCCGCCCAGTTCTTTATCCAGGGCCGCCACCCGCTGCAACAGCTCGGAGGGCAGTAGGCCACCGACGGTCCTGATGTTGGAAAGGGAAGCGTTCTTTGCCATAGGGTTTCCGGCCTTCCGGTACTAACATGACCTTGTGAGGCTGTCCGAGCGCATTACCTTCGACCCGCTGGTCATGGGGGGGCGTCCGTGCATTCGGGGAACGCGCATCACCGTGGGCGCCATCCTCAACCAGCTCCGTTTCCAGACCCCGGCGGAAATCCTGCGCGACTACCCCGAGCTCGAGCCGGGGGACATCGACGCCGCGCTGGAGTACGCGGCCTTCCTGGCCGAGGAGCGTGAGGTCGCGATTTGAAAATCCTGCTGGACATGAACCTCACCCCTCGCTGGGTGGGGTTCTTGCGTGAACGGGGTCTCGAGGCCGTGCGATGGTCGGAGGTGGGGCTGACCAGCGCAAACGACCTCGGGGTGTTGCGCTTCGCTGCCGCCCAGGGGTACTTGCTCCTGACCCATGGCCTCGACTTTGGCGACCTGCTGGCGTATAACCGCGAGGCGAGCCCCAGCGTGGTGATTCTGCGGGGAGTGGACTTGCGACCTGAGGCCAGCGGAGAGCGCCTGCTGCAGGTGCTGGCGGCTGCGGCAGAGGTGCTCGAGGCCGGGGCCAACGTGGCGATGGACTCCCGCCGGGCCCGCGTGCGCCCGTTGCCCCCGTTGCCTTTGGAGTAGCGAGGGTAGGGCACGGCTCACCTCGGGACGTAGACATACACGCCCAGTACGTCCACCGGGACGATGGGCTCGACTTCATAGCGCAGCTTGAGGTCGGCGGCCATGCGCACGGCCCGGTGAGCCTCCTCGAAACGCACGGCCTGCTTGAGGGCCACCTCGTCGAGATGACTCCGCAGTTGCGAGAGCTCCGGCAGCACCAAGCTGGCGAACTCCTGGGCCTGCTGGAGGGAGAGGTTGGCAGTGGGGCGGGCCTGCCACAAGGCCTCGACCTCTTCTTCGCTGAGCCACTCCGGCGCGTCGGGAAAGCCCCGGAAAGCGATGGTGTGAACTTCTTCGGCCAACTGCTGCCAGCGCTGCCGGTCTTTGCGGGTAGATGTGGTGGTGAGGTGGTAGCGCAGGCGCAGCAGCAGCAGGGTGTGCAGTTCACGTACCGCGCTGGTGGCAATCACCCCGGCCCGTCTCGCCTTGCCCTGCGCGAGCGGGTCTAAAGCGCTCTCCAGCAGGAAGCTCGAGAGGGTTTCCACCAGCGGGTGGGTGCGGCTCAGGTACTCCTCACCCGGCTGCACCGGCAGCGAAAAGCGTCCCTTGAGCCCATCGCGGCCCAGCAGGTCGCGCAGGGAGCGGGGCAGGCCGCTGAGGTCGAAGCGGTACAGACCCTCACCCAGGTCGTGCACCTGGCCGCCGTGAACCTCTAAGGCCTCCTTCAGGAAGCGCCCCACCTCCACCCCCGAGCCCACCGACCGGCGGGCCTCGGCGAGTTGCTGGGCGACCTCCTCAGGGCGCAGGGCGTGCTGGGCGAAGAGGGTACGCGAGCGCTTCTCCCGCTCGGCGGCGTTCTTCCACTGCACCTCGAGGCCCTTCTCGTCGAAAGGCTCGAACAGGCTCTGCATCTGGGCGCGGCGGGTGTCACGCAGCAGCATGCTCTGCATCACCGCTTGAATCACCGCGTCGTTGTCCACCGGCACCGGCACCGAGATACCCAGGTCGCTGCGGATGGCCTTGTGCTTGCGCAACAGCACCTCGAGCACGATGCCGTCCACCGGGTTATTGGCACCGAAGTAGGTCAGGGTCTTGACCTCCCGGCGCGGCTGGCCGTAGCGGTCCACCCGTCCCTCCCGCTGCTCGTGGCGGGTGGGGTTCCAGGAGAGGTCGTAGTGCAGCACCGCGCTGAAGTACTGCTGCAGGTTGATGCCCTCCGAGAGGCAGTCGGTGGCTACGAGCACCCGCACCGGCTGAGCGCCCAGCCGCTCGACGGCCAGCTCGCGCTCGGGCGGGCTCAGGAGGCCGGTGACGGCCTCCACCGCCACCCCATCGCCCAACGCCCGCCGCAGGTGCTCGGCCACGTACTCCGCGGTCTGGATGAAGCGGCAGAACACGATGGGGTGGTGCCCTTCGCTCACCAGGCCCCTGACCAGCTCGATGGCCCTCTGTAGCTTGCGGTCTTTGGCCCCGGCCAGGGCCTCGGCCTCGCGGGCCAGCTCGCGCAGCCTGCGCCGCTCGGACTCCTCGGTGCCAGTCTCCCCGCCGGGGGTCAGGTCGAACTCGCGGTCGTACTCGTCCTGGTCGAGCACCATCCGCTCGCCCAGCTCGTCCACCTCGGCCTCGGTCTCGGCGTCGGCCACCGCGGCCCGGTTGCGCAGGGCTTGAGCCGCAGCAGCGGGGCTCGAGGCCACCGAGCGCAGCAAGGCCAGTGCTGCCCACCAGCGCACCCGCTGGTGCCGCTGGTCCCCCACGGGGTCGCTCACCAGCTCGCGGGCGTAAGCCAGCACCCTATCCAAAAGCCGGGTGTACTCGGGGGAAAGGGCGTAGGTGGCTTCCGCCTCGAGGCGCGCGGGGAAGGGGGTGTCTTCGGCCAGGTAGCCCCGGATGTCGGCCCGCTTGCGCTGGACCAGGTGCCGCGCCAGACGCCTGCGCCACCCCTCGGCCTCCTGGCGGCTGAGGTCGGGGGGCATGTCCCGGAAGGCCGGGTCGAGCAGGGAGAGCAGAGAGCGGAAGGCTTCCTCGTGGCCGGAGTGGGGCGTGGCGGTGACCAGGATGAGGTGGCGCTCGGGGTGCTCGGCCAGCCGGGAAACCAGGGTGTGGCGCTGGTGCTGTCCCCCCCGATTCACCCCGCCGTAAGCGCAGGTGTGGGCCTCATCCACGATGACCATCTCGGGCGCAGTACGCAGAAACTCCTCGCGGCGGCGCTCGCTCTTGATGAAGTCCAGCGAGACCACCGTGAGGGGGTAGCGCTGAAAGAGGGTCTCCCCCACCCGCAGGCCGCGCTCCAGGCGGGCTGCCGTGCTGGGGAGCACCAAGGCGGCCTCGAGGTGGAACTTCTCCCAGAGCTCGCTCTGCCACTGCTCGGCCAGGTGGGGCGGGCACAGCACGCTCAAGCTGCGGATTTCCCCCCGGTCTAGGAGCTCGCGGGCGATGAGCAGGGCTTCTACGCTTTTGCCAACCCCAACGTCATCGGCGATGAGCAGGCGAACGGGGTCCTGCTGCAAGGCCATCAAGAGCGGTACGAGTTGGTAAGGCCGCGGCTCGACGGCGATACGCCCGAAGGAGCGGAAGGGCCCGGTCACGTTGCGCGAGGTCAGCCGCACCGCCTCGCGCAGCAAACGCCCCGAGCGGTAGTCGCCCTGGTCCTCCAGGGTGGGGGTGCTGAAGCTGGAGGGGCTTACCTCCTCCAGCTCGGTGTGGATGCCGCTCGTCTCCTCGTCGGTGCCACCGATGGGGCGGGCGATGAGCAGGGGCGGGGTGGACTCGGGCAGCACTACCCACTCCCGCCCCCGCGCTTTGATGAGCGAACCTGGGGTGTAAATGCTCATGCTTTGCCTCCAAA
Source organism: Calidithermus roseus (assembly GCF_003574095.1). Lineage (GTDB taxonomy): Bacteria > Deinococcota > Deinococci > Deinococcales > Thermaceae > Calidithermus > Calidithermus roseus. The sequence continues at coordinate 25,953 of NZ_QWLA01000017.1, forward strand.
CACGTCGGGTCGCTCGCGCACTTTGGCCTCCCACTCTTCCGGCTCGGCAAACCGCAGCACCGAATAGCCCTTCAGGCGCAGCAAGCGCTCCTGCTGCCGGTCGCGAGCCTGGCGCTCGGGGTAGAGGTGGTGGGGACCGTCCACGTAGACCACCGCGCGCTCGGCGTCGTAGAGAAAGTCTACCCGTGTACCCGCCTCGGGAACGTACACCTGCGCCCGGCTGGGCAGGGCCAGGTGGCGGGTCTCGAGGAACTGCAGGAACTCCCGCTCCAGCGCCGATTCACACTGGTTGAGCAGGCGCTGTAGATGCTCTGCCCGGCTGGTGCCCACCGGGGAAGTGTCCACCTGGCTGGCGGCGAGCTCGAGCAGGTAGTCGCGGATGGCCTTGCGGTCCAAGAGGCGGTGGATGCGCTGGTTGTTGTAGTTCATCAGGCAGTCGTAGCAGGCCGCCTCACAAAGCTCGGTGGCGTGGGCGGCGTGGCCCAGGTCGGCGCCGCCCTCGTCGAAGTGACAGATTTCGAGGGCGGTGCGGGCCACCCTGGGCAGGGCCTCGGGGTCGCTGACCAACTGGCGCAGGACCCCGGCCCCCCCCTCCGCCGCCTCGTAGAACAAGAGTTCGCGCTGGGTCCTGCCGTCGGGCAGGATTTCGGCGGCCAGTTCGCTCTCCTCGAGCTGGTAACTGACCTGGATGGCGCTCTTGAGCGCCGCCAGCAGCGAGGCGAACTGCACCTCGGTGAGCGGGGGCTCGGGCCGCAACAGCAGGGCGTTCTTGCGGTCCTCGACATAGGGGATGACCTGCACCGCCCGGCGGCTGGTGGGGTTCTGCTCGTCGAGCTCGTCGGGGTCGCTGGGGCGCTTGAGCCATGCCCCGCGCTCGGGGTCGAGCAGGAAGCCCTCGTCGGCCTTGTTCTTGCGCTGGGCCCAACCCAGGTTCATACGCCAGATGCTGGCGGCCTGGGAAAAGGTGAGCTCGGCCAGCGGTCGGCCCTCCCGGAAAACCTGGGCGCTCTGGAAGGCGGGCTGGGTGCCGTGGGGCGGGAAGGAGATGCCGGTGAGCACCTGGTAGCCCAGGCGCTGGCGCTCTTCCTCGTCGGAGTTGATGCGCTCCCGGCGGACGGTGGATACGTTCTGCATGCGCAGGAGGTTGACCCTGGGCGGGGGCAACTCGGCCCCGCAGCGCACGCAGAGGTCGGGGCCCCCCGCCGCGTCCACCGGGTGCAGGTAGCCGCACAGCTCGCAGCGCTTCACCGCAGTCGTGCGCAGCTCCTGCTCGCTGCCGGGGGGCAGGATGACCCGGTTGATGACGTATTTGGAACCCTCGTAGTAGAGCGTGGAGAAGGGGCCGAACTCGGTGATGGCCAGGAAGCGGGGGCGGGAGAGGAAGTCGTCCCTACCCCCTATCCCACGCCGGGCCGGAATGTAGGCCGAAAGCGGCAGCCGGGGGAAGCTGTAGCCGGGCAGGAAGCCCTCGCTGGCGAAGTAGCGGTAGGAGTAGAAGTCCGACTGGGCCAGCTCGCTGGTTTCGGTGAGCAGCTTGAGCTGGGACTCGGCCTCGGAGCGCAGTCGCCGGGCCTGGGCCTTCTCCTGCTCGCCCCGGCTGGCGTCCAGGATGACTTTGCTCTGCACCTGGAACTGCTCGCGGGCCGCACGGAAAAGAGTCCGCCAGCGCCCGCAGGCCTCCTCGAAGCGGTGGAAGGCCTGCGCCATCACCCCCGCCACCCACTCCGGGGTGTACCAGGGGGCCTGCTCGAGTTCGGGCTTCAAGTCGGCCAGCACCCGCTCGGCCCTCTCTAGGGCTTTTTGCCGTGCGGAGGGGTTCTCGAGCGCCGCTCGTATCGAGGGCTTGAGGGCCAGGCTGGGCTCCTCGCCCTCTACCTCCAGAATCTCCGCCAGCGAGCGGCCCAGGTCGGCCCCGGTGGCCGCCAGCCACACGGCCTGCAGGTGCGAGCGAATGAGTTCCTCGTTGCTCAGGTCGAGGCGCGGGGGCGTGACCGCGCCCGCCACCATCAGCTTAGGGCGGCGGAAGAAGTACTGGTCGTGGGAGTTGCCGCTGGAGGCGTAGGCGAACACCAGCGCCGGGCTGCCGCTGCGCCCCGCCCGACCCGAGCGCTGGGCGTAGTTGGCCGGGGTGGGGGGCACGTTGCGCATGTTAACGACGTTGAGGGTGGAGATGTCCACGCCCAGCTCCATGGTGGGCGAGCAGTACAGCACCGGCAGCCTCCCCTCGCGAAAGTCATTCTCCCGCTTTTGGCGCTCCTCGGGGGGCACCTGGGCGGTGTGCTCCTTGGCCTCGATACCGCCGAGGTTGCGGGCGGTGAGGCGGTAGAACTCGGCGAAGAAGCGGTTGGCCTCGCGAAGGGCGCTCTCCCGCAGGCGCACCCGCAAGGGGTCCCCGGAAGGCTGGCTCCCATCGCCGGGTCTCCAGATGAAGGAGGCGGCCACCACCTGGTAGCCGTTGCCCTCAGGGTCCACCAGCTCGACCAGCCCGGCCACGCTCAGGACGCGCAGCAGGTGCTGGATGATTTCCTCGCAGTCCTTCATCTTCAGCGCGTACCCCAAGCCGGGAAAGGTGTTGCTGCGCCGCAGGTACTGCCCGAAACTGCCTCTTGGGGAGATGTAGACCGCCTCCCGCGTCTCTCCGGGCTGGCGGGAGCGGGGGTAAGCCACCCGTGCATACTCCAGTCGCTCGTTCTCCTCCAAGGCCCAGGGGGCAATCAGGCGTGAACTGCTGGCCTGGCGCATGCGCTCTTGAAAGTCCTGGTTGAGGTAATCCACCTTGATGGCCAGCTCGCGCCGCAGGTAGTCGAGCAGCACCTTGGCCACCTTTTCCCGCACCTCAGGCGATGCCCCCAAGAGCGCGGAGGGGGTTTGCTGCCACTCCTCCTCGGCCCGGCACAGCTCGCCCAGCGACTCGTAGCCGATGCGCAGCAGGTCCACCTGCTCGAGGTTGGGCGCGGTAATGCGCCAGCCCCTGAGTAGGTCGCGGTAGATGCGGTAGCCCAGCACGTCCCGCAGGGCCCGGTCGGTGTCGTGCCTGGCGCTGAACTTGACCTCCGGGTTGCTGGCGTACTCGGTCAGGGAGAGGTCCAGCGCCTCGAAGACCTTCTGCGTGAGCTCATCGTGGCGCAGACCCGCCTCGCCTGCTGCCGCCACCGCCCGGTACACCGCGGAGCGAAGCAGGCCGGTCTGCACGAAGTCGTTGAAGTGGCCCGCCTGCAAGGAAGCGTCCTGGCGGTTGTCGGTGAAGGAGAGCAGCTTGCGGGCTTGAGGGGGCAACTCGGCTTTCCGCAGGTGCAGCACGGTGGAGAGGGAGAGCACGGTGGTGGCGGTGCTACGCCCTTCGGAGCCCAGGGTGGCCAGCTTGCCGAAGTCGGAAGCCTGCCGCGCTCCGTAGGCCACCCCGCAGCAGGGGCAGAACTCGAAGGGGGCCTCGAGGTAGTGGAGGGTACGGCCAGCGGGAGCCTCCTTGCCGTCCGGGCCTACCTTCACCGGCGTGGGCAGCTTCTTGCGCTTGTCCCGCATGAGCTCGCGGTTCATGGGCTCGAGCCAGTCCTCCGGCACGCGCTCCTTGATTTCCTCATCGCTGGTGGGCCAGTCACCGGGGTACAAGAACCCCGGCTCCCCGCCTGCGTCGGAGTAGCGGTCGCTGAGCCTGCGGGCTTCGTAGCGGGTGCCCTCCGGGCCCCGCAGGCGCCAGACGGTGTAGAACTCCTGCCCGCACTCGCGGCAGAAGGCCAGCGGGAGCAGCACCTGTTCGCGGCTGCCCGGCACGAACTGCTGGGCCTGCAGGGTGATGTGCCGCTCCTGCGGCTCGCCCAGCGAGGCGTAGACGGTGTCGCCCCGGCTGATGAACTGGTGCAGCCGGAAGGCGAAGGCCCGCAGACCGCTCTCAGGGTTGATGAGGCGGTATCCGGCCAGCAGGCACTCCTCCAGAGCCCGCTGGCACACCTCCTGGGGTAGTGAGACCAGCGCCGCGAGTTCGGCTGCCACGCCCTCGGGTCCGGTCAGGGGGCGTGGGGTCTGCCGCGCCAGCAGGCCCTCTTCCTCGCGCAGCCCCAGGGTCTGCTCGACCCAGCTCGCCAAGGGGTCCACGGCGAAGGCGGCGAAGTCCTGCTGTTGTGCGGGCTCTGCCCCTCCCGGTAGGGAACTGGCCTGCAGGGCGGCCCAGGCCATCACCCGCTCCTGCAGGCGCGCCACCACTGCGAAGTCGGCGAAGTCGTAGGGCTGGGTGGTGCGCTGGAGGGTCTCGCCGATGACGTTCTCGGGCTTGACCAAAAGCCCGAAGATGCGCGAGGCTACCTGGGCCACGCTGCGCCTGCGCTCCTCGCGCCCACCGATACCGGCCATAGTGGCGGAGGTGCCGATGCACACCACGTCGTGGGCCTCGAGGCGCTCCCGCAGTCGCCGCACCAGCAAGGCCACGTCGGCCCCCTGGCGCCCGCGGTAGGTGTGGAGCTCGTCGAGCACGAGGAACTTCAGCCCCTTAGCCGCATGGATGAGGTTCTTGTCGCGGGGGCGGGTCAGAATCAAGTCCAACATGACGTAGTTGGTCAGGAGGATGTCCGGAGGGTTGGCTTGAATATCTGCCCGCTCGGCGTCGTCCTCCTGCCCTGTGTACTGGGCAAAGCGCACCGGCCCCCTCTTATCGAGGTAGCCCTCGTTGATGAACTTCTCGAGCTCCCCCTTCTGGCTGTTGGCCAGAGCGTTCATGGGGTAGACCACGATGGCCTGGATGCCCTTGCCGCTGCCATGGCGCAGCACGTGGTTGACGATGGGGATGATGTAGGTCAGGCTCTTGCCTGAGCCGGTCCCGGTGGTCACGACGTAGTTCTCCCGCCGCGCCGCGGTGCGGATGGCCTCCTCCTGGTGGCGGTGCAGCCTGAGCAGGGGCTGCTCGGGGCGGTCCTTGAGGCGGAAGATGCGCAGGGTCTCGGGGTGCAGCAGACCCTCTTCAACGAGGCGCTCGAGGGGCTGGCCCGGCGCGAAGGTTGGATTCAGTTGCACCAGCGGGTCGGGCCACAGGGCCCCTTCGTCCAACCTGGCCCTCACATGCTCGGCGATTCGGTCGTCCCGGATGCGAACGAAACTCTCTACGAAGCGTCGGTAGTCGTGAATAAGGTCGTTGCGCAGACCAAAGACGTTCAATCCGCCCTCCTAAAGGGTAAGCTGTTACTGCCGTAAAACTCAACGCACGGTCCACACCGGCATCCTGATGCATCGATTCTAACGTTTCACTCCGTGGGTCCGGTCGTGTCAAGATTTATGATCCCGCACCTTCGTCCCCCGCCTCACTTCACGGATAAACCGCTCCATGAGGTTGGTGCTCCGCAGATAGGGCCAGAGCCCCTGGGGGTAATCGTAGAAGCGCAGCAGGGCCCCTGCGTTCTCCCACCAGGGAAGGGTACCTGGCCCCCCAGGCCTCCCGGAACCTCTCCAGAGCCCCAAGGGCCTCCGGTCGGCTCCCCGCCGTGTAGACCCCCCTCAAGTCCTGGGCCAGGCTGTGCCTTCCCTGGTGCACCACACACCGCTGCCACTGGGCCAGGGGATACACCCGGCGGATCGCCTCTTCTATCCCAGGTAGGCCATCGGTGACGAAAAGCAAAACCTGCCGCAGGCCCCTGGGCCATAGCTCCGTCAAAACCCCCTCCCAGGCAGCAGCGCTCTCAGAAGCCCAGCACCCGCCTCGCCCCGCAAGGGCTGACGCCCAGGGCCACGTACACCGCCTCCCGCTCCACCCCCAGTCCCTCCCTTAGAACCTTCAAAAAGAAGCCGTCCAGGTAGACCAAGGCCATCTCCTCCGGTAAGGGTCTCTGGCAGAGGGCCTCCGCTCCCTCCAGCACCTGATCCGTGATGGCGCTGATGGTCTCGTGGGTCTAGCGGTGGCCCAGCAGCAGGCTCATCCCCTCCGCCGCCTTGCCCTGACTGAGCCCAGCGGCGTACAGGGCCACCGCCACTTCCCCCACGTCCATCTGGTCGCCGTTTCCCTCACCGCTTCCCTCAAAATCACCTGCAGGGTATCCTGATCCATGGGGTACCTCCCTTCTCATCGGGTACCCCCATTCATACACAAAGCCCTAAACATAAACGAAGACCCCACCCCCCCGAACAACGGAGCCGAGGAGCAGTCAGCCCTCAAAAAGCTGCGCCAGCGCCTCACCCCTCTGATCCTGGAAGACGCCCGGGCTGTAGGCGCGGTGCTGGCGTCGGTGTTCCGCTACTGCCGCGGGGAGTACCTGCGCCGGGCGGTGGCCAAACTCTACGACCTGCAGACCTTCTGGGCCTTCGCCGAGTACGAGGAGCAGCCCGGCCGCCCGCTGGGCTTCGATTACCGGGTGCCGGTGGTGGCCGAGGAGGACCTCCCCGCCCTCGAGGCCGCCTGTCGCCGCCACAACCTGCCCTTCCCCCCGGGGGCGGGTCAGGTCCACCCCCTCTACCTCAAGGCCAGGGACCACTCCTGGGTGCTGGAGGAGGACTTCCAGGGGGTCGTGCTCGAGGAGATGGCCCGGCGCATGGACGAGGAGCAGGCCGCCATCGTCCGGGCCGAAGTCGCAGCCCAGAAGGCCCTGCGCAAGATGTTCCAGAACAATCCCGCCAATCCCGCCCCCAACAACCCCGAGACCGATCCGGACGGGCAGGCGTAGGTCACCCACCCCACAGCCAAAGACAGGCGAGATCGCCGTCTACCCCCGCTACCCCGCTCACCTTGGTCTTCAACAGCGCAACAGCAGCATCTTGACCCACGGGACCAGGCCGGTGGGGGCCACCGACTACGAGGCTCTGCGGGCTTACCTGGCCTCGAGGCCGCCCCACCCTGGCCCCGCTGGTGAGGAGCGTCACAGGGCTCGACTCTGGCGCCCTTCAGGTGCGATTCATCGTACGGGCATACCCTCTGGCCAGGAGGAGGGTATGCGGGCAGATATCGGCTGGAAATGGGCATGCCACCTTGCTTCACGTCGCTGGCTTTTCAAGGCGCTAGGATGGAGCGGTGCCTTCCTGACCATCGCCGCGCTGGCCAAGGCCGGGCCGCTTCCCCAGCACAAAGCGCCGCTCCTGCCGGGGGAGGTACAGCCCCTGGCCCCAGGGCAACGCAGCGCACCGCCGTTACCGCAGATCAGGTTGAGCCCGACCATCCCCGAGGTGCTCAAGGTGGAGTATGCCTCCAACGGGTACATAGAGGTGGCCCACGCCCTGGCGCTGTTGCCGGAGGAGGAAATAGAGGCTCAGAACGCCCTGCGGCTGGCCCAGCAGATCGCCTCCCGCGTCTTCGAGGCTCGAGCCAGCCTGGACGAGGTGGACCTGAGCTTCTACCGCCGGGCGGGCTACGGCGGAATCGGAGGGCCGCTGCCCTACTTCACCGCCTCGGTGCCCAGGGCTCGGCTGGCGGAGTTCATGAGCCTGAAACCCCAAAACCTCGGCCACTATGACCGACTGTGGCTAAACCCTACAGGGGGGGTCTACGTACCTTCGCCCGCTGGTAACGGTGACGGGGTTGGCACACGGTCGGGGATTCAGGAGCCGAACCCCCGGAGTGACCAGGCGGGCAGCCACCCCGTGGCTGCTCTGACCTTCGACGACGCCCCGCACCCGCTCTACACTCCCTTGCTGCTGGATACCCTGCGGCGCAGTGGGGTGCGAGCCACCTTCTTCTGTATCGGGCGCAACGCGCTGGCCTACCCCTACTTCGTGCGCGAGATGGTGAGGGAGGGGCACGAGGTCGGCAACCACACTTTTCACCACGTGCGCCTGAGCGGCCTTGACGAGGCCAGCATCCACAACGAGTTGGCCCTGACTAATGAGGTCTTGCAGGGCATCACCGGCAGGAGTGTGCGCTACTTCCGCCCTCCAGGCGGGCGCTACTCCCCCACGGTGCTCAAGGTGGCGCAGGATTTGGGCCTGAGGCTGGTCCCGTGGAGTGACGACCCCGCCGACTTCGACAACCCAGGAACCGGCCTCCTTGAGGCCCGCCTCCTCTCGCGCCTGCGGCCTGGGGGCATCGTCCTGTTGCACGACAACGTGCTCCAGAGCATCCAGGCCTTGCCCGTCTTCCTCGAGGAGGCCCGGCAGCGGGGCATCTGGCTGGTCAGCGTGGGCGAGTTGGTGCACGGCGAGGCGCGGGCGAACCGCTAGGAGGACCATGGCCCTCCAGCACCAATCGCCTGCACCAACCCGCCTGCTGGCCCTCGACGCTCTGCGCGGCCTGACCGTGCTGCTTATGCTGCTGGTCAACAACGCGGCCATCGGCGAGGCTACTCCCGAGCAGCTCATGCACGCGCCCTTCGGCGGGGTCAGTCTGGCCGATTTGGTGTTTCCCTGGTTTTTGTTCTGCATGGGAGCCTCAATTCCCTACTCGGCCAGCAGCTTCGCCCGGCTGGGCCTGCCTGCCTGGCGCTTCTACGCGCGCGTGTTCAACCGTAGCGCGCTGCTGTTTGCCTTGGGGCTCTTCCTCACGAGCAGCCTGGCTCACACCCCGGTGTGGGCCCTGGACGTGCTCCAGCTCATCGCCCTGGCCTACTTGCTGGCGGCGATACTGTACCGGCTCGCTCCCCCTGCGGGGGCGCTGCTCCTGCTGGGAGGGGCGCTCCTGCTGGGCTACTGGGCTGCCATCCGCTTCGTGCCCGTTCCCGGTGTGGGACCGGGCATCTTCGAGGAAGACCGCAACCTGCTGCTCTACCTCAACCACACCTACCTCGAGCCCCTGGGCCTGCGCGGCCTCCTTTCGGTGATCCCCACCGCGGCTTTGGCTCTCTTCGGTGCGGCGGTGAGCCAGATCCTGCGCTCCGGGGGGAAAAGGGTGCTGCTCGAGCTGCTGGGGCTGGGGGGGCTCGAGGTGGCCTTAGGCTACACCTGGAGCCTCGATCTGCCCTTCAGCAAGGCCTACTGGACCCCCCCCTACATCCTGCTCTCGGCGGGGCTGGCCACCCTGCTGCTGTGGGGGTTCTACCTGCTGTTCGACCGCAAGGGCTGGCGGGTGGCCTGGCCCCTGACCATTCCTGGCTCCAACGCCCTGCTGGCTTACCTCGCGCCCATCCTGGTCAAGGTGTGGATTCTCCAGGAGTGGCAACTGGGCCCAAAGACCCTGCAGCAGGCCTGGCTGGGCTGGCTGGTAGAGCGCTGGGGGACGGTGGGTGGGGGATGGCTGTATACCCTGGGCTACATCCTGGCCTGGTGGCTGGTGCTGGCCTGGCTCTACCGAAGGCGCATTTTCCTGCGGGTGTGATTTCATTGTGGCTTCATAAGCCACGCCTAGCCTCTACTCAGGCGGACCGATCCGCCTCCTCTAGGAGAGCCCCCTCGAGCCGAACGGGGGGGTTTTGCTTGTCTGATACCACATGAACTACCCACGACCAACCGCTATCGCGGTATGGTAGGGGTTTCGCGGTTCGACGGGGCCAGACCTCAGCCCCTCCCCGCCCCCTGGTTCCCAGGGGTAGATTCCCTTTGGGACACTCCCAGGCGTGTACACCCAAGGGCAGATTCCCTGCAGGACGGCGAGCGGCTTCTTCTCCTGGCGCAAGCAGATGGAGCAGGTCTGCGAAGGCTTGACCTTGGGGGCGGGCACGTCCACCAGCCGCGTACCAGCCTCTGCCGCTTTGTACGCCAGCTTTTGCAGGATGCCCCCCATCCTCACGTCGAGTATCGCCCGGTTGAGACCGGTTTTTCTGCTTCCGCCCTTTGCCGTCAACAGCCTCAAGACCGTCACCAGCCGTGCCATCCGCAAGAATCACGCCGAACACCTCAGCAAGTTCTACCGCAAACGGGTGCTGTGGTCGGGTTCCTACGCCATCCTGACGGCGGGCGGTGCGCCTTTGGAGGTGCTCAAGCAATAGCAATACATCCAGGGCGAGCGCAAGCCCCCAGAGTAGCCGCCTTCGGCGGCGTGGGGCTACGAAACCGAAGCATGCGTCCGGGCTCGGACGCATGCTTTCGAGGTTCCTTCCCCGACCAATACGCCACGCCTAGGCGTGGCGTATTGGTCGGGGACTGCCGCCCCACACCCCATCGTTTCAAAGCCTCCTCTGCCTCCTCATCCCCCTTGCGATGCCGTGGCGGAGGCACCTTCAGGGTCGCGGCATTTGCTCTACGGAGAAGCGGGGCCTTCACAAGAACTACACATTGCTTTTACCGAGCGGTCATCCTAGGCCGCTAGGTTGTTATTAAGTCCGAGGGCCAAGAGCATGAACCTTACGGCGATCTTTAAGCACCCTAAACCCCAACCCTACGCTGCCCGCTACGAGGGCGTGCTGGGAACGAGCCTCGAGCTGCACATTCTGGCTCAGCCCAACCGCGCAGCTCGCCAGGCCGAGACGCAGATTCTGCTGGAGATTGACCGGCTCGAGGGCCTTTTCAGCCGTTTTCTGCCGGGTAGCGAACTCAATCGCTGGCAAAGCGCCGGTGCTGCCCGGGTCTCCCCTGAGCTGGCCTGGCTGCTGCGGGAGGCCGAAATCTGGCAGAAGCGCACCCGGGGAGCCTTCCACCCCGCCGCCGAGGCGGTACAAGCCCTCTACCGGCACACCTCTACCCCCTCTGCGGAAGACCTCGAGGCCCTGCGCGCTAGTCTTCAAGCCCCTCTGTGGGAACTCGAGGCTGAGCAAGCCCGCAAACTTACCTCACTGCCACTCAACTTCAACGCCCTGGCCAAAGGCCGCATCGCTGACCTGGCCTGCGAGCAGGCCCTGCGGGTTGCCGGGGTACAGGAGGTTTGGGTAAACCTCGGTGGTGACCTGCGGCACTGTGGGGCGGGCGGCCTGCGGGTAGCCATCACCCATCCTTTCTCCCCCGCCGATAACGCTCCGCCTTTGGCCCGGCTGACCATCCATAATCAGGGGGTCGCCACCAGCGGGTACACCCAGCGTGGGCTGCACCTTTTCGACCCCCGCACCCTTCGACCCGTGACCCGAATCGCCCAAGCTACCGCCTTAGCCCTCGACGCAGCCACCGCTGACGTGTTAGCTACGGCTTTTTGCGTGCTCGAGCCGGAAGAGAGCCTGGCTTTGGCTGAGGAATACCGGGTAGGGTGCTTGGTGGTGGACAGCCAAGGCAAGGTTTTCAGCAACCCCTTGTTTAACGAGCAGTGCACATAACAACTCAGGGAGGTAACGTTGTGAAACGTTTTATCAGCCGTAGAAGTTTTATCTACCGTGCCACCGGCCTGGCCCTCACCCTCTGGGTGGGACGTAGCCTGGCCCAAGCCCCCAAGCTCCCCGCCGGGATGAAACTGGATATCACTTTTGAGATTGTGGCCCCCGGCGGTTTCCGCTACCGCCCGCCTTACGTAGCGGTGTGGATCGAGAATGCACAGGGTCTGCCCTTGCGCACCTTAGCGCTATGGTTCGAGCAATCGAGCAAAGGAGCCCGGTACTTGCGGGAGCTGCGACGCTGGGCTGGGGAAAATAGCAGTCTGCCGGAGACCGTCTCCGGCCCCACCCGGATGCCGGGTCGCTACACACTGAGCTGGGATGGCAAGGACGACAAGGGCAACCTCGTTGCACAGGGCGATTACTACGTCTGTATCGAGATGGCCCGCGAGCACGGACCGTATGAGCTATTCCGTGAGAAGCTCACTTTGGGCTCCACGCCGCTGAACCGGAGCTACCCTGGAGAAGGCGAGCTGAAGGGGGTGACCCTCAGCTATGGTAAGCAAGGCTGAGCCCTCCATCCGTAAGGCCTCCCAACCGCTGCGGGCGCGTCTATATACCCTGATGCGGCTCATACACCTATACGCCTCAATGGTAAGCCTGCTGGTAGTGCTGTTCTTCGCTTTCACCGGCATTATCCTCAACCACCCGGAGTGGACTTTTGGCAGCGCGCAAACCGAGCAAACCTACACCGGCACCCTGCCCCCCGGCTGGCAAAGTGGCGGACAGGTAGATTGGCTCAAAACTGCCGAGACCCTGCGCGCCCGGTACGGGCTCAAAGGAAGCGTCAGCGACCACCGCAACGACGAACAGCAAGCCTCGCTGAGCTTCCGAGCTCCGGCCTATGCCGCCGACGCTTTTATCCAGATGAAAGATGGCAGCTACTCGCTGCGGGTGGTACAGCAGGGACCGATAGCGGTTCTCGGGGACCTGCACCGGGGCCGTGACGCGGGAGCTGCCTGGGCCTGGGTAATTGACCTCTCCGGGGGGTTCTTGTTGCTCTTGGCCCTAACCGGCTTCGCCCTCTCGCTGTTTTTGCGCAAAACCCGCCGGGCCGCGCTGATCACGGCACTGGGGGGCGCGGTGGTGGTGCTGCTGTTGATGCGGGCAGCGAGCTAGATATGCTCGAGCGGACTCTGCAGGGCTGCCTGGAGTGCGGGCGGCAATGCTAAATCAGCCCACACCCGGCTCCTAGGGTTCGCAGCAGGGCGAAGGGGCAGAGGGTGAGGCGGGTGACGCGCTAATGCCCCTCGGCGTCTCGCTTGAAGACACCGTGGGGGTTTGTAACGCCGTTCGCTCTTTGGTCGCAGCAATCACTCCCCAGCCCAGACATAAGCCGCCTTGGGGCCCTCGGGGACGAAACCGTAGCGTTGGTACAGCGCGTAACCAGCTTGGATCTGCCGGCGGGCAGCCTCGAGCCGGCCCTGCTTACGGTAGACCAATCCCAGCACGTAGACCGGCAGGGGGTTGCGAGGCTCCGCCCGCACTGCCTCCTCCAGAAAGCGTGCCGAGGCCCAGAGGCCCTGTGGAGTGGAGGGGCCCATAAAGCCGCCCGGAGCCCGCTCCCCCCGATAGTAGAAGAACTGCGAGCGCAGAAAATCCAGGCTGAGCAAGCCCACTTCCTGTGTCTTGAGCTCCTCCCTCCTGCCCACCACGCCATAGGCACGGATGCCACCATCGACGTCGTAAACGGGCTCAAGGAAGCGGTAATCGCCCTGTGTGCGGTCCCAGGTGAAGAGCCCCTGGTGTTGAGGGAAGGGCTGTGGTTCGGAAGCATCTACCAGCAGGTCGTGCCCGTCCGAAAGGCGCAGCACGGCGGTTACGTGGCCGTTGTTGCTCACCTGCCCATGCAGACTTTTCCAGACCATCACCGCGCCCGCCCTCATGCCTATTCGCTGCAGCATTCCGGCGATGATCACCGACTGCAAAAGGCACTGCCGCTCGCCGTAACGCACCGCATAGGCGAATTCGTAGCCACGCTCGAGGCTGAAGCGGGGGATGAGGGCCTTGACCGTACGATAGGCCCAGATGGCGCTCTCTCGCTCGAAGACGGCTCTCTGGGGGGCCTTTAGCTCGCCGTAGACTCGCCGACGGGCCTCGAGGGCTTGCCGCAGGCTCTCCCCTGCGTGACGGGCATAAGCCCCCTCGAACCAGCGGTAAAAGGGCTCGAGCCCCTGAGAATGGGTGAGGCGGTAAGACTCCTCGATGAGGCGGCTGAAGGCCTCGTAGCCATAGGCGTAGCCTGTTTCCTGCGCCCGGGCACAGGTCGCTGCGAGGCTGAGGAGCAGAAGGCCCAGCAAAGCTTTGTGCCGCTTCAAATCACCCTCCTGTGCGGGGGCAGTCGCAACCGTACCTGGCTGCCCTGGTGCTGCTTTATGATCAGTTCTCCGCCCAGGGCCTGGGCCACCGCTCGCACCACCCGCAGACCCAGCCCCTCGGGGGCACCCTTGCGGAAACCGGGACCGGTGTCGGTGACCTCGAGCCAGGCCCAGCCATCCTCCAGACCACTCTTGAGGGTCACGCTGCCCTTTGCGGTGTAGCGCAGGGCGTTGTGTACGAGGTTGTTGAGGGCCTGCTCGAGCAGCCCTACGTCGGCGTAGGTGGGGGCGGGGTAGGCCTCAAGACAAAGCTCCAGTCCCCGCTCCAACGCCAGCGGCTGAAAGCGGTCGAAGGCTTCGAAGACCATGTCAGCCAGGTCGAGCGGCTGCCCCCGCACCTCCCCGCTCTCGGCCCGCGAGAGGGCCAGCAGGTTTTGAGCCAGCGTCTCCAGCCGCAAGGCCTCGCGGTGCAGGCGGCTGAGCTGTTCCGAGGGCATCTGCCCCCTCAGCCGTGCGGCCTCGAGGCTGGCCCGGAAGGCCGAAAGCGGTGTGCGCAGTTCGTGGGCGGCATAGGCCAAAAACTGCTGCTCCCGTTCGCGCTGCTCCTTGAGGCGGCCCATCAGGTTGGCGAAGGATCTGGCCAAGGTGGCGGCCTCGTCTTGGCCGGAGGTGCTGGGGATGGCGACTCCCTGCTCGAAGTGGGCTGCGGCGTGGGCCAGGCGCTCGAGGGGCCGTACGGCCAGCGTGGCGGCTAAGTAGGCCAGCCCCGCCGAGAAGAGCGCCAGCAGCAGAGCGATGGGCACGGCGACCTCCACGAAGCGCCCCAGGGTCTCGCGCAACAGCCCCAGTGGCGCGCTGACCTGCACGCTCAGGTCCCCCCGGCTCAGCGTGTATACCCGCAACCCCCCGACCTCACTGGGACCCTGCCTACCCAGCATTTGAGCGTCGAAGGGCAGATCAGAGGAGAAGGTGCCCCCCTCCCAGATTTTCTGGCTACCACGATAGACCTGGGCCGAGTTGGGGCGGTTGCTTTGGGTGAGTTCATCGGCGATCTCATCAGGGATGCTCTGGCTTTCGAGCGCCGCCCGCAGCACCACCCCGGCCTGGAAGCGCAGCTCCTGGTCGAGTTCGGCCAGGCTGCTGCGCTCGAGCACCTGATAGGTCGAGAACAGCCCCAGTCCCAACCCCAGCAGGGTGAGGCTGAAGGCGATGAGGGCCAGCCGCAGTCGCAAGCTCATGCACGTCCCGTTCGGCCAGGGCTCGAGGGGACAGGGTCTGAGGAGGGGTCAGCCGCCATAGCCCCCCAGCCGCTCAGTCCCCCATACGGTAACCCATCCCGCGCACGGTCTGGATCACCCCCTCGTAGAGCTTGCGCCGCAGGTTTTTCACGTATACGTCGATGAGATTGGAGTCCGACTCGTAGCCTGGCCCCCAGACCCGCTCCAGGATTTCCTCACGGGTGAAGACCCGTCCCGGGCTCAGCGCGAAGAGCTCGAGCACCTGATATTCTTTGGCTGTCAGCCGCACGGGCTGACCCCGGTAGCGCACCTGGCGTGTCTCGCACACCAGCTCAAGGTCATCCAGCTGAATGCTCTGCGGCTTAACCTCACCACGTCGGGCCAGCGCTTTGAGCCGGGCGACCAACTCGGCCAGGGCGAAGGGCTTGGGCAGGTAGTCCTCTCCCACCTCGAGACCCCTCACCCGGTCGGGCACGCTCTCACGGGCGGTGAGGAAGAGGATGGGCTGACGGAAACCCGACTCACGCAGAGCGCGGGCCAACTCGAAGCCTGCCTCCTGGCCCTCGGGCAGCATCACGTCGAGCAGAATCAGGTCGAAGGACTGCTCCCAGATGACCGCCTCGGCCTGGGTCACCGAGGACACCAGGTACGGCTCAAAGCCCTGTGCCGCCAGGCTCTCCACCAGGGTCGAGCCCAGGCTGGGCTCGTCCTCCACGATCAACAAGCGCATATCCAACTTTACTCCCGGGGCAGGTATCGTACCTTCCATGACTCCTCCCGAGGGGAGGGTAGGCCCAGGGGGTGAACTCGAGATGAAAAACCTCCTGACTGGGGGAGCTTTTTTCTCTGGCTCGCAATAGACTTTCGAAATAGCGTCCCTCTGCCCTCTAATCTACATCCGATCGAGAGCTGAACAGCTCGTTTTCCCGCACGAAGGCCAGCAGGAAGCGCGCCAGCAGCCTCATCTGGGTGGCGTGGGCCCGCAGGGCCTCGAGCTTAGCCCTGCGCTCCTGGGGGCTCAGGGGCAGGCGCTGCCAGGGCAGACCCCTACCCCGCGGAGCGGGCTCGAGGGGCAGGTCAGGGTGCAGGCCCTTAGGCAGGGGCCACTCCAGCCCGCCGTGCACGATCCAAAAGCGCAGGCGGTCGGCAGGTACCTCCTGCTGGGCCAGGAGCCCGACGGCACGGTGATCGGGATGGGCGTCCTTCAGAGAGGGAGCCAGCACCAGGGTGGGCCGCACCCGCTCGAGCACCCGCCGGAAATCCCGTCGCAGTGACTCGCCCGTGTAGGGCGCTCCGGGCGAAAGTGTACCGGAGTAGGGCACGTAGCTCACCCCGGTCAAGCGCGAGCGGTAGGGCGAACCCCCCGAATGCCAGAGCAGGGCCTCGAGGCCCCGGTCGGGATAGCCCAGGAAGAAGAGGTGGCCTTCGGGTATCCCTAACCGGCGTGCCGCCTGTCGAGCCTCCTCCATGCGTCGCCGACCCAGCTCGAGCGAGGCCGGGCCCTGCGGCCTGAGGGTGTGTGCGAGCAGGCTGGCATCCCACTCGAAGCCATCGCCGTTGGTGAACCACAGTACCCAGACCTCTCCTCCACCACGCAGCACCTGCTGGATAGCCCCCGCGCAGCAAAGACTCTCGTCGTCGGGATGGGGCGAGAGCACCAGCATCCGTTCATTCAGCAGAGTGATCTGGGGCAGGTGGCTCACGCTGCGGCGATAATAGAGGCCGTACCCCCAAGCGAAGATCCCGGGGGCGTTGATCACCACGAAGACCACGAGCAAGGTTGTGAGCAAGATGTAACGTTTCCTGAAGCGCCGACGCACGAACCCCATCATGGCCGAAATTCGTGAAGCCCGCATGGAAGACCTCGAGGCCCTGAGCCACATCGCCTACGCCACCGGCTTCTTCGGTGAAAGCGCCCGGCGCTTCTTCCCCGATTTCACCCTCTTCACCGACCTCTGGGTGCGGCCATACCTCAGCGCGGTGGGCTATGGCAACTTCCTGGCCCTCCAGGGGGGTGTGCCGGTGGGCTACATCCTGGGCACGGCCCATTTGAGGGCCTACCAGCGCCACATGCTCGGGAGTGTGCCCTGGCTGCTGGGCCGGGCCTTGCAGGGCCGATACCCCTACCTGGGATCCTCACTGGCCTACCTCCTGCGCATGGCCCGCTACCCCACACCCCACGCCCCCATCGACCTCTATCCCGCTCAGTTGCACATCAACCTGCTGCCCCAGGCGCGGGGGGCAGGGTTAGGGCAGGCGCTGCTGAACGCCCACCTCGAGGCCTTACGCGGGCGGGGGGTGCGAGGGGTGCAGCTTTCGACCACGCGGGAAAACCAGGCGGCAATGCGACTGTATGAACGAACGGGGTTTCGGGTCTACTGCGAGGCCAAAAGCCCCCTATGGCAACCCTGGCTGGGGCGCGAGGCTGTGCACGTGGTAATGGTGAAGGAGATCTGATGAGCGAAGCGCTCAAACTGGCCCTGGGCGAGGGTGTGACACTGCTGTTCACCGTCTTGCGGGTGGCGCTGGTCTACGTGGTGCTGCTTTTGCTGCTGCGGCTGGCCGGCAAGCGCACCCTGGGTCAGATGACCCCCTTCGACCTGCTCACCCTGCTGCTGCTGTCCAATGCGGTGCAAAACGCCATGATCGGCCCTGACAACAGCCTCACCGGCGGCCTGCTGGCGGCGATCATTCTGCTGTTGCTCAACCGCATCGTGGCTAAAAGTCCCCTACGACAGAGCCTCGAGGGCTCCCCCACCATCCTCATCCGGAATGGCCAGCTCCTCCCCGAGGCCCTGCGGCGTGAGGGGATCAATCCGCTTGAGCTCGAGGCCGCCCTGCGCGAGCATGGCGTGAGTACACCCGAGCAGGTGGCCTCGGCGGTACTGGAGATCGACGGCACCATCTCGGTGGTGCCGATGAAGGAACACACCGTACGCAAGGTGCGCCACGTCAAATCAAGCCGCAATCG
The DNA here is from genome assembly GCF_003574095.1 of Calidithermus roseus. Taxonomy (GTDB): domain Bacteria; phylum Deinococcota; class Deinococci; order Deinococcales; family Thermaceae; genus Calidithermus; species Calidithermus roseus. The sequence continues at coordinate 43,615 of NZ_QWLA01000017.1, forward strand.
CTGAGGGCTACACAACCATCGATGATCTCGGCAAGAAATCCGAATTTCATCTTTCTGAAGGCAAAAACTTCATTCTGCCTTCACACTGCTGACCCACAGTATCGCCCGTGATCGCTCGAGCAGGATCACGGAAAAGGAGGGCAGTATGAACCTGAAGAAGTCCTTGGGTCTGGCTCTGGCCGCGCTGGCGGTGGTGGGGGGCTCGTTGGGGGCCTTCGCCGCCTCGGGGAGCACGACGACCATAGGCAAGGCCACCGTAGCCACCAAAATCGCCCCCGTGCACATCAACACCGCTACTCTGGCCCAGCTCGAGACCCTTCCCGGCATCGGCCCCAAGCTGGCCCAGGAGATCATCAAGCACCGGCCTTACAAGAGTGCCCGGGATCTACAGAGCAAAGTCAAAGGCATCGGCCCCACGCTCTGGAAGAAGATCGCCCCCTACGTGCTGTTCAACTGAGAGCGGAGGGTGAAGCGCCATGGCGGGCCATAGCCCGCCATGGCGCAGGATGGGAAAGACATGAACCTCGGTTTCCCCGAACTCGCCATCATCCTGCTGGTGGTGCTGCTCCTCTTTGGTCCGCGCAAGCTTCCCGAGCTGGCCCGCGGCCTGGGGGAGGCCATCCGGGAGTTCAAAAAGGGAGCCAGCGCCATCCGCGAAGACCTCGAGGACGGCTCGAGCCCGCGAAAACCTGGGTAGATGTCAATGAACGCCTCGTCAGGGATTTTCGCACAGAGAGGAGCGCGAGCAGCCCCAATGGAAGATACGGGTAGTTACAGTTCCAAGCCGAGTCCTCCTGGGGGTTGCGCTCTGCCCTGAACCCGCAGGATTCAGCCTCCTCGAGGATACGGCGTCCCCGAGGAGGTCTTCATGTTATTTCTGAAGCAATCTGGGCCGGGGGTGCGCCCATGAGGCGCTTGTTCCCTTCCCCCGATTCCCTGCGACCTCGCGCCCCCTTCTCCCGCTGGGATCTGGTGGTGATCCCCGGCATCCTGGTGCTGCTCTCGCTGCTCACGGTGGCGCTGGAGGGGGCCACCCAACCCTTTGGCCCCCGCTCACCCGACCTCACCGTGAGCCTCGAGCCGGTCTATCTGCCCTACTACAGCCTGCGCAGTTTGCTCAGGATGCTGCTGGCCATCCTGCTTTCGCTTTCGTTCACCTTCGTCTACGGCAGCATCGCCGCGAAAGTGCCGCGCAGCGAGCGCGTGCTTATCGCCCTTCTCGACTTCTTGCAGTCGCTGCCTATCCTGGGCTTTCTCACTGCGAGCACCGCGATCTTCGTGGGGCTGTTCCGGGGCAGCCTGTTCGGCCTCGAGGCGGCCAGTATCTTCGCCATCTTCACTTCGCAGGTCTGGAACATGACCTTTAGCTTCTACAGCGCGCTCAAGACCGTTCCCAAGGAACTTGTGGAAGCCGCGGCCATGCTGCGGCTCTCGCCCTGGCAGCGCCTCTGGAAGCTCGAGGTGCCCTACGCCATGCCGGGTCTGGTCTGGAACGCCATGATGTCGGTCTCGGGAGGTTGGTTCTTCGTGGTGGCCTCGGAGGTGATCAGCGTGGCGGGGCGCGAGCGGGAGCAGTATTTGCCGGGGGTGGGCTCCTACATCGCCTTGGCTATCCAGCAGGCTGATGTCCGCGCCATGATCTGGGCGGGGATCAGCCTCTTTCTGCTGGTGCTGCTGTACGACCAGCTCTTCTTCCGCCCTGTCGTGGCCTGGGCCGAGAAGTTCAGGCTCGAGCAATCCGGGGCCGCCAACACGGCCCGGTCGTGGGTGCTGACCCTGCTCCAGCGGGCCCGGCTAACCCAGCGCATCGCCCGGCTGCCCGCCGCCTTGTGGGAGTGGCTGTGGCTGTGCTCGGCACGGTTCAGCCGAGTGGGAAGCGCCCTGGAGGGCAGATTGACGCGGCGGCGCAGGGAGCGTCTGGCTGACCTCGGCTTCAACCTGGGGCTGGCTGTGGCCTCGCTCAGCCTGCTAGGGGTATTGCTAAGCTACTTGTTTGGCCCCGGCTTGGGTTTTCAGGGAGGGCGAATGCTGCAGCCCAACCCGAACCTCAACCGCAACTTTTCTCCCGAGCTTGCCCGGCGCTTTGCCTCTTTGGGCATCGCTCCAGGAGCCGATCGGACCGTATGGCTTTCCCAGCTCTGTGCTGCGAGCCAGGGAGGTCAGGTGGTGCGCGAGGAAATGCGGACTTTGTTGCACGAGCCGGAGGTGGGGGCTCCAGCTAACTTGGTTGAAGCCTGCTCACGACCTTTGGCCCCCACCGGCAAGGTAGCTTGGCCGGAGGTGTGGGAAGTGCTCAAATACGGGCTATGCACCATGCTACGGGTCAGCGCGATGGTGCTGCTGGCCGCTTGCTTGTGGACCCCCATCGGGGTATACGTCGGCCTGCGGCCTACAGTCGCCCAGTGGGCGCAGCCCCTGGCCCAGTTCGGCGCAGCCTTTCCCGCCAATCTGCTCTTTCCCCTCTTCGTCGTGGCCCTCGCCAACCTCAGGCTCAACCCCGAGTTCTGGCTTTCCCCATTGATGGTGCTGGGCACCCAGTGGTACCTGCTCTTCAACGTGGTGGCTGCAGCCATGACCCTCCCCAACGATCTCAAGGAGGCCGCCCGGATGCACGGGCTCTCTGGCTGGGCCTGGTGGCGGCGGCTCGTCCTCCCAGCCACCTTCCCAGCCCTGGTGACCGGAGGCATCACCGCCGCGGGGGGTAGCTGGAACGCCAGCATCGTGGCCGAACGGGTGAGCTGGGGCAGCACCACCCTGGTCGCCACTGGCTTAGGAGCCTACATCGCCCACTGGAGCACCGGCGCCTTCAACCCCCACGTGGGGCTGGGAATGCTGGTGATGGGTTTGCTGGTGCTGGCCTACAACCGGCTCCTCTGGCAGCCACTGTACCGACTGGCCGAGGAGCGCTACCGCCTTGACTGAAGATGCCCATTAGCCCTGGAAAGGAGCCCCTATGCAGAGCATCCTCAGCGCCACTCACCTGACCAAGAGTTTCAGCACCCCCGAGGGCAGGCCTTTCACGGTTCTCGACGACATCGACCTCGAGCTGAAGGAGGGCGAGATCGTAGCTCTGCTGGGCCGCAGCGGCTCGGGCAAGAGCACCCTGCTGCGCTGCCTGAGCGGCCTCGTCCGGCCCTCCTGGGGGGAAGTGCGCTACCGGGGCCAGCGCGTGAAGGGGCCGATGCCCGGCATGGCTATGGTCTTCCAGAACTTCGCTTTGTTCCCCTGGCTTACTGTGCAGCAGAACGTGGAGCTGGGTCTGGAGGCCATGGGCGTCCCCGCCCCCCAGCGCCGCCGCCGCGCGCTGGAAGTCATCGACCTCATCGGGCTGGATGGCTTCGAAAAAGCCTTCCCCAAGGAACTTTCCGGTGGGATGCGCCAGCGGGTAGGCTTTGCCCGCGCCCTGGTGACCAACCCTGACATTCTGTTCATGGATGAACCCTTCAGCGCGTTGGACGTGCTCACCGCCGAGAGCCTGCGGGACGAGTTGCTGGAATTGTGGAGCGAGCGACGCATTCCCACCAGGAGCATTCTCCTGGTAACCCACAACATCGAAGAGGCAGTCCTGCTGGCCGACCGCATCCTGGTGCTTTCGGCCAATCCTGGGCGCCTAATGGCCGAGGTCACCGTGCCGCTGCCTTACCCGCGCAAGCGGGAGCACCCGGTCTTTGTCGAGCGGGTGGAGCAGGTCTATCGGATCCTGACCACCCGTCCTGGGCTCGAGCAGCCCCCCGCCGAGGCCATCGGCATAGGCCACCGCCTACCCAGGGCCCCCATTGGGGCGCTGGAGGGGCTTTTGGAGCGGGTGGCCGAGGGTCCCGGCTTTGGCCGGGAAGACCTGTCCAAGCTAGCCGGGGAGATGCAGCTCGAGGTAGACGAACTCTTCCCCCTGCTCGACGCCGCCGAGTTGCTGGGGCTGGCGGTGGTGCAGGAGGGAGACATCCGCCTCAGCCCGCTGGGTCAGCGCTTTGCCGCAGCCTCCTCCAATACCCGCAAGAAGATCTTCGCTGAACGCATGCTGCTGAGTGTCCCGCTGGTAGGGCACATTCACCGCGTGCTCCAGACCCGTCCCAATGGGCGGGCTCCCGAGGAGCGCTTCGTGCGCGAGCTGGAGGACTATATGCCCACCGAGGAGGCCCTTGCGGTGCTAGCCATCGCCATCGACTGGGGCCGATATGCCGAACTCTTCGAGTATGACTACAATGCTGGGGTGCTCTATGGCGAGGGGGCGCCGAGTCCCGGGACTTAAAGCCAAGCAGCTCCTGGAGCCAGCAGGCGGCCTGAATGGAGCTATCGCCGCTCGCGGCGTCGGTCCATGATGTGAATGTCGACGTCGTGGGTCAGGTGGATGAGCCGCTGGATGATCGAAAGCCGCAAAAAATCGCGCCAGGTGGGGTTGGAGTTTTCGCCCAGGACGAGCTGGGTGATGCCATGCTCCTTGGCAAACTCCGCCAGCGCCCGGGCGACGTCGCGACCCTCGAGGCTGTGAAAGTGGCCCTCGAGGCCCTCGGTGATGATGCGGTGGCCGTCCAATACTCGCTCCTCCTCGCGGGAGAGACGACGGTTCCTCACATGCACCACGTGCAGCTCGCCCCGCATCCGCCTGGCCATGCGGGCGCCGCGGCGGATGAGCAAGACGTCTTTGGAACTTGGAGTCACCGCCACGGCGATGCGCTCCTTGATGGCCGGGGAGTCTTCCCCTGCCGAGGCATCCTCCTCGACCTTATCCGCCACACTGCGCAGGGCCAGCTCACGCAACACGGCCAGGTTCTCCGCAGTAAAGAAGTTGGCCAGGGCCTGCTCGATCTTGGTCTTGGGATAGATCTTGCCCGCCCGGAGCCGCTCTTGCAGAATCTCAGGGGTCACGTCCACCAGGATCACCTCATCGGCCTCCAGAAGCACCCGGTCGGGTACGCGCTCTTTAACCTGCACCCCGGTGAGGCGGGCTACCAGGTCGTTGAGCGACTCGAGGTGCTGGATGTTCATAGTAGAGATCACGCTGATTCCCGTTGAAAGCAGCTCCTCCACGTCCTGGTAGCGCTTGGCATTCTTGGAGCCGGGGGCGTTGGTGTGAGCCAGTTCGTCCACCAACACCAACGCCGGGCGGCGCTCGAGCAGCCCCTCCAGGTCCATTTCTGGGAGGGTCACCCCTTTGTACTCCAGCTGCTTGCGGGGAAAGATGGGCAGCCCCTCGCCCATCCGGGCGGTATCAGCGCGCCCGTGGGTCTCAAGGTAGCCCACCACCGCATCCACTCCTGCCTCGAGTCGCTCCCGTATCTCCTGCAGGGCCCGGTAGGTCTTGCCCACCCCGGCGGCGGCCCCCACGTAGATCTTGTGGCGGCCTCTCCCGCTCTTCAGGATGGCCTCGAGCAGCTGCTGAGGGTCGGGCAGCGCTTCCACAAACCTTAGAGTGTGTCTGAATAGCGGCCTCACACGATTTTAGCCAGGCGAGCGAGCATGATGCGGGTCATGCAGGCGTAGATGATGGCCTCGGTAGTGCGGGCAAAGCGTTCGAAATCACGGGTGAGCCGGCGGAAGCCAGTGAGCCAAGCAAAGGTGCGTTCAATCACCCAGCGCCGTGGAGCGGGCACAAAGCCGGGTTCCCCAGGTTTGCCCAGACCTTTGGAGACCTCGACCTCCAGGGGGAGGTTTGCAGCCACCCAGTCAATGAAGCTACCCCTGAAGCCCTGAGCTACCCAGAGTTTGAGCAGGGTGGGGAAGTCCGGGAAGGCCTCTTGGAGCAGCTGGATTCCCCCAGCCCCCTCGTGTGTATCGGCTTTGAGTACTTTGGCTTTGAGCACCAGCCCCAGGGTGTCGGTGAGGATGAAACGTTTGCGTCCCTTGACCCCCTTGTGTCCATCAAACCCGCATTCCCCACCCTGACGACCGGTCTTGGCACTCTGGCTATCTACGATCCCGGCAGTGGGCTCGGGGTGTCTCCCGGAGGCCACCCTTACCTGCGCCCGGAGGCTCCCGTTGATCCGCTCCCAGGTTCCATCCAAACTCCACACCCTGAAGTAGTGGTAGGCGGTCTGCCAGGGCACGTGGTCGGAGGGCATCAACCGCCAGGCACAGCCTCCTCTGAGCACGTAGAAAATAGCGTTCAAGATCAGGTGCCAATCCCACTTGCGTCTGGGATGAGGCTTCAGTTCGGGCAGCAGGGGCTTCAACAGCTCGTATTCCTTTGTGCTAAGATCGCTGGGGTAGTTGGTCATAGCAAACACCAAACTACCCCTTTTTCCCTTGATAACCTATTCAGACATGCTCTAGGAAGCCAAACGTAAACCATCAAGGACTTTCGGCAGGAGCAGAATCGAGAAGGCCAGCCAGTGGAAGCCCTTGAGGGTGTCGGCCAGGCGCTCGTAATCCCGTGAAAGACGGCGGAAGCGCGCCATCCAGGCGGGCCAAGCAGACGGGCCTCCAAGCTTGGAGGCCCGCTTGTCTGCGCAAACTCCGCTCGACGACCCACCGCCTGGGCAGCAGAACAAAGCCCTTTTTGGCCTCTTCAAGCTTGACTACGCACAGCTCGATGCCTTCCCCGGCGGCGGCCTGCTCGGCTTGCAGGCCGGTGTAGCCCTGGTCCACAAAGGCGACCTCAACCTGCTCTGTTGCAAAGTTCCCATAATGTAGCGAGATGACTAACGGTAGGCGTTGTAGACCAACGCCTTGACCCGGCACTCCCGCATCTGCAGGCGGAGTTTGCGAGAACGCACCCCCTCACCGAACTT
>NZ_QWLA01000170.1 GCF_003574095.1 Calidithermus roseus
CGCTCTTGCAAAGCCTCCAAGCTGGGGAAGCTCTCATTGGCCACCGCTTCCCGCAGCAGAGGCACCACCGGCTCCGCCGGGGAGAGCTCCGGGGTGTAGGGCGGTAGGTGCAGCAGCAGCAGACCGGGCGGTACCTGGAGGTCTTTGGCCCGGTGCCAGCCCGCGTTGTCCAGGAGCAGCACCAGGACCTTCCTCCCCTCTGGGTCCACCTCCCGCTGGAACTCCTGTAGGGCCAGGCTCATGAGCGCGCTGTTCACCGTGGGCAGGATCAGGAAGGTGCTCTTCCCACTGGCCGGATGCACGAAGAGGTAGACGTACAGCCATTCATAGCGGCTGCGATGCAAGGCCAGAGGCCGCTGTCCTTTGAGCGCCCAGACCCTGCGCACGATCGGCTTCAGGCCCAGGCGGGCCTCGTCCTGGGCCCAGACCTCCACCGCGCGCGCTCGCCCAGGGTAGAGCCGACGCTGTTCTTCGACCACCTCGGCTAGCTTTTTTTGAACGCCGCCCGCGCCTCGGCCGTGGCCCTCTGGGGGTGCCTGGGGCGGGGGCGTTGCAGGGTGAAGCCCAAGCGGCGCAGGTAGGTCCAGGCAGTGACCTCGGCCATGGTTTTGCCGGTGTGCTCCTTCACCCAGCGGGCCACCTTGGGGGCCGTCCACACCCCCCCGTCGGGGGGGCGCTCTTGCAGGGCCCGCCCGAGGGCTTGTTGCTGCTGTTTGCTCAGCAGAGCCCGCTTATCCCCTCCCGGGTTGTAGCGGTGCTTATCGATGAGCCCTTCGGGTCCCTCGGCGTTGTAGCGCCGGATGAGCTTGTAGGCCCAGTTCTGGCTAAACCCGGTGGCCCGGCTCACCGCCAGGGTGCTGGGGCGGTTCTCCCGGGTCTGCTGGGCGTACAACCAGATCACCTGCCAGCGGGTCTTCTCCTTGGCATCCTTGCAGCTACGGTAGCGCTGTTCGAGTTCCTCCAGGCTCAGGTGGGGGTGTAGGGGTATGGCTTTGCTCGGCATGCATTATTATCTACATAGGTTTGGTAT
>NZ_QWLA01000171.1 GCF_003574095.1 Calidithermus roseus
TTGACCGCCGCGAAGTAGTCCGCAGGCCCAGAGCACCCGCAGACCACACAGCGAAAGAGCGCCTGCGTGGGACGGTTGGCCCGCTCGGTGTGCCCGCAGGCCGGGCACTCCCGCGAGGTGTTGCGTGGATTGACCCAGACCAGCGGTACTCCGGCCCATTCGGCTTTGTACCGAAGCTTCTGGCCCAGGTCATGGAACGCCCAGCTATGCAGCGTGGCCCTCTGGGGCTTGCGAAGCCGTACCCGCTCGCGGAGGCCCTGGAGGTCTTCGAGGGCAATACCACGCCCGGTGCGTTGAGCCTTGGCCACGATGCTTTTGCTGATGCGGTGGTTGACGTCGTTGGCAAAGCGCCGCTCCTTGCCCGAAAGTCTCCGCAGGCGACGCTTGGCCGATGGGGTGCCCTTCTTTTGCAGCTTCTTGCGAAGGCGACGGTGGCGGTGGCGCACCGAGTTCAGGTGCTTGCCCGAGTAGGCTTCCCCGTCCGAATCGGTGGCGATATTCACGATGCCGAGGTCAACCCCGAGAAAGCCGTTTGGGGCAATGGCGGGCGGGTCGTCGTACTCGCACCACAGGTGGACGTACCAGGAGTCCCGGCCCCGGACCAACTGCCCGCCCTGAATGCTCTTGGCGCTGCGGAGCAAGTGGCGCTGATACCCGGCGATGCGCATGGGCACTTTCACTCGCCCGTCCACGGTGGAGAGGCTGACGGTCTCAGTGTCCACGTTGACCGACAGGGTGCGCTGGTCGTAATCCACCGAGGTGGCCTTGAAGCCCCCCACCTTGTGCCCCTTGCGCTTGCCCACGCGGGCGATGGCCCGCACCGCAAGGTTGGCGCTGAGGCCGAAGCGCTCCCGAAGCTCCCGGTAGACCGCACGTTGGAGGGCGAACTTGTTCCAAACGTTGTCCCTGCGGGCTACCTGAAGGGCGTAGTTACAGGCGTTGGCAAACTGGTTCACCGTGCGGGAGAGCTTCTCGGCTGTACTCGCATGGGGTATCAG
>NZ_QWLA01000172.1 GCF_003574095.1 Calidithermus roseus
TGCTCTGTTGCAAAGTTCCCATAATGTAGCGAGATGACTAACGGTAGGCGTTGTAGACCAACGCCTTGACCCGGCACTCCCGCATCTGCAGGCGGAGTTTGCGAGAACGCACCCCCTCACCGAACTTGCGTTTGAGCACCGATATCACCGTTTCGCTCTTCCAGCGTTGCCCGAACAGACCGTCGAGCCTCGCCTGAGGCTCGCGCCTTGCGCTCAGTAGCCTTCAAACTGGTGTACAGAGCTTGCTCTGTCCCGAAGGGGATCGTCCGTGCCCCTCTGCGCCGAACCGGCGGAATCAGGTCACGGGACCCTACCCCTCGTCCATCAAACCCACCATCCGCCAGGATTACCCAGTCCCCCCGTTTCCCGTAAGGGCTCACCCTTCGTTTGAGCGTGGAGAGATGGGAGCTGTCCCCACTGGGGCCTCTACCCGAGAGTACTCCCAGGATCAGCTGACTGCGTGTCCCTACTGCATAGCTCCCCTTTACCCAGCTCCGAAAGGGTCTACCCCGCCGGGTCTGAAAGTAGGCGCTGGCCTGGGTGGGGCGAAACCCGGTGCTATCTAAGGCTACTGCCTCCTCCGCCACCCCTAAGCTCTGCAATAACTGCCGGTTCATCTCATCCAGGTGACTCGCACGAAAGCGTTGATACATCCGGCTGAGGGTGCTGTAGTGAGGCACCGCTTCGAGTTCCAGTGCCTCCCTGAGTTCTTGGCTCATCCGCAAAAGCTCTACAAAGTCACGGTAGCTCATCTTGAAGTAGAAGCACAACACGACGCAGGCGGCCAGTTGGGGGAGGGTATATGTCTTGGGGCTATTGGGGTGGCTGTATTTGGGAAAGGCTGCTTGAGTCTGGACGTAGATGATTCGCGCAACCTCCAGGTGCAGGCTCGGTCGTGACTGGGCTGCTTTACCCGCCCGGCAAGAAGGTCTTGGGGAGCGTTGATGACCCATCTGGCTCTACTATACAAACCTTGCAACAGAGCA
>NZ_QWLA01000173.1 GCF_003574095.1 Calidithermus roseus
CGCTCAAGCTATACCCCCTATCATCACGCCTATCATAGGGGGCACACCCCGCGGGGGGAGATCTCGTGCGCCAGGTGGGGGTGGCGCAGGGCCGCGGCCTCCTTGTCGAACATGGTCTGCGCCTCGTGGCGCTCGGCGGCCCCGTCGTCCAGCAGCTCGCTCAGCAGGCTGCGCGGATCGACCACGGCGCAGAAGAGCGCCCAGGCCGCCCCCATCAGCATCAGCAGGTCGATCCAGCTCAGGCTCATGGCCCCATGGTAGCATCGCCGTCCTGCGCCGGCGGGGGGCAGCTCTCATGATCCGGCCGCCCCGGCGTGCACGGGCGTGTATCGCGGTCCCCGCTTATCTCCCGCCCTGTCCCGCCCGGCACCACGTCCCCCCGCAGTCGCCCGGCCCTTCGAAGCGGACGAGGGTGACGTAGCCCTGGCGCTTGCCCTCCACGCCCTCCTCCTCGAACTGCCAGGCCCCGCGTGAAAATTTCACCACCTCCGGCAGGTCGCGCCGGCCCGCGAGGTGGCGGCGCCGCCAGCGGAAGCCGAAGGCCTCCACCGTCTCGCTGTCGAGCTCCCTGGCGCCCAGGAAGGCCCAGTCGAAGCAGCCCGCGCAGGCCAGCGGCAGCACGTAGCCGCCGGGCGGAGGCGGGGCGGGGCGGTAGCCCTTGGCCCCCCACTCGCGCAGCAGCTCGAGGTAGTCCTCCGCGGTGGCCTCGAGCTCGAGGCCGTGGCCCAGCGGGCTGGTGAGGTGCAGGCGCAGGTGCATGCCCGCATTGTACCGGGGGCCCCAGCCCCGGCACCCCTGCCGGCGGCGGCGCCCATGCGGGGTTCTTGTCGTCAGCGACAGCGAAAAGTCCCTATCTTCCCACTCTAATATAACTCTCATTCTTGGGGCGGCCTGGTGGGCCGGGGGAGGGG
>NZ_QWLA01000174.1 GCF_003574095.1 Calidithermus roseus
GTGCTCAGCCAGGTACTTTTCGGCGGCCATGGCAGCCCGGGTGCCCGCCCCCACGCTGGTGGTGAGCTGGCGGTAGACCGGGTCGGCCACGTCCCCCGCGGCGAAGATCCCCGGCACGCTGGTGTAGACCTCCTCCCTCACCTCCACGTAGCCCTCCCTCCCCAGCGCCACCACTCCCTTCAAAAAGCCGGTGTTGGGCTCGTGCCCGATGAACACGAACACCCCATCGGTCTTGTAGTCGTAGACCTCCCCGCTCTTGAGGTTCTTCAGCCGCACCCCCCCCACCGTCTCCTCCCCCAGCACCTCCTCCACCACGTGGCTCCACAGGAAGTGCATCTTGGGGTGGGCAAAGGCCCGCTCCTGAGCGGTCTTGTTGGCCCGCAGCTCGTCGCGGCGGTGGATCAGCGTGACCTTGGAGGCGAACTTGGTCAGGAACAAGCCCTCCTCCACCGCCGCGTCGCCCCCGCCCACCACCACCACTTCCTTGCCGCGGTAGAAGAAGCCATCGCAGGTCGCGCAGGTGCTCACCCCCCGTCCGTAGAACTTCTCCTCCCCGGGCACCCCCAATCGCCGGGGATTGGCCCCGGTGGCCAGGATCACCGTGCGGGTGGGGTAGTTCTGCGTGTAGCCCTTGACCACGAAGCCCACAGCGGCCCGCTCGAGCCCCAGCACCTCCTCCATCTGCACCTCGACCCCGAAGCGCTGAGTCTGTTTGAGCATGCGCTCGGCCAACTCCGGCCCGCGGATGCCCTCGGGAAAGCCGGGGTAGTTCTCCACCTCCTCGGTCTGGGCGATCTGCCCCCCGGGCAACCCCTTCTCCAAAATCACGCTCCTCAGGCCGCCCCGCCCGGTGTAGATGCCCGCCGTGAGCCCCGCCGGACCCCC
>NZ_QWLA01000175.1 GCF_003574095.1 Calidithermus roseus
AGATGCAAGAGGCTCAGGATGACATCGCGTAAGTACATCAGCCCCACCGCCCCCTTGCGGCTGCGGGAGGCATCCTCTCCCAACACCGTGTCTCGCTTGTGGTGTAGACGGTTCTCCACCTCCCAGTGTCCCCGCCACAGGGCATAAAGCTGCCTCGCTGACGCCTGCAGACTGGTCAGCGCATAGGCGGTCTCCTCCCGTAGCTCCCCGGTATTTTTGCGTACAACCCTCCGTTGCATCCGCAAGGCCATCTGCGAGCCCTGTCAGCCGCTTACCGCCTCAGGCATAGGCAGCACCTCCAGGTGCCATCCGGTGCACGGGTGCCAGCCCGTCCCGAAGGGGATCGTCCTCGTCCAGACCTCTCCACCCCGAACCTGGTGCTGGATGTGTTGATCCGTGGCCTGGTAGCTGGCAAAAGCCCACTGGATCAGTTCCTTGAGCTCCGGCTGATTCTCTTTGACGCTGAACAGATACCCCCCTTTTGCTCCACCACCGCTGCCGCCACCTCCTGTTGGCACAAGGCGGCATCCCCCGTCAGTACCCAGTCCACCCCCAGCCCCTCCATGCGTACCGCCAGTCCCTGCGCCGCCGCTGCCTCACCGGAAACAACCGCCTGGCTGCCCAGGGAGAGTCCCAGCCCCTGAACCAAAGCTGACAAAAAGACCAGCGCCTCTTCCCCTTGCCGGATGCGCCGGGTGCCCCGCAGGTGTTTCCCATCCGCAGCGACGGGACGATCCCCTGTCGGGACAGAGCCCTGGCGGGCCTGTTCACCCAGGGACAAAGGGCCGTTTTGGCCCAGGGTCTGCCATACCTCCTGGGCCCAGTCAAGCAAGGCGGACTGGAGGGCGTCGAGCTGCTTTGAGAGGGA
>NZ_QWLA01000176.1 GCF_003574095.1 Calidithermus roseus
CCCCCAAGCCGCTGGCGGCGGACTTCCTCCCCGAGCCGCCCCCCCTCTCCGAGCGGGAGGTGGTGCAGATCATGGGGGCCGCCCTGGCCCGCGAGGCGCCGAAGGTGGCCGAGCTGCTCTCGGCCGGGGTCGAGGTGACGGTGGTGGTCAACCGGGGCGACCCCGAGGCCCTGCGCGCCGATCTCGAGCGGGCCCTGCTGCGCTATATCCGCCTCGGGGAACCCACTCCAGAGATCATTGCCACCGGAGTGCGGATATGCACTCCCGAGGAGATGGCCGCCGAAATAGCCCTCCACCACCTCGAGGCCTGGGCCAAGGAAGCCGACCCCCCGCAGGCGGTGGGGGTCTTCGACCTGGGCGGCCCGCTGCCGCTGGCGCTGCACTTCAGCGACCCCCGCCCCGTGGTCTGGGGACGTCCGAAGGAAACATAACGAAGAGATCTGGGCTGCTATAGAACGCGCTCAATACATCAGAAGAGCGGGACTGAACCAGATGCGCAAGAACCCTGCAGCGATACCGGGCTGAAACCGTAAACCACCCCACGCCGTGGCGGGGCGTGGGAGTGTCAACAAAGAGACCCACCTGGCCCCCGAGGCCCCCACGAAGAGCGGCGGGAGCCGGGAGCTCGAACTCTGAGGCCCCCGGTTCCACCCCGGCGGGCCGGGTATCCTGTTTTCGGACATCACCCCCCTGCCGCAGAAAGGAGAACCCATGCAGGAGAAGCTCAAGCTCAACCCCTGGCCCAAGAACGCCCCACCCCCCGGCGTGGACTTCCCCCTGGCCTTCCGGCTGGCCGAGGTCCTGCCCCCCGAAGCCCTGGCCCTGCGCCACCCGGCCATCC
>NZ_QWLA01000177.1 GCF_003574095.1 Calidithermus roseus
ACTACAACATGCTCAGCCGTACGCCCCCAGAGGGCTACATCGGCACCTGCATGGCCTTGCGCGAGGCGGACTTGCGGGCTGAGCTGGGGAATATTCGCGCCCGAACGCTGGTGCTCTGCGGGGCCGAGGACCGCTCGACCCCGCCCGATCTGGCCGGCGAACTCGCGCGGGGCCTGGGGGCTCCCCTAAAGCTCATCGCCGGGGCCGCGCACCTGCCCTGCGTCGAGCAGCCGGAGGCCACGTTGCAGGGGATTCGTGCGTTTTTGGAGGAGCTGGGTTATGTCCGATAGCTTCGAGCGGGGCATGAAGACCCGCCGGGAGGTGCTGGGTGATGCCCACGTAGAGCGGGCTCAGGCCCAGACGACCCCCTTCGATGCCGATTTCCAGCGCTTCATCACCGAGTACGCCTGGGGGGAGTTGTGGACTCGAGGGGGCCTGGAACGCAGGACCCGGCACCTGCTGACCCTGGCCATCCTGGCGGCACTGGGCCACGAGCACGAGCTGGCCATGCACGTGCGGGCCACCACCCACACGGGGGTCAGCCCCGAGGAAGTGCGGGAGGTGTTTCATCAGGTAGCCGTCTATGCCGGTGTGCCCGCGGCCAACCGGGCCTTCGCCGTGGCCAAGCGGGTCTACGCCGAGATGGAGCAGGAGGGAGCATGAGCGAGCCTCAAGCCAAGACCCAAGTCCTCGACTGGCGCATCCAACCCCCCTACCTTCACGCGCCCTACGTCTCCACCGTACACCGGGCCGGTCCGCTCGGAG
>NZ_QWLA01000178.1 GCF_003574095.1 Calidithermus roseus
TACGCCGACGCCAAGAAGGAGCTGGGCGTGCTGGACTACGACGACCTGCTGCTGCAGGGGGTGAGGCTGTTCAAGCTGAGCCACTCCGCGGCGGCCATGGCGCGGCGGCGCTGCGTGCAGCTGATGGTCGACGAGTTCCAGGACACCAACGCGGTGCAGCTGGAGCTGGTGCGGGCCATCGCCCCCGGGGCCAGCCCCAACCTGATGGTCGTGGGCGACCCCGACCAGTCCATCTACGGGTGGCGCGGGGCCGATTTCCGCACCATCCTGCGCTTCCGGCAGCTCTACCCCACGGCCAGGGTCTACGGGCTGTACGCCAACTACCGCTCGCAGGCCCACGTGGTCCGGCTGGCCAACCAGGTGATCCGGGGCAACCGCGAGCGCAAGCCCGAGGAGCAGCTCCCGGTGCGCGAGGCCGGCGAGCCGCCGCTGCTGGTCAAGGCCCAGACCCGCGAGGAGGAGGCGCGCTTCGTGGCCGACGCCGTGGCCTTCAGCCACGAGCAGGGCGTGCCCTACGAGGAGATGGCCGTGCTGATGCGGGCCAACTTCCTCTCCCTCGAGGTCGAGCGGGCGCTGCGCGAGCGCAAGATCCCCTACCAGCTCGTGGCCACCAGCTCCTTCTACGAGCGGCGCGAGGTCCAGCTGGTCCTCACCGCCCTCAAGGCCCTGCTGCGGCCGGACCCGCTCAACGTGGGCCTCCTGGTCGAGGAGCTCGTCGAGGGCGCGGGCGC
>NZ_QWLA01000179.1 GCF_003574095.1 Calidithermus roseus
TGCTCCAGCTGGGCCAGTTTCATCCCCTTACCCTTCGCTTCCGCTTCCCCAATCAGCGCCATCAACCGCTCTTGTAGTGGGCTCATGCCTCAGTCTAGGCTATTGGGTTGTTTTTGGGACACACCCCCTACAAAACGCTCGCCAGACGCTTACAGTTGTGGGCAAAGATGAACCCCCAGACCTTGAGGGCGAAGCCCCGGAGGGTGGAAGCGTGGATGCGTTTGGGGAACAGCTCAGTTAGGGCAGAGCCGAGCGACTCAATGATCTTGCGGCTGGGCTGATGGTAGCGTTTGGAGTTGTGCTTACGGATGGGGCGGAGTTGGATGCCCTGGGCTTGTAAGTCATCCTCGGCCTGGTAGTCGGTGTAGCCTCGGTCCACAGAGAGTTCACTGCCTTGGGGCAAGTCCAAAGGCATCCAGTACAGTCCCTCCACGTCAGCGGTAGCACCGGGGGAGAGTTCAACCTCACAGATAAACTGGTCGCTACTCGCCACCAGATGCAGCTTCAAGCCGTGGAAGTAGAGCCGTTTACTCGCGGTGTAGCCGCGGTAGCAGAGGCCCTTAGCCAGACGGCAGCGCGGGGCGCGGATGCGGCAAGGGCGGGGTGTCCAGGATGGAGTGCTCGATGTCACCCAGCCGCTGCCACAGGGTTTTGAACAGCGGCAGCAGGAGGGGGATGAGGTAGCTCACCGCATGGAGCCTGCGGTTGAAGCGGCTGCGGGAGGGGAC